>DHQC01000016.1 GCA_002411005.1 Caryophanales bacterium UBA5348 | reverse complement strand
GCGGTTGAGATTTGAATAAATAAATAAATAATAAAGGACATATATTATGTCCTTTATTATTTAGTGCTATCTTTTTCTTTAAAATTAATTCCAATCATACTACCAATGGTGGAAGCACCCATAATAATAAAGTGATAAATAATGGTATTATAGGATAATCCTAATTTAAATATTAATGTTAATAAGAAAAATATTACAATAATGATACCTGAAAATTTAAGCCCTTCTAACCATCCATGTTGTAGAGCTGAGTTACCAACAATATAGCCACCAACACCAACTGATAATATAACAATTAGTAATTTTGTAATATCAACAACTTTATCTCCTAACAAATTAAAGTAATGGAAAATAGTTAGGATTAAAATTAGTCCTAAAATGCTAATGCTCATATAAGCTAAAGCTTTTAAATATATTTTCAATTTAATCACCTAACAAATTATATTCATTTGTATAAAAATATATAACTTAGCTCATAATTTAATAGGTGATTAATTTGAATATTTTAATGGTTTTGTTAGAATTAGTAGCTATATATATTTTGATAATTATTGTTTTTAGGTTTATGGGTAAAAGAAAAATCAGTGATCTTAGTATAACAGACCTTATTGTTTTTCTTATTTTATCAAACATTATAAGTATAAGTAATCAAATTAATAATGAATCATTTACTTATATAGCTATAACAATATTTTTTTTGGTAGGCTTACAATTTCTATTGACTTATATACACCCTCGGTTACCAACTTTTAAATATATGTTTGAAAGTATCCCTACAACAATTATCTCCAAAGGAAAATTAAATTATAGAGAAATGATTAATAGACGATATAAACTTGAGGACTTATTAGAGGAGCTTAAGCAACGTAATATTAATAGTGTTGAAACGGTTGAATATGCTTTTTTAGATAATCGTGGTGAATTATCAACATTTGGATATAATAAAAAAGACAGTGATATTCCTTTACCAATTATTTTGGATGGAATGGTTCAATATCCATCTTTAAAACTTTTACATAAAGATGATAAATGGATAGACAAAATAATTAAAAGTGAAAATGTAACTTTAAATAACATTTTTTATGCTTTTTATCAAAGTGGAAGATTATATATTATTAAAAATGAGCAATAATGAGTATTTAAAGAAAATAGTTGTAATAAATCTGAATTTATGTTAAACTAGCGCAGTTGTATGAAATTATATTTCAACACGGAAATGAGAGTATGTATGAATAATAAAAAATTTAGTGATATGCCAATATCAGAAAATGTGAAGAGAGCTTTAGCTGAAAAAGGTTATGAAGAAGCTACAGCAATCCAAACAAAAGCTATAGAACCTATTTTAAACGGTGAAGATGTCTTAGGTCTAGCTCAAACGGGGACAGGTAAAACAATAGCGTTTGCAATCCCCATTATAGAAAAAATAGATGTTGAGGATTATAATATCCAAACACTTATTTTATCACCAACAAGAGAATTAGCCCTTCAAACATGTGAAGAAATAACATCTTTACTTAAGTTTAAAGAAGGTATCAGAGTAGCTCCTATATATGGTGGTCAACAAATAGAAAAGCAAATTTTCCTATTAAAGAAAAAACCACAAATTATTGTTGGAACTCCAGGACGTATTTTAGACCATATTAGAAGAAGAACTATCAAATTGAACAATATTAAAGCTATTGTTTTAGATGAAGCTGATGAAATGCTTAATATGGGTTTTAGAGAAGATTTAAATACCATTTTAGGAAAAGCAAGTGAAGATAGACAAACTATTTTGTTTTCAGCAACGATGTCTAAGGAAATTAAACATATAGCTGAATCTTACCAACATAATCCTCTTCAAATCGAAATAAAACATGAGACTTTAACTGTTTCTAACATTAAACAATACTACATAGAAATAAATGATAGTAAAAAAACAGAATTATTAGATCGTCTTATTAGTAGTATGGATTTAAAATTAGGGTTAATCTTTTGTAACACTAAAAAGAGAGTTGACGAATTAACAAGCGCTATGCAAATGCGTGGTTATTCAGTTGAAGCTCTTCATGGTGATATGAGACAAAGTGCTCGTGATAATGTATTAAATAAATTTAAACATAACAAGTTACAATTGTTAATAGCTACCGACGTAGCAGCTCGTGGTATTGATGTAAACAATATTGAAGTTGTGTTTAATTACGATGTACCTATTGATGATGAATATTATGTTCACCGTATTGGTAGAACAGGTAGAGCAGGCAAAGAGGGTATTTCAATTACCTTTATTACAGCTAGAGAATATGGCAAAATAAAGTATATTGAAAAATACACAAAAGCTAAAATGGAAAAATTTATTATTCCTACAGTTGATCATATTATTGAGACAAAGGTAAAAAGATTATTATCTGGTGTTGAAGCTAATAAAACTAGTGAATATTCTAAATATATTAATGATTATTTAGATGCTAATACAGATCTAACTATATCTGATATAGCTTATTATTTATTAGAACAACAAATGGGTGATATAAATAAAGAAGAGATTGATACAAGTACTTCTAATACAGTAAGAATGTTTATTAATTTAGGAAAAATGGATAATTTAAATAAAAGTGGTTTAGAAAATTTCGTTATTGAGAATGCAGAAGTAACAAGAAATGATATTGAAAACATCGAATTATTTGATAAATTCTCATTCTTTAATGTTCCGATGGAGAAAAGTCAAATCTTATTAAATAGTATTAGCGGTGTTGTATATAATAATCGTAAAGTAGCGATTGAAATGTCAAGTGGTAGACCTAAGAAACAAAATAATCGTGGTTATAGGGATTCTGGTAAAAGAAAGAGTAATTATAGTAGTAAAAGAAATTATGCTTCAAAGGATGACAATAGAAAGAATTTTATTCCAAGGGATAAAAAAAGCTCGAATTATAGGGGAAAGAGAAAATAAAAATATATACAAAAAATATATAATTATGTTATACTTATTATGATAAGAAAGTGAGGAAAGAATTATGGAAAAAGAAGTTAAATTAGCAGTATTAGTTGACGAAGATGGAGTCGAATACGAATTAGAAATAGTTAAAGAATTTGATTATAAAGATAAGAAATATGCGGTTCTATATGAAGGCAATTGTTCTTGTAATGAGGAATGTTGCTGCGAGGAAGATGATGAAGACGAAGAACACGATTGTGAAGAAAATGATAATGACGATTGTGAATGTGGAAGTAATTGTGATTGCCACGAAGATGATGAAGAATGTGATGGACATATTTATGTATTTGAAGTTGTTCGTGATGAAGAAGGCAAAGAAGTTTACAATGAAGTTGATCCAGGTCTGATGGAAGAATTAATTCCTATTGTTGAAAAAGAACTATATCCAACAGAAGAATAATATGTCAACTTTATTTGATGAATTATATAATCAGAGAAATGATGAAAAAGCTGTATTTTTAAGTAGATTTTTTAAAACTGCAAAAGGAGAATATGGTTATGGTGATAAGTTTTTAGGTATTACTGTTCCGATCCAAAGAAATATAGTGAAAAAACATTATAAAAATATAACCTTAGAAGAGATAGAAAGCCTACTACATAGCGAGTTTCATGAAGTAAGGTTGTCTTCTCTTCTTCTTTTAACTTATAAAATAAAGGAAAGTAATGTTCAAGAACAAGGGAAAATTGTAAAACTATACCTGAAAAATACTAAGTATGTTGATAATTGGGATTTAGTTGATTCTTCAGCTTCATATATATTAGGTTACTATTTATATGAAAATAATTTAGATAAAACAATTATCTATGATTTAGCTGTTAGTCAAGACTTATGGGAGCAGAGAATAGCTATCATTTCAACCCATTATTTTATAAAAAAGAATATGTTTGATGATACCATAAATATCTCTAAGATTTTACTTGATAGTAAGGAGGATCTTATTCATAAAGCTGTAGGTTGGATGCTAAGGGAAGTTGGTAAAAAAGATCGTACTATTTTATATAACTTTCTTCTGGATTATCATAAAACTATGCCTAGAACAATGTTGAGATATGCAATTGAGCATTTTTCTAAAGATGAAAGGGAAATGTTTTTAAAGAGCTAAGGCTCTTTTTTTGTTTTTCTTTAAATTAAATAATGCGTAAATGATGTACGATAATTTTTTTGACTTAAAAATATATATGTGTTACTATTAGTTAAATAATAGTATAGCAGGAGTGATGTTTGAATGAAAAAAGGTTTTACTTTAATCGAGTTATTGGCTGTTATAATAATACTTGCAATAATTTTAGTAATAGCAGTCCCTGGTATATCGAGAATCGTAGAATCAGCTAAACTAGGAGCACTTGAAGATCAAGTAAAATTAGTACAACGGGCTGCTGTGTTAAAATATGGTATGGATTCAAGGTGGGATTGTAGTACTGTAAATAAATCAAATATAAAACAAGAATTAGATATTGATGGTTCAACTTTTGATGAAGTAGGAATCGAATTAAATGATGATAAAATTACAACGACAATCATAAAAGACGGTATAACTGTAACTTCAAGTAATAACCTAGTTGTTAATAATACGAAAGTTTACGGTCTATCTTGGAATATAACAGATGGAAAATTCACAAGAACTGACGATGCAAAATCTCTATTAACAGTTCAGGTTGGTGTTGG
The DNA here is from genome assembly GCA_002411005.1 of Caryophanales bacterium UBA5348. Lineage (GTDB taxonomy): Bacteria > Bacillota_I > Bacilli_A > RF39 > UBA660 > DHQC01. The sequence continues at coordinate 2,296 of DHQC01000016.1, read as the reverse complement.
AAATGAGAAGGTAACAAATAATTTTGACACTGCTGAAATATATTCGGAAATGGTTGAAGTGACTGATGAATATGGCAATCAATTTATTAAAATACCAAAATTTTATATTAAGAAAACAGTAACAGACACTGCCTGGACATGGCAGATATCTAAAAAACAAAAAGATACCGACTATTATTTGCCGGCATGTTTTGTAGATGAAGGAACAGGTCAAATATTTTCTTATGTATTAGTAGGTAAATATAATGCCTCATTAGATACAAGTACAAGTAAACTAGAATCTAAATCAGGCAAAAATCCGCTAGTAAGTAAAAACATTACAGAATTTAGAGCTTATGCACAAGCAAATAATGATCTGGATTCAAATATTTTGGGTTATCAAATACTTGATGTACATGTTGTAGATATACTCCAAACATTATTCTATATTGAGTTTGCAACACTAGATAGCCAAAGTATAATGAAAGGCAATACATCCAACGATAAACCCCTAGCATCAGGAACAACTGATGATGTAACAGCTAAATCAGGCTCATTAATATCTAATAGTGATGGTAAATATGCAATGAAGTATCGTGGAATAGAAAATTTCTACGGAAACCTATGGCAATTCGTGGACGGAATTAATATTAAAGCAGATAATCAAGCGTATGTATCAAGAAATGCAACCGCATATGATTCATATACATATGCTGGTGATTATGTTAAAGTGGGCTATGTAAATGCTAACACCAATGGATATGTATTAACGATGGGATATGATAAAAACCATCCATTTATCCAATTACCAACTACTGTAGGTTCAGGTCAATATAAAGATTATTACTACCAAGCATCTGGTAATCGAATTGCGCTTTTCGGTGGTCGCTGGTCTGATGGTACTGCTGCAGGTGCCTCGTACTGGACCTTCTATAATGGGGCTACTATTACTGCCCTCAGTTTCGGGTCGCGTCTCCTTAAAACACCTTTTTAGGGGGTGATGGGGGATTTTTCCCCACGCCAAAAGCAAGGGAGTTTACGACCACAGTGATTGGCTTTCTTCCTGCGTAAAGCAGAAATTACAATTCGTGAAAATAAGTATATTAAAATATTAATATAAAAGGGTTTTAAAGTGCATGCTGGCCTGTGTGCTGTGTAGTTTGCGCTTCTCGGTGGTAACTGGAATAATGGAACTAATGCAGGCGCCTCGTACTGGAACCTCAATAATGGGGCAACTAATACTAACATCAATATCGGGTCGCGTCACCTTATTAACAAATTAAATTAAAATTATAAATTTATTTTGCACTTTATTATCCTCACCACTTGGTGAAAATTAGACCGCAAAAAGGAAGTGGCTAGTAGGTAACATCTCGAACGACGCTTAAGGTTAATAAGATTTGTGGGGTAATTAATGAAAAGAATTGGATATTTATATGAACAAATAATAGATAAAGATAATATTAGAAAAGCTATTATTAATTCTTCTAAAGGTAAAAGAAAACGGATTAATGTAATTAAAGTATATGATAATATTGAACATTATACGGAAATAATATACAAAATGTTAAGTGAGAAATCTTATGTTCCTTCAAAATATAAAATTTCTATAATTTATGATAGTGGAAATAAGAAGTTTAGAGAGATATCTAAACCTAGATATTTTCCTGATCAAGTAATTCATTACTGTTTAATGCAAGTTTTAGAACCTATTTTGTTAAAGAAGTTTTATTTGTATAGCTGTGGTAGCATTCCAAGAAGAGGAACATCCTTTGGGCATAAGCATCTGCGTAGGTGGTTAGATAGAGATATTAAAAACACTAAATATTGTTTAAAGATGGATATTAGGAAATTTTATCCATCAATTGACAAGACAATAATAAAGAATAAATTTATCAAAATAATTAAAGATAAAGATACTTTGTGGCTTATTAATAGTATTGTTGACAGTGATTGCACTGGTATTCCTTTGGATAATTATACGAGTGGTTGGTTTTCCATTTCTTTTTAACAGATTTAGATAATTTTATTAAAGAGGATTTGCACGCTAAATACTATATTAGATATGTAGATGATTTGGTTATTTTAGATGGTAACAAAAAAGAATTAAAAAAATGTTAGATAGTATAAAAGGATTTTTAAAAGCAGAAAAATTAGAGGTAAAACATAATTATCAAATATTTGAGATTAAAAAACGTGACCTTGATTTCTTAGGTCTTAGGTTCTTTAGAAAAAAAAACATTTTAAGAAAGCGAAATATGCTTAAAGCAAGTAGAAAGGCAATTAAAATATCAAAAAGTGAGGCAGTTAGTTTTAA
>DHQC01000011.1:28828-29028 GCA_002411005.1 Caryophanales bacterium UBA5348 | reverse complement strand
ATTTTATTGCTACCACTTTGAATTGGCAAATGAAAATAGGGCATGATGTTAGAATTATTTTTTATAACTTCTATCATTCCATCAGTAAAATCCCAAGGATGACTAGTAACAAATCTTATTCTATTAATACCTGTTTTGCTTATATCCTCAAGCAAATTCTCCATCTTATAATCAAAATCATCAAAATCTTTTCCATAAGC
>DHQC01000011.1:28421-28605 GCA_002411005.1 Caryophanales bacterium UBA5348 | reverse complement strand
AGTACAAAACTTATCACAACCATACATTATATTTACCCAAGCTTTATATTTACTATCACGCTTAACTGGAACATTTTCAATAATGTCCCCTTCCTTGCTCCATACTTCAACTTCTAAATTTTGCTTTTTTACAGCGTCACCTAAAACAATTGGTAACCTGTGCATATTATGAGTTCCTATAACA
>DHQC01000011.1:0-28283 GCA_002411005.1 Caryophanales bacterium UBA5348 | reverse complement strand
ACAACAACTTCCTCTTGAGCCATACAACCACACATTCCAACAATAATATTTGGTCTTGTCATCTTTAAGTGCTTAAATCTTCCTAACATACCAAATACTTTGTTGTGGACATTTTCTCTAATAGCACAAGTATTTAATAACATCAAATCTGCTTCTTCGTAATTATCGGTTTGAGTATATGACATCCCTTCTAATAATGCTTTTATCGTTTCCGTATCTCTTATATTCATTTGACAGCCATAGGTTTTAATAAAATATTTTTTACCAACCCCTAAGTTTGTTAATTCATCACCAATCTCATATTTATCTCTAATAACATTAATCTTACTAAGGCCTCTTTTTTTAGATTCCTTAAAGTTAGGTATTTGCATTTAATCACTTCCTTTTATATTTATCTATAAATGATTTCTTAAATTCAAGAAAAGAATCATTTTTTATACTTTCTCTTATATCTTCAGTCAATTTAGTTAAAAATCTAATATTGTGGATTGATAATAATCTTCCACCTAAACCTTCATTAGCAATTAATAAATGTCTGATATATGCTCTTGTAAAGTTTTTACAAGCATAACAATCGCATTCATCTTCAAGTGGTGTAAAATCCATCTTATATTTAGCATTACGAAGATTTATTTTACCAATTCTTGTAAAAGCATTACCATGTCTTGCTATTCTAGTTGGCAGAACACAATCAAACATATCAACACCTCGTTCTACGCCCTCTAATATATCTAAGGGATCACCAACTCCCATTAAATATCTTGGTTTATCTGAAGGTAAATAAGGTGTTGAATAATCGATCATTTTATACATTGTAACTTTATCTTCGCCAACACTAGTACCACCAATTGAATAACCATCAAAATTCATCTTAACTGTTTCGATAGCACTATGTTTTCTTAAATCTTCATATTCCCCACCTTGAACAATTCCAAATAATGATTGATCTTCTCTTGTATGAACATCAAGTCCTCTTTTAGCCCATCTTAAAGTACGTTCTACACTATCCTTCATATATTCATAAGTTGAAGGATACGCAGGACATTCATCAAAACTCATAGCTATATCTGCTCCAAGTTTTTGTTGAATGTTGATTGACATTTCCGGTGTTAGAAATAAAGCACTACCATCAATATGACTTTTAAAATGTACTCCTTCTTCTTTAATTTGACGCGAGTCCGCTAAAGAAAACACTTGGAAACCTCCACTATCAGTAAGTATTGGTCCATCATAATTCATAAATTTATGAAGACCCCCAGCAGCTTCAATAACATCTTCACCTGGTCTTAGCCATAAATGATAAGTATTTGCTAAAATAACAGCAGAATTAACAGCTTTAAGTTCCTCTGGATTAAGTAATTTTACTGTAGCTTGGGTTCCTACCGGCATAAACATAGGGGTTTCAAAAGAACCCCTATTTGTATTTAAAATTCCATATCTGGCATTAGTGTTCTTTTCTTTATGTTTTAATTCATATTTTATTTTCATAATTTTAGATACCTCCTAAGGGAAATAAATGTGCAATTAATAGTATAATACATTATTCTGTTTTCATAAAGGGATTTAGTAATAAACTTTAATATTTACAAATATTTAAAATAACGAGAATTTATATTTGACAACAGGTTTACAAATTGCTTGATTACAAATAAATACTATGTTAAGATTAAAGAGTAGGAAGATTATTAAATAAAGGGAGTGTGTATATGTTTAAATCAATTACTAAAGAACAATATGAAGAAATTGTTGAATTATCTAAAGTTATTCGTTTGAAAAATGTAGAAGTTAAACCTGGCAGTCCAAATGATTTAACAAGAGAAAGAGATAACGTTGAAAAGGCTTATAAACAATATAGTAGTTTCTTTGAAAAAAATTTATTTACTAAGAATCAAGATAACAAAAGCATAATTAAATACAATCCTGAAGAAGCTAAAAAGATTTTTGAATTAAATCTGTTATTCCGTGATAACAATTTATTTTATGAGCAATTAAAGACAAACTTTTTTATTGAATTTATGCATGATGATATGGACAAATTAAAAGAGTACTTCCAATCAGATCAACCTGGTATAAAAAGCAGATGTGATCGAATAATAACCAATTTATCAAAAGGATATTACATTAACGAACAAATTATTAGAGAAAAAGTCGAAGAAATAACAACTTATATGAGAGTCTATGAACCAAAACAATTCAGGAGAGTAAGTTAATATATTAAAATAAAGAATTAGTTATAACTAATTCTTTTTTTAACTACTACTTTTAAAAAAGATTGTAGTATAATACAGGTATGTTTTCACAAAGGGGAAGTTTTTATGTTTAAAACAATGAGTGAAGAACAATATTTAGAAACAGTTGCTTTTGCAAAAAAAGTTTATCGTGAGGAAGTTATCAGAAACAGAGATGTTACTGCTCCATCATTTACGTTTGATATAAGAAGAGGCCTTGCTGATTATGCATACAGAAAAAAAGAAGGTCTTCTTAAAACAGATGTAGAGAAAACTTTTTTTAAATTGAATTTAATTATTACAAATAATGATTTGTTCTCACAATCTATTTTAAATTCTTGTGACAAATATATTAACCAACAAGATATTAGGAGAATTATCTTTTCATTTAATTTAAGAAAAAAGATCTTGGTTAGTGATTGGAACAACATAATTAATAATATATCACAATCATATTACATTTCACCAACTATTGCTACTCAAAAAATAACTGAGATATTGTCATTTCCTAATCTTTATTATAAAGAATTAGAAACAAATGCTAAAGGACATACAAAAAGCTTATCAAAAAAATAAGCTTTTTTATTTTATAAACATGCTGTCTCCAAATGAGAAGAAACGATATTCTTTTTCCACTGCTTCTTTATAAGCATTCATTATATTATCTTTACCCGCAAAAGCACTAACAAGCATAACAAGAGTTGATTTAGGTAAGTGAAAATTAGTTATTAAAGCATCTACAGCTTTAAATTCATAACCTGGATAAATGAATATATCAGTCCAGCCACTACATTCTTTGAATGTTCCATATTTATTTGCTATCGCTTCAAGTGTTCTGGTTGTCGTGGTACCAACACTAACAATTCTCTTACCACTAGCTATAGCTTCTGCTAAATATTCAGCTACTTCTCTACTCATTTCATAATATTCACTATGCATTTTATGATTGTTAACATCATCTACTTGTACAGGTCTAAACGTTCCAAGACCAACATGAAGAGTAATAAAAAGAATTTTAATTCCCTTTGCTTCAATCTTAGCAATAAGTTCTTTAGTGAAGTGAAGTCCCGCCGTTGGAGCTGCCGCACTTCCCGGATGATGAGCATAAACTGTTTGATAACGGTCCTTATCTTTTAATTTTTCGTGAATATATGGCGGGAGTGGCATATCACCTAGCTTATCTAATACCTCATAAAAAATTCCTTCATATATCATTTTAAATATTCTTATACCTTCATCTAATACTTCGATACAACAAGCCTTTAATTGTCCATCCCCAAAGGTAACAATTGTACCCACTTTAATTCTTTTAGCAGGTTTAACAAGGCATTCCCATTCATCATCCTTTATATTCTTTAAAAGAAGGATTTCAATTATGGCATTTGTTTCCTCTTTTACCCCTATTAATCTAGCTGGAAGGACCTTTGTATCATTCAAAACCAAGACATCATTACTTGTTAAATAATCAATAATGTTACTAAATTCTTTATGTTCAGTTTTACCTGTCTCTTTGTCTAAGATAAAAAGTTTTGACTCATCACGCTTTTGAAGAGGCGTTTGAGCAATTAAAGACTCTGGTAACTCATAGTCAAAATCATTTGTTTTCATGTCTAACCTCCTAGTTTAAAATAATGTACCATCTTTATTTATTTTTAAATGTTGATATCCAAGTTCAGTCACAATACGTCCCCTAGCAGTTCTTTTCATAAAACCTATTTGTAATAGATAAGGCTCATAAACATCTTCTATCGTCGTCATTTCTTCCCCGATAGATGACGCTACTGCTTCTATGCCAACAGGTCCACCATTAAACTTAGTAATAATTGTCATTAATAATTGATGATCAGTTTCATCAAGACCAAGTTCATCAACTTTTAAACGTCCAAGTGACGTTTTAATAATATCTAAATCAATACTACCATTACCTAAAACCAAAGCAAAATCACGAACACGTTTAAACAATCTATTAGCAATACGTGGTGTTCCACGACTTCGCTTAGCAAGTTCTAAAGCTGCATCATCATCAATTGCAACCTCCATTACTCTACCTGTTCTCTTAATAATTTCAAAAAGTTCTGGAACTGTATAATAATTTAATTTCGAAATTATACCAAAACGATCTCTCAAAGGACTAGATAAATCACCTGCTCTGGTTGTAGCACCTACTAAAGTAAATGGTGGTAAGTCAATCTTTATATTACGAGAACTTCCTTCACCACCTACAATAATATCCAAAGTGAAATCTTCCATTGCTGGATAAAGAATCTCTTCTATATATCTTGGCATACGATGTATTTCATCAATAAATAAAACGTCACCTGGTTCTAGAGTTGATAAAATAGCTGCTAAATCACCACTCTTTTCAATGGTAGGACCGCTTGCCGTCTTAATATTAGAGCCAAGTTCATTAGCAATGATATAAGCAAGTGTGGTTTTGCCAAGTCCTGGAGGACCATACAGTAAAACATGATCTAGAGGTTCATCACGCATTTTAGCAGCTTCTATAAAGACTTTTAAGTTTTCTTTAACATCAGACTGTCCAATATATTCATCGATACTATCAGGTCTAATACTCTTCTCAAAAGTATCTTCTTCTAACTTATGACTAGTTATAATACGCTCATCCATCTCTTTCACCTACTTTAAAAATAATTTTAATGCTTCTTTCACTTGCTCTTCAATTGAATTATCATGATTTATTTTAGAAATAACTTTGTTTATATCTTGTTGTTTATAACCAAGTCCTTTTAAAACAAGTGATAATTCATCATTATTATCCATAGTTGTATTTTCAACATTAGAGGTTAACTTTCCCTTTAAGTCCAGAATAATTTGCTTAGCAACCTTGTCACCTATCTTTGGAAATTTTTTTAAATATAAGATGTTTTCTCTTTCGATAGCATCAATTATTCCATTTACAGATCCTGTAGCAAGTATTGGTAAAGCCATCTTAGGACCTAAACCTTTTACTTCAATAAGTTTTAAAAACAAATCTTTTTCTTCCTTACTTTTAAATCCGTATAAAGATAATTCATCATCTCTTACATGTTGATAGATATAAACAGTATAAAACTCCCCTTCATGAAAGACATAAGGATTAGGAGTTGGGACTTTATAACCAACACCGTTATTATCTAAAGTTATATAAGTAGAATTAATTTCTACTACTTTTCCATATATATATGAATACATAAAATCACCTATCTAAATTATATCACGAAACTAATAAGTTACAAAAAAATATAGAGATTATTATTCTCTATATTCGAAATTATAATTCATTATTTTAACTATATCTCCATCTTCAGCACCAAGTCTTTTAAGTTCATCATCAATACCAAAAGATTTAAGTTTTCTAGCAAAACGAAGAGTAGCTTCATCAGATGTGAATTTTGTCATTTTAAATAAACGTCCAACATCGTCTCCTCTTACAATCCAATAATCATCTTCTTTAGTAATTGAAAAAGGTTTTTCTTTTTTGAATTTATATAAGACATGACTTTCGAAAGCTTCTTCTTTATATAAAGACATATTAGGTGTAGTATCTAAAATATCTGCCAAAGCAATCAACACTTTATCTAAACCTTTATTCTGAATCGCACTAATTTCATAAACGGGTACATCAACCCTACTCTTAAATTTCTCAAGGTTTTCTGTAGCTCCCTCAATATCCATTTTGTTCGCAACTACGATTTGAGGCCTATCAAGTAAAACAGCATTATATTGCTTTAATTCATTATTAATTGTGACATAATCATCATATGGATCACGTCCTTCATAACCACTCATATCAATTATATGAGCAATTACTCTAGTACGCTCAATATGTCTTAAGAAACGATCTCCTAGACCTTCTCCTTGTGATGCACCCTCAATTAAACCAGGTAAATCAGCTACAACAAAGGAACGGTTATCAGTAGTTTTAACTACGCCTAAATTAGGCGATAATGTAGTAAAATGATATGCTGCAATCTTTGGTTTAGATGCTGAAATCATCGATAGAATAGTAGATTTTCCAACGCTTGGTAAACCTACAAGACCAACATCTGCTAATAACTTTAATTCTATTTTAAGAGTCTTTACTTCACCAGGCTCCCCATTTTCCGAAATATCAGGAGCAGGATTAGAAGCTGTCGCGAAAGCTCTATTACCACGGCCACCACGACCACCATTTGCAACAATCACTTCATCATTTTTATGAGTTAAATCAGCTAGAATAAAACCAGTTTCAACATCCTTTACAACAGTACCAAGAGGTACTTTGATAATGATATCTTCTGCCTTAGCACCTGTTTTATTTTTACCAGATCCATTTTCCCCCTTACGACCTTTAATAATACTTCTGTATCTTAAATCAAGTAACGTTCTAAGGCCTTCATCAACTTTAAAAATTATATTAGCACCACGACCACCATTACCGCCATCTGGGCCACCATCAGGAACATACTTCTCACGACGAAAAGCAGTACATCCATCTCCACCCTTACCAGCTTCTAACTTAATTGTCACTTCGTCAACAAACATATTATCACCTCTTTATCCAAAAAATAAGACTTTAAGTCTTATTTTGCTTCATATACACTTACTTGTTTACGGCTTTTGCCAACTTGTTCATACTTTACAAAACCAGCTATCTTAGCATATACAGTATCATCCTTACCAATACCTACATTATTACCAGGATATATTTTAGTTCCGCGTTGACGATAGAGGATTGAACCCCCTGAAACAAATTCACCATCAGCAGCTTTAGCTCCAAGTCTCTTAGATTCTGAATCACGACCATTAGTCGTAGAACCTTGGCCTTTTTTATGTGCAAATAATTGAATATTAAACTTTAACACGATCTACACCTCCTTATATTATTTGAATATATTTTTTATAGTCATTTTCTAATTCACTTAACATAGATACCATATTATTAAGTAATTTTTGAGTAACTTTATCTGTTTTAGTAACAACGATTATTAAACTTCCATTACTTTCTATATAATCTATAGTTTTGTCTAAAGACAAAATATTGTTAACAGTCGTAATAGCAGTACTACTAACAGCAGCACATACAATATCCTTACCTGCTTCTTCATAACCAGAATGACCAGTTATAGAAATCTTTTTAATATTATTATCTTCTTTTAAAATTCTAATCTTAATCATTACAAATACCTATAATGACTTAACACTTGTAATTTTAACTTTGGTATATGGTTGTCTATGTCCTTGTTTCTTATGTGAATCTTTTTTAGGACGATATCTAAAAATTGTAATCTTCTTTTGTTTTCCATGTTTTAAAATTTCACCTGTAACAACAACTTTATCAAGATATGGATGTCCTGCAACACCATTTATCATTAATACTTTATCAAATTTTACTTCAGTTCCAACTTCATTATCTAATTTTTCAACATAGATTTCAGAACCTTCTTCAACATAATATTGTTTTCCACCAGTTTCAATAATAGCTTTCATAACTTACCTCCCTTTAAACTAAGACTCGCCTCTAAAAGGTACATCTAAATGTTTAAAACCTTTGTCGTGCGGTTGTAGACCGAGGTCTAACTATCAAAAATTGTATCATGAATTATCATGCAAGTCAAACAAATATACTCATTTAATTAGACTTATTATCATAATACGTATAATTTTTAAATTGTTTAATAAAATGACTAATTTACCAATATATTTTTTCAAAATAATATTATCTATGTGTTCTTGCAAATAATGATTTTACTTTTTGACCAAAAGATTTGTTTGCTTGTTCTACTTCCATATTATCCACAAGTTCAAGAGGATAAAATGTAATTCGTGTACAAGAGTCATCACTTGATTTATCAAATATTATATTACTAATTCTAATTTTATTTCCAGGCTTTTCTAATTGTAAATATTTTTCATACATAAATACTGGAATTTCACCAACATAACCAATTGGGCCACCATCGACACGCCAAAAATAAAATTGATTAGGAATTTCTGTCTCACAGAAATAATATGTACCATCCGTCAAACACAGTTCATCTTTTTGCTTTTCAAACATTGTAATCACTCCACGGATACATATTATAGCACAAATAAATAAATTGCAACAATTATTTTAACAAGATTTTCTTACTAAGCATTTTTGTTTTTGCTTATTATCTGCAAGATTATAATTTTTATATTTAAAATCATTTGTAACTTCCTCAATAACATATAAGTCATCTGGAATGTGGATTGTTTGATTTTCAATAGTTGGCTCAATTTCTAAAATAACCAACTCCTCCTCGTCAAAAACATCTAATTTAAAATACTGTTTATTCAAAGCAAAGGAATATCTTATTTTCTTAATGGTATTTTTCGCCTCACACATATCCATTCTTGTAAAATATTCAGCCTCAGTAATTTTCCTGTCTGTTACTATTTTAGAAAAACCATCAGACTCATGTTTTTGAATAGTATAATAATATGAATTTTTATTTTGATAAGTTCTTTTTCTTAACCTTTCCTCATAACCATCATAAGGACCCATATTAACTAAATATGTCTGTTCTATTTTTATTTTTGAACAATTATTAGTCTTTAAGAAATCTAAATTTGAATTAGATAAATCTATTCTATATTTTCGTTGTTGTCTAATAGAAATAGGATGCCCTAGCAAGTTGGATATAGCATCTGTTACTTTATTAAGTTTTTCTTCAAACCCTGTACTATTATCTATTATTTTTAAATTGTTATGCCCCGCCCAAGCATTGATTGTTTTTTTATCTAACATTCTAGCCTCTTCTGCTGTTTCAGATCGAGCTGTATTATTAGATAGAGTATAATATTCTTCTTTTCCATCAGCAGCCGTAACTAAATGAATTACCATATCATAATTATCCAATAGAGATAATTCATTTAGTTGATATCTATTTAATAATTCAATAAACTTTTGTTGATCAAGATAGGCCTTATTATCCATAACCCCTCTATCATATAAGATGACACATTTCTTATTGTTAGGAATTGACATAGCAGCATTTTCATATATTTTTTCCTTACCTAATTGGTATTGTAATATCAAATTCTGGAATTCTAAAAAATCAAAAGAGTTATTTCCAAAGGGTCTAATACCACCTTTAATCAATTCTGTAGCACTTTCAGATACAACAAATACTTGATATCCTTTTTCTGTTAAATCCTCCTCTATTTTAGAGAAAGCTGTTGTTTTACCAGCACAAGGACCACCTGTTAAAACTATTTTAAATAAAGATTTATTCATTTTATCCCTCCAATATTATTTAATTTTCTTATTAATTTGTTTGTAGGATCAATTTCATGCAAGGAAGCATGCGTAACACCAAACCGCTCTTTATTCATATCTAGGGGGATATCATTCAATAAAAAGTAAACCATATTTATTACCCCTCTATGCGTAATAATTAAAGTTTTATCTTTCTCAAGCAAACCCGTAAATAAATGTTTAACTCTCTTATATAAATCAAGCATACATTCTCCGTTCGGGTATCTTGTATAAATATCTAAATTATCAAAGTATTCATGATACATCCTCTTAGCGTCTTTTATAAGTAACCCTGTCAAATCACCCTTATCTAATTCTCTTAATTCTTTAACGTAAATAGGTTTTAACTTTAATTCTTGTCCTATTATTTCACTACTACTAACAGCCCTCTTTATATCGCTTGAATAAATTTGCTCAATGTCTAAATTATTTAAAGCGATAAACTTACTAATTTGTTGAACTTGTTTTTTACCTTCCTCTGTTAAATCTCCAGCACTCCAACCACCAATATATTCTTCATCATCAAGGCCATGTCTTAATAAATAAATCATTTAAACTCCTCCTATTCAAGTGTATTTTTTACACTTATTATTTGTTTTAAAAATGCATTGTTTTAAAATACATTTTTATCACTACTTTTATTTCTAAACTTATATAATTTAGCAGGTTTTTTTCCTTCAAAGGTTACATATTCATTAGTATCAATAATTAAATCAAAACTTAACAACTTTTTTCTAAAATTTCGTCTATCAAACTTCTTATTTAATATAGATTCATAGGTTTTTTGAATTTCTGGGAGCGTAAATCCATTAGGAAATAATGTTTTTAAAATATCAGAACTCAAAATCTTCGTTTTTAATGTATTGAGCGCCTCTGTTAATATTTCATTATGATCATAAGCAAGTTTCGGTACCCTATCTGTCGATACCCAATCAGAATCAGATGTTTTTAATGTGTCTTTTAACACCGCTACCTTTTCACTATCAATTACACCAATATACGAAAGAGCAATCATTCTCATAATGGGAGAACGATCAACTCTACCAAATACATTTGAAAAATATATTTCGATATCTTTTATACCTGTTTTTTCAAACACTTCCCGCTTCATACCATCTTCAATATTTTCATTATTATATAAAGCTCCACCAACTAAAGCCCACATATTGGTATATGGAAGATTCTTTCTCTTAATAAGTAATACTTTTGTTACACCTTTTTCAACCGTGAATAGTGAGATTATTACATGAATCCCTTGGTTCTTATATAAAGGATTATTTGCTTTCATATTATCACCTAATTTCATTATATGTGTTATTATTACGCATGTCAATAATAACACATAATGTTTATAAATAAAAAAGAGTTTTAAAAACTCTTTTACATAATAAGCTTCTTTCTTTTCTTCTTTTCAAACGATTCAAGCCTTACACCATTAAGTCTTCTTGGTATGGTATCTAATAACTCATGTGGTGGATAATTATCATTATTTGAATAAATATTAGCAAAACAATCTAATAATTCATTAGAGAATTTAGCTTCCTTTAAAAAATGAAGATAATCATAATAATCTTCGATTGACAATTTATGGATAGGGCCCTTACCTATCATATTCAACACCATAATTATAAAACAATACCATTCAGTATTTATATTAGGTATAGGTCTATCTTCTTCATCCAATGGATATTTATGTGGATAATAGAAAAACTTTTCATTGAAACTTCCATATTTCATAACATAAATCCTGTTATTACTTATTTTACAGCCATCTATATCTACGGCATAAACTTTACCACTATCTTTTTCTAATATAAAGTTAGATTCATGAATATCCGCTAATAAGAAAGGATCCTTAAGTCCTTTTACACATTGAACTCTTCGAATAATGTTTTCAACTTGTTTTAACAATTGAATTTTCTGTTTAACATGAATCTCTTTTGAATTTAAAAGTAACGTTAAATTTACATTATCTATTAATTTCATAGTATAACCAACTATTTTTTTATCTATTACAGCTAACTTTTCTGGGAAAACTATTTCATCGATATTTATTTTTTCACGGTTCTCAATTAAAGAATTAATGGTTAATAGTTTATTTCCAAAATATTCACCATTAACATTAACATATTTTTTTATTACCCGATCTGCTTGATTTGCTTTACCAGGCAAAACATATAGATCACTTTCTATTGAAGTGATTTCATTCTCCAAATATAAAGGTTTTAATCTGTTAAATTGACGATTTGAAAAGGCTTCTATTAACATAATTCATCCCTCTTAAGTGAGATATATTAGCAAAAAAGATGTTTATTGTCAAATTATGGGAAATAAGTTATTCTAACATAGCCATTACCATCATGGCCTGTCTGTGTACCACCCGTTGGATTTGGCATTGGTTCATTACCGGCTAACATTTCACCATCACTAAAAATATAACCAGAATAATGATCAGGTTGACCTGTATGAGCTCCTGCTTCAGTTACAGCATCACATCCAGTATAACCTGAGACAAATGAAGAACCACCCGAACCACTTGAATTTGGTTTTACAAAACTTAGTCCTTCTCTAGCACCGTAGTAGCCTCCACCGCCACCACCTGTTCCATCATTATTACTACCTGTCCCAAAAATACCATTACCACCAAAACCAAAAGCTTTACCTGTCGTTTGTGTCCCAGGAGTTGAACTTGTAGCCGTTGGAGCTCCTTTGCCAATTAATGCTCCTCCAGCTCCACCGCCGCCAGAATAATATTGATCAGATGCTCCGTTACCAGACCAGCCTCCACCGCCTCCACCTGCAGCTACCATAATTCTTGATATTAAAGAGGCTGTATCATTCCAAGTGCCACTTACTAATCGAATATCTGTGGATCCACCACCAGGAAAGCCATGTTCACCTGAGTCGGCACTCTCACTTGAATCAAAAGCTCCAGCTCCGCCTCCATTGAAAGAAACTGCATACAAACTAGTAGTTCCTATATTGGAAGCTGTAAATGTTGAACCAGCCTCACCAATGTACATATAGATTTTTTCACCACGGTCAAGTGGTATTAATCCAGTAACATAGGCACCTTTACCACCTAAAGATATTCCTTTAGCAGTACTAGTTGTACCTCCGCCTGATGCACCCCATAATTCTACTTTATATGTTCCGGTATAAGGAACAGTAAATGTCTGATAATCACCAGTATATTCATAAGCATAAGATGTCTCAAGTGGTTTATCAACTAAATTATTCTTTGATCCATGTATTACTAAACCATCCAATTTATTTTTTCCCTCAAGAAAAATACTTATTACACCCTTATCATTTATTGAAACTTCTAAAAGTTTATAATTTTCATTAGAAATGCCAATTTCACTTTCCATATTATCCACAGTTATAGTTGATACATCATATTCTTCCACACTAGCATTTTTTTGTTCAATAGCCTTGATTATCTGAGTAGCACCAACTTTAAAAGCATTAACTCTCGAACTCTCAATTAGATTTGAAACAATTGGTACCGCTATTGCTACAACTACTACCAAGATAATAATTGTCGCTAATAACTCAATTAATGTAAAACCATTTCCTTTCATTTTATATCACTCTACCTTTAATTTATACTAACATATTTAAACAATTAACACAACAATAGGTATTTCAAGAAAAAAGACCATTTCTTTAATTAATGGCCTATTTATTTTGCTGGTTATGCATCTGTTTTAGGAATTTTAAAAGTTTGAACTGTATTTGTACAACTGTTGTATAAGCCTAATCAGATACTGGTCCTGTAATAATAGCATAACCATTACCCGCATGTCCTGTTTCTGTTGCCCCTGATGTATTCGGCATTGTTGATGCTCCATCAATCATTACATAATTATCAAATTGATAATTTGAATAATGAATCGGTTGTCCTGTATGAGCTCCGGATTCATCTATTGCATCACATCCTGGATAACCTGATATGAAAGAAGATCCGCCTCCAGCTCCACCTTGATTATTATTAGTAGCAAAACCTCCACGATATCCGCCTCCAGCTCCACCTGTATCTGTTGCTGCTGTGGCAGCCTCACCTTTACCTAGCATTCCTAAAGTTTGTGTCCCACCGGTATTAGCAACATATGAACCGTTAATTTTTGCATTTTCACCAATCAAGCCACCTGCGTATCCACCAGAACCATCATCCGAACCACCTGGTGTTCCACCTGCATTATCAGGTCCACCTCCAGCTCCAGCTACCATTATCCTACTATATAGTGACTGTTGATTATCCCAAGAACCATTAACAAGTCTGATATCAGTAGCTCCGCCGCCACCGCCTTGACCAGAACCAGTACCACCGTTTCCTCCACCATTATATCCACCAAGGGCACTTCCAGAACCACCATAAACACCCTTACCACCTACGTAAACATATAGTTGTTGCCCCTTCTTTAAATATATTTGGCCTTTAGTATAACCACCTAAACCAGCATGAGAACCAACGGCTGGATCAACGTCACCGCCACCAGCAGCTCCCCATAATTCTATTTTATATATGCCCGTATAAGGAGCAGTAAACAACTGCTCTTTACCAGTATAATCATAAGTATAAATCGTTGCTTCAACCTGTTCATCAGTTAAATTGTTTTTAGTACCACGAATTATTAAACCATCCCATTTATTTTTACCTTCTAAATAAAGACTTATTATACCTTTTTCATCCATTGAAACCTCTAAATAATTGTAATTTTCATTTGAAATCCCTATTTCACTTTGCATATTTTCAACAGTTACTGTTGATACATCATACTCTTCTACACTAGCATTTTTTTGTTCAATAGCTTTTAATATTTGATTTGCTCCAATTTTAAAAGCATTAGCTCTTGAACCCTCAATTAAATTTGAAACAGTGGGTACTGCTATTGCAATAACAACTGCCAATATAACAATGGCCGCTAATAATTCAATTAATGTAAAACCATTTCTTATCTTCATATAACTCACTCACTCACTCTCTATCATAAATGTTAACATAGAACAGTAAATATTTCAACAAACCTTAAAAGTAAAAAACATTGTGCTTACAATGTTTTTATTTTTATTTTGTATAACAATTTGTATACCAAAAAAATTATGGTGCCGACTAGAGGAATTGAACCCCCAACCTACTGATTACGATTCAGTTGCTCTACCAATTGAGCTAAGTCGGCATAAAAATTACTTTTTATCAGAATATAATAAATCATTATCTATTGCCCAAGGTAAAAAATGATCAGTAATTGATGATGATAAATTAGAAGAATCTTCGCTGATATCATACCATCTAAATTTTAAAATTTCATCACTTGTTTGTAATTTTTGTGAAAATTCTCCATTATAAACAAAAACATCCATATCAATTAATAAATTAGGATCAGAAGCAGCACTCTCAGTAAAACTAAAAATCTTATAAAATTCCCCGTTTTTTAATTCAAAACCTGTTTCTTCCCTTGTTTCTCTTATAACAGCTTGTTCTGAAGTTTCACCAGGCTCAACTCCTCCACCAATTAAAGTATATTTTCCTTGTTTAGATGAACGCTGTGACATACAAACAAGAAGTTTTCCTTCTTTTATATATGCTATGCCTACTACTTTTTTATTCATTATTAACCCTCAACTTCTATATTATTTTAGCCTTTTTAATCCTAATAAATTTTTATATATAAAGGAAAAAGATCCTTATTTTTAAATGGTACCAGTTAGATAAAGGTTGTTAGACCCTTACCATTTGATAAGATTAATATTTATTATACAAAGAAAAAACTAATTTTGAAATAATCTTAACTATTTCTCGAATTAAATGTTGTAGGAATCATAATAGAAGCATGAATAACCAGGTTATGAGTTAAACCTCTAACCTTATATTAAACATTAAAATCTTCATCTTTTCTTTTTTTGATTGACAAAATTTCAATATTATCTCAAGCTGTTTCATTATTAGAATACCCCATCAAATATGAAACATCAACTTATTCAAGGTTGCTATTTGATTCTTGATATTTTAGCATTATCTAGAAAGAAAACACTGTCACATAATAACTCTACATCTTCCTTAATATGTGTGGAAATAATTATAATTTTACCATCTTCCTTGTATTTCAATAATTGCATTCTAATTTTAGATACTGTTTCATTATCCAAACCATTAAATGGTTCATCAAAAATCATAACTTTTGGCTTTTCCATTATAACTTGAGCAATTCCTAATTTTTGTTTCATGCCTAAAGAATACTTTTTATATATCTTGTCCTTGTCTTCAAATAAGTTGACCATTTTTAAAGCATTATCTATTTCATCTTTACCAATAACTCCGTTTATCTTCGCTAACAATTCGAGATTTTTATAGCCAGAAATATCGTCGATAAACTTTGGCTTTTCAATCAATGCTCTCGTATTTGGCAAAAAAATTTTACTTTTATAAATATCTACATCATCATAAATAACTACTCCATTATTAGGTTGAGCAAATCCACAAATTACATTCAACAACACAGTTTTGCCACTACCATTTCGACCTACAAAGCCATATATGTGACCATCTTCAAATTTGAGTGATATATCACTAAGGATTTGATGGTTATCATACCTTTTTTCGATGTTATTAATACTTATCATAGTTAAAAACTCCTTTCAAAAATTCTTGTTATTTTCTGACCCTTTATAATGATTAACGCAAATAATATTGCAAAAATCACTATTGATATCTTAATACTTGAGTTACTTGCAAATAGATTTGTAAACAAATTAGACAAGATATCATCACCAAATATCTTTTTTAGAAAATAAGGCAAACTATATAATAATTCAATCACAAATACAGAGTATTGTCCAAAGTTAATGATTGCAAAAATACCAAGTGTAGTCAAAATTGTTGTTGATAAAACTATGTGTGGCAAAAGGGAAAAAATTGTTAAAATTGTTTCTTCTTTTAATCCTAGGATGCTATATGTAATAAGTAGTGCGACATTAAAAAAAATGGTCATCGTACAAGTAATTGCAATTACACTTATTAATTTCCATATGATCCACTTAGTCCGCTTGATTCTAAGAAATATATATTCTTTACCATAATTAAAATCACTAATTAACAAATCCAGACATATGTATAAGTAAGATGTTAAGTAAAACAATAACATTGAATATTCTAGGAAAGTATTGACGTTATAATTTTGACCAATATTGCTATAATATAAATTATTAACTATATCACTAGAAAAGTCAAAATCGGCAACTATCTTACAAAAAAATGGAAATAAAATAATGACTACGAAATACATAATTACAATTTTTTTGTGTTTTGATAAAAGCTTGGAAAAATCATTCCGAATAAAACAGACCATAAACTACGCTCCTTTAGGGATACCATCTTTTTTAGCATTAATATAGAAATAAGCAGCAAAAATACAATATATATAGTTGAAAAAATTAAATTTTGGTTAAAACTATCGAAAATATAAGCAACCCCAATATATCTATAAGGTAAAAGGATAGCAAATATGTTATTAAACTCAATATAATTAAGCATCGACATTAGAGATAAATATATTATAATTAAATACAATATTTTAGCTCTTGTTTTAGAAATAACAATACTGGTTATGATAGTCGATAATGCAATAGTGAAAATATATAACTTTATGAAATTGAACAGTAATCCTACTACATTTAAAATTTCATTATAATTAGGATCTCTCCCAAATAAATCAAATCTGTTCGCAAACAAATTTGCACATAGCAATATAGCAATAATGAAATATATAAATACATGATTCACTACACGAAAAATTGTACCAGCGCATACATTAAATAGTTCTTTTTTTGATTTTACATATAACATAAGGCTTTCATTCTGTACAATATCTTCTGTTAATCTAACACATGAATAAAAAATTATAGGTAGAAAAAAGAATAGTAGTAAGTACGGATGAAGAAGCGCATAATATATAAAATTGAAATATGATAAGTTTGTAGTAGTACTTAAGAGAGTAATGCATCCAACGAATAGTATGATTATAAGTAGTCTAAATATGTTGCTAGTCACATAATGCATGAATTTAACTTTAATATAAGCGTTCATATGTAGCATCTCTCTTGCCTCTCAAATAGATGATATATATTATAAATAGTGTTATTAGTATCATTATTATTGCAAAAATGAATTCCCAAAGCATGCTGGGAATTGCATCTAACCAAAACAAGTTATAAATAGAAAGACCATTAGCAAGTCTCTTAATGCCAACAAGATTTGCAAGAAATGGACCAATCAGTGTATTACTGACAACTTCATAAAAGATTAGAAAAAGAAACGATATTAATGACACTAAATAAATATTTTTAATGTATCGTGTAAATATTATCGCAATATTAATTACTATTATGCCAAATAATACTAATAAAATGAAATGTAAAAAAATGAATAAATCCGGATTTATAATAGTCATATATTCTTTGACTGTCAATATTAATGTCCCATTATTTGAATCTAAAGGTATGATGGCCGAGTTTTTATATAGAATTGCTCCAAATATAAATATAATAACCGACATGATTGGTAATATGAGTGCTGTAAGCCAACATTTTGCTATTTCCCTAATAAAAACAGTCTTATAATATGTCCTTTGTAACAAATTGAATAAGAATCCTGAGTGAAGCATCTTGTGAAATGCATTAACTCCAACAAACGCTATAACAAATGGTGCGAGATAAATAACATAAGCATATATACTAAAAGAGTTTATATATGTCCAAAATGAATATTTACTAACATCATCTAAGATATATCTTGCTGATTCAATCCAGTTATTTGGATTAACAGCGTCAAAGAAACCAAATAAAGAAAGTACAAAAAATATAAAAAAAAGCAAAAACAACATCACGTTCAGTTTCTTGTTTAAAATATCCTTCAACTCTAACTCACCTCTTTTTGTGCATTTAAGGACCTTATTTTAAATACTACTGATCAATTACCCATTCGCCGTTCATAGCTACTTGAAACCACGGCAAGGCTAATTTTGATTTTAGCAAGTATCTCTCATTAGATTCTGTCATTGCTGTATCTGCTGTCCCATAGAATTCAACATGTGTTCCAATCATAACATTATGCCAATGTTGATCTACTGTAGCATCGACACCAGTATCTAGATTGCGAACATATAAAGCAATCATGGCCGATCTATCTCCAGTGGTATTGGATATATTAACAAATTGTTCAGAGAGTGTGCCCTTTGTTAATTTTCTTGTTTCATGATATGGTGCTAAATAATCAGCTTTATAGTCAACTAATTTTTCGGATTTAACATAAGCGTTTGCATTGACAAATCCACCTATCAAAAATGTAAAAATAAAAATAGAAGTTACTACCTTAAAGTTTCGTTTGATAATTTGAATCATCCTCCCTTAAATATAGACCCCTAAATACTCTTGATTTAACTTATCGTTAAATCAACATAAGTATATCACATTTTGTTAATTATAAAAATATAAAAATCCCTGTTGCTCAGTTAAAAAGTAAAATTTAACACATCATTGACGCTATAATTAATTATTCAAACCAATCCAATTATGTCCTGCAAAAAAACTTGTTGTATCAATATAATTACAAACAATATTCATATTTTATTCCCTCTTTCTTTGATAGGCGATTTTGCTTTGTCAAAATATGGGCGGCTAAGGTTTAACGCCTTAGAATCCATTTTCTTTTATTACGTATTGCCTTATTGCTATAAGCAATAATCCAAAAATTTATAAAACATTTTCATCCAAAGTCCAATTATCTTGCTTTTTTGATATCTTCTAACATTCGTTCTACATTTGTTCTTTTTAAATCTTTGGCACTATGCCCCGCATCATATAAATATCTACAATTACATAATTTTGTCTTTTACAATAATCTTTTAATTCTCTTAATTGACCATCAATAGAATAGCCATAATCTCGTTGTTCTTCGGTACTTACCCTAACATATATTCATTCTTTTAAATTAATTCAATCATCTCTCATTCTCTTTCATATTTTTAAAAAGAAAAAGGCAAAGACAGGTCCATACATTCTTTATACATACTACTTTGCCTTTTCAAAGAACATACTTTCCTTATTTGTCTATTTATTATAAGCTTTTTATGACTTAGTATGTAGGGTTTCTTGTTATTTAAGCTACCACAAGCATAAGGATAGATTATTAAATTGATTTCTGGTATTTAACAAATGATTGGCTTGATCGTTTTAATATTAGTTTTCTTTATTTCTAATATTGCACCATCAGTTATTTTGATAGTGGGCGGTTTTTCACCTATAAAGTTTAGAAACTTCTTATCAGTTTTTAAATTCCAAAATAAAAATAGATTGCTCCTTTCTATAGGTAACAATCCGTTTCTAACTGTTTTCTATGTTTTGAATGTCACTCCCTTATAATCATTACAATTATAAGGGGGAGCAACCGACTCATATCTGGTGCAAGAAAAGGGACTTGAACCCTCAAGGATTACTCCACACGCCCCTTAAACGTGCGCGTATACCATTCCGCCACTCTTGCATATCAAATACCATAACAATATTTTATCATATATTCATTATTTTTTGAACATATATATAATTAATATAAAAGAAAAATTAACGACTTTAATCGCTAATTTTTATTAATTCTCTTAATTTATTTTCTAAATCTTTACATATATTAGGATCCATTGGTAATGTATCAATTAACTTATATTCTCTATTTAACTTCTCATATTTTATTTTACCCATCGTATGATAAGGCAACAATTCAACTTTCTCTACATTTGAGAGTGGTTTTATAAATGTCGCTAAAGATTTTATATAATTTTCAGTATCATTTATACCAGGAACTATAACGTTCCTTAGCCATAACTTTTTATTAAGTTTTTGACACAAATCTAAAAATTCTAGATTTTTATCAATCGATAAATTTGTCATCTCTTTATATTTATCATTAGTTAATGCTTTTATATCTAATATAACAAGATCAACGTATGATAATATTTTCTCATTGAATTTATCATTACCTACTCCTGATGTATCTAAACATGTATTGATGCCTTCTTCTTTACAAAGTCTCAAACATTCAAGTAAAAATTCAGGTTGAGCAAGGGGTTCACCTCCTGAAAAAGTAACACCTCCTTGGTTACCAAAATAATTCTTATATTTTAAAACAATTCTAAGTACATCTTGTGGAGCATATTTGGTTCCTCCGTCATATTCCTGCATTTCAGGATTGTGACAAAATATACATCTTAAAGGACATCCTTGCATGAATATAACAACCCTAATACCTGGTCCATCAACTAATCCCATTGTTTCAATTTGTTTTATTTTACCTGTTATCATAATGATTCATGAAATGTTCTAGCTATAACTTCTTCTTGTTGTTTTTTTGTTAAACGATTGAAATGAACCGCATAACCAGATACTCTAATAGTTAGAGTTGGATATTTTTCCGGATGATTCATAGCGTCAATTAATGTTTCTTTATTTAAAACATTAACATTTAAATGATGAGCCCTTTGTTTAAAATATCCATCAAGAATAGTTGCTAGATTAACCTTTCTTTCATCAATTGATATTCCTAAAGCTTCTGGAACAATTGAGAATGTATTAGATATGCCATCAAGACAAGCATCTTTATATGGTATTTTTGCAACCGAATTAAGAGAAGCTAAAGCTCCACTCTTATCTCTTCCATGCATTGGATTAGCACCAGGTGCAAATGGTACTCCTGCCTTTCTTCCGTCTGGTGTAGCTCCTGTCTTATTACCATACACAACATTTGAGGTAATAGTCAAAATTGATAATGTATGACGGGCATTACGATATAATTTTTGGTTACATAATTCTTTATAAAACTTCTTTACGATATCTACTGCTATATCATCTACACGATCATCATCATTTCCATAATTAGGAAACTCTCCTTCAATTTCAAAATCAATAGCGAGTCCCTCTTCATTACGAATTGGTTTTACTTTAGCATATTTTATAGCTGATAGCGAATCAGTTACAACTGATAAACCAGCAACACCAAAAGCCATTAAACGTTCAACTACTGTATCATTAAGAGCCATTTGGCTTTTCTCATAAGCATATTTATCATGCATATAATGAATGATATTTAAAGCATCAGCATATGTTTTAGCTATTTTAGATAATACCTTTTCATAAGATATTAATACTTTTTCATAATCTAGTATTTCATCTTTAATTGGTTCAATTCCATCGATAACTTTAATATTTAATCTTTCATCAACCCCACCATTAATTGTATATAATAAAGCTTTAGCTAGATTACATCGAGCCCCAAAAAACTGCATTTGTTTACCTGTTCTCATAGCAGATACACAACACGCTATTGAATAATCAGCTCCATACAACGGTCTCATCAAATCATCATTTTCATATTGCAAAGCACCCGTTTTGATCGACATAGAGGCACAATATTTTTTGAAATTGTCAGGTAACTTCTCAGACCACAAAATTGTTAGATTCGGTTCAGGCGCAGAGCCTAAATTGTCAAGAGAATGTAAATATCTAAATGATGTCTTTGTAACTAGTGGAACACCATTGTTATTAACACCTCCAATAGACTCAGTTACCCATGTAGGATCTCCTGCAAAAAGTTCATCATATTCAGCTGTTCTCAATTGTCTTACTAAACGAAGTTTAATGATAAAAGCATCAATTATTTCTTGAATCTCTTCTTCAGTTATACTACCATTTTCTAAATCTCTTTCAAAATATATATCTAAGAATGTAGAAGTTCTACCTAAAGACATAGCAGCTCCATTATTTTCTTTAACAGCCGCTAGATAGCCAAAGTATAGCCATTGAGTAGCTTCCCTACTGTTTGAGGCTGGCAAAGAAATGTCAAAACCATATTTTGCAGCCATACTCTTTATAGCTTTTAGAACCTTTACTTGATCGCTTACTTCTTCACGCAATCTAATTGATTCATCATCGCTATTAGTTAATGTTTGAAAATCTTTTACTTTGTTTTCAATTAGATAATCTATACCATATAATGCTATACGACGATAATCACCAATTATACGACCACGCCCATAAGCATCGGGCAAACCAGTTAGCAATGCTGCCTTAGGAGCTCTCAATATTTCTTTTGTATAAGCATCAAAAACACCCTGATTATGGGTTTTAAAATAGTCATTAAAATATTTTTTCTTCACATCATCTAACTTTAAACTATGTGATTCCAAGATTTCTTCAACCATTCTAATACCACCATAAGGATTAATAATTCTTTTTAGTGGTTCAGATGTTTGTAAACCAACGATAACCTCATTTTCTTTATCAATATATCCAGGCTCAAAATTATCTATACCAGATATATTATCTAAATCAATAGAGACTGATTCACTCGTTATTTCTTTTTCTAATAATGATTGACACTTACTCCATACCGCTTTTGTTTTAGTTGAAATCCCCTGAAGAAACGACTCATCACCCTCATATAAATGATGATTATTTATAATAAAATCTTCAACATTAATTTCTTTTTTCCAAATACCTTCTTTAAAATTATTCCATTCTTTATACATGTTATTACCTCCTTAGATTGCATAATAATTGTAACATACATTTATATTTTTAAAATACAAAAAACATGTATTTTAAACATGTTATTACATTACGATAATATCTTATTAAAAAGTAATAATTGGTTTATGTTTGGTTTACACAAATGTTTTTTGCAATTTATAAATGTTTGTATTATTATTGCTTATATCGTTGTTTTAAAATTTCTTTTTCTGTTAGTCTTTTGTGATCTACTAAAAATAAGTGCCTCCTATCTCTCATCATCTTTGACAGAACTTTTCCTTTTATAATTTTTATCTTTTTAAAATTAAAATTATATAAATATCTTTCTAATAAAAATTTATTATATATGTTTTTGTGATTTTTGCCTTCACTGAAAAGCTGGAATAATAACAACACTATAAAAAGATATATATTTATATTAAAACTTATATACTGAGCACTTATTAATAAAACAAACAAAAAGATATATGATATATATATCATTAATAAATGTGATAATTTAAATGATAAGAATTTTGATAATGTAAGATTTGTTAGTTTAGATCCATCAAGAGGAAAGATTGGCAACAAATTAAAAAGCAATAATGAATAATGATAATTGCAAATAATATTATACGTTGAAATGTTAAAAAAATCCAAATTATAAAAGAATGACATTATAAAAAAATAGATTGTCTGTAATAATGGACCGCTTATAAGAACTATTAGTTCTTCATTAATACTTCTGTTTAATTTATCGTTAAATTTTATATATCCTCCAAAAGGATATAAGTTAATTTTCTCTATCTTAAAATTAAAATAAGTGGCAGCTGATAGATGCCCTATTTCATGAACAATAATAATTACAAACAATATTATAAATTCTTTAAATAAACCAGTTAATATTGAAGAAGCTGCTATAAACCAAAATAATGGATGAATAGCAAGTTTATTGTATAAATTCTTTATAATCAATTACTTTACCATCTTTTTTGAAAACTAAATATAATTCATTATTTAAAGCTTCAGCCAATAAACTTCCACCTTCTATATAGTCATATATCTTTACGCTTAAATTATCAACATTACCATACCAAACATCAACACCGTTAACTTGTTGAACAATAACTACTTTACCATAATCTTCTTTTTCACCCACAAAAACAACAATACCACTTTCGATAGATGGTACTAAGTATGAATCTGTAACTTTCAGTGCAACGCCATCTTTATATATATTCGCTTCGTCATAAACCAATTTTTCTTCAAAAACAGGTTTCCCATCTTTTATAACATCCTTAAAGGGTAATATTCCACCTAAGTATTTGTTGTAGAAATTGTTTGCAGCCGCAAAAGAAAGATTATCCTTAAAAATTGTGTCATAAAGAAGTTGTTTATTCGTCGTCGATGATTTAATAAATATAAGAGTACTCAAAAATAGAACTGTTAAAACCATTAATTTAGTGATAAAAGGAAACGTCTTAGACTGTTTCGCTTTTTTCAACTTAGTACTACCCATATATGTATTTTGTCTTTTTTCTTTCATTTGTCTTTTTATTGTTTCTATATCCATATTATCACCGCTACAATATATGCTTGAGATAATAATTTTATGTTAGAATTTATATTTTTTCTTTTTAGGAAAGTTATTTTTATCAGTCATCAATAACAAGTATAAAATTATAAAATAAATTGTATTAGTAATTAAAATACTTAATAGATTATATAAAAACAAACTCACATTAAAGGATAAATATCCTGTTAAAAATAAAACAAAGTATATTATAAAATTGTACGAGACTAAAGCAATCAAATTAATCGCGAGACTATTAACTAATCCATCAATTAAAAACAAATACACTCTATGAATTATATAACCAAGAAGAGGAAAAACAAGCATATTTAAAAATAACATATTGGTATAAAATAAGTCATAACACAAGCCTAAGACAAGACATATTTTTAAATAATTATTAATATCTTTTTGATACTTCGGGTAAATTAAAACAAGTGAAACAATCGTAAACATAGGCTTGAAATATATAACACCAAAGATAGAAAGTTCTTGATAAATAGATAATAACCCGTCTAAGAAAAACGATAATAGTACTACTAAATACATAATCACTCTATAC
Source organism: Caryophanales bacterium UBA5348 (assembly GCA_002411005.1). GTDB lineage: Bacteria > Bacillota_I > Bacilli_A > RF39 > UBA660 > DHQC01. Next base: position 3,102 of record DHQC01000011.1, on the reverse strand, counting down.
CTCCTAAGACAGTCACATATCTTAGATTGTTAAAGTCTGCTATAGGTTTTACTTTTACTAAAGAAGATATTCCAAAATCATCCATTTCAACCTTAGAAACTGTTCCTATTATAATTCCCTTAGGAAATATATTACCTAAACCTGAAGTAATAACTTTATCGCCTACTTTTATAGAGGTATTATCAATAATATCAATAACAGATAATTCTTTGGTCATTTTATCATAACCAGACAATAACCCATATGTAGTATTATCATCAGTTATAACACCAACTGATATTTTATTATTTAAATCAGGAGTCGTTATTAATTTTACTTCGCTGCTATAAAAAGTCGTTTTAGTGATTTTTCCAATTAATCCCTCATTTGTTATAACTATCATATCTGCTTTCAAACCACTCTTTTCCCCTTTGTCAATAATCAGTGTATTATACCAATTACCAACATTACGATTAATAACAGTAGCGTTAATTACTTTATATTCAGTTGTAAGTTTGTTTAAATCTAGAAGGCTTTTTAAATCATCTAAACTACTTTTTAACTCTCTATTTTCTTCTTCTAACAAAACAGCTTTAGATTCAATATCAGAAATGTATTTATATTTTTTATAAACAGCTTTCATTTCTTTATAATCATCAATTTTTCCACCTACAAAACGAAAAGGCGTATACAAAACATTCTGAATTCCAATTCCAGCATCTTTTACATATTTTTCAACAACTGTAAAAGATCTATCACCTTTTATCGTTAATGATAATATACCAATTATAAAACAAGCAATCAAAATAATACCAAGAATAATAAATTTTGTCTCTTTTTTTCTCTTATGATTATTAAATCTCATACCCTACCTCTTTCTACCATCATTATAATAGAAAAACAACAATATTTAAACTACATATCATTATTTTCATAAAAACTATAAAAATCATTATTACTAATAATTATGTGATCAACTACTTCAATTCCTAAAAGTTTTCCTATTTCTACTAAATTTGTTGTAATCTTTTTATCTTCCATACTAGGTTTAGAATTACCTGACGGATGATTGTGTAAACAAATAATTGAAGAAGCTGATAATAAATAAGCATTTTTAAATATTTCTCTTGGATGAACAATACTCATATTAATAGTTCCCATAAATAGAAGTTTATAATCGATTAAATTTTTCTTATTATCTAAATACAGACAATAAAAATACTCTTGCTTGATATCATTAATCTTATATCTGAAATATTCGTAAATACTTAAGGGATTATTAAATTTAGTTCTGATGTTTGATTGAGGTTCATAATAAACCCTACGTCCCAGTTCTAAAGCCGTTATTAATTCAATTGCCTTAATATATCCAATGCCTTTAATTTTAGTAAATTTTGCTATGGTAAAATATTTTAATTCACTGATATCATTAATTTGCGATAAAATGAAGCTAGCAATATTTCTAGAAGAAAATGACTTGGTTCCTGTTTTAATCGTAATTGCTAACAAATCCTCATTCGATATATTTTCTACCCCATATTTCATCATTCTCTCACGAGGTTTCTCGTTATCAGGAATATCCTTTATCATCATATTATTCACTTTGTAGAATCAACTCCTCATACTTACTTAATACTTGTTTCTCTATTTGTAAAAGTTCATTATCACCACTACTTTGCAATAATAAATCATACTGTTTTAATAATTCTAAAAATTCTAAATTATTAGTCGTTAATTCTCTTACATATATATCATTCCCCTTTGATATATAGTATTCCTCTAATATATCAACATTATTTTTATTATGTGTTATAGCGACATAAACACGATAATATTTATCATCATGATGAACTATGTAATAATCAAGATTAGAGGTGTATTTTCCTGCATTTTCAGCGGTTGAATATACACCTTGTTGTAAAACGTAAATCCTCTCGTCATCTTGAAAAACAGTATCTACTTTTTTTTCATATTGTGAAAAAAGATATTTACCAAGTATTAAACCAATAACAATTGCACTAATTAGTGGAACAAGAATCTTTTTCATATAATCACCTTTATATATTTTAACAATTTAGGAATGAAAAAAATGTCTCGTTTTAGCAACAAAAAAGATAAGTATAATGAAGTTGTCAATAAAAAGTAGATAACCAAGATAAAATAACACCTCAAGAAAGGAGGTATTATATTTATGAATAAACATTTGTCTGCAAAAAGATTATATTTATCTACAATTTTAGATTTATATGATAGAAAAGTTATTGCTTATAAAATATCACAACTTAATAATAATAAATTAGTTATCGATACATTAAATGAGGAAATATCAAAAGGAAAAGATGTACATGGATTGATCATTCATAATGACCAAAGCTTCCATATATACATCTTTTGAATACAAAGCTATCTGTGAATCTAACGGAATTCAAATTTCAATGTCAAGAAAAGGTACACCGATTGATGACTCGCCAATGGAATCCTTTCGCAGAATCCTAAAGAAAGAAACTTTGTACAATAGTAATATCACATCTTTAAAGGAATACCAAAGACTTGTAGAAGATTGGATACTATTTTACAACACGGATAGATTAAAATCAAAAAGATAGACACTAGAAATAATTTCTAGTGTCTATCTTTTTATTATGAACTATTTAGAGTTCATTTCAATAAACTACTGTTCATCTCTATTGTATCTATTATTATTTGAACCTCAGAGCAACAACAACACGCACACTGCCGTAGGCACCACCGCTGCCGTAGTTGAAGTTGAACGCGCCCACACTCGCAGTGCCGATGCAATGGCCACCACGAAGGATCCAAAAAGGCACAAAACTGAGTATTATACAATTTAATCCCTATATCTCACTAAGGTTGATTGAAATACCATTACTTATTATCAACCAAAACTTGCCCCTCGTGCCGGCGGAGCTTACGTCCCACCGCCACTTTAACGCCTGTGTCTTTCGTCACAGGCACTTTTTTACTATATCATATACTTTATGGGTGTTTAGTTTATGCTAGTGGCTTCGTTCTTTCTTTGCCTTACCTTCAAAAGAACAAAAGGGTTACAGGGTAAGGCCAACCAAAGCTCCGCTTTAGTTGGTCAGGGCGACAACAACACGC
>DHQC01000014.1:15948-21834 GCA_002411005.1 Caryophanales bacterium UBA5348 | reverse complement strand
ATCTACAGTTAATTTTGTTGTATACTTTCTTCCTTTTTTACTACTTTCAAACTTGATGTATTCATTTTCTGATTCTTTCATCGTTGTAATTGTATTATCTATAACTGTTCCAAATGATTCAAAGTCTTCATCTTTATCAAATGCATAGGATTTATCTACTTCAATAAATGAAATGCCTTCTCCTGCATAATCTAAGATATATTTTTGTATAATTGTCATACCATTATTTGTTGCATCACTTGTACATACTACTTGATTTTTGTTACCACATCCTACTGCAAATAAAGTTACTACTAAAATTAAACTTAATATTTTTTTCATAATTACCTCCTTTCTATAAGCTTCCCTCTCTAAATTTAGCCCTGCCTCCATCTATATACCAGATATAGTCTAATGATTCATCTGTAAAATTAAAACCTCTATCTGTATATGTTGATGAACTAGATAAATCTGATGATGTTATATCTGAGCCATTTCTAGAAGCTGGATTAGTACATGGCACCGGTTCTTCATTTACCTTGCAAAGTGTTGTTGAACCATTAACTGAAACCGAATCAACTGATGAAGTACTAACGGAATATCTGCTATCTATTCCTCCTGCTATTCTACCTGCATTAGTACCAACAGAACTAACACTTCCTCCTGTATTTATACCACTAATATAGCCGGTTGATGCAATATTATCATCAGCAAAGCCAACAATACCTCCTACGTAATCATTACCACTTATATTTCCTTCAACAATTATATTTGTTGCATTAGCTGCTGGGCTATATTTATACATATAACCTGCTGCTAAACCAAGATAATTTTTACCAATTATATCACCACTAATAAGACTTTCCTTAACTGTTCCTTCATGATTATAACCAGCAAGACCACCTACATAGTTAGCAGCATTGAGACTTAAATTATTCAAATTTAGCCCCTTAATAGTTCCTCCACCATTATAACCTACGAAACCTATATATGAAGTTTTAGGAACATTCAATGACAAATTACTTATTGTTTGGGTATTACCGTCAAAAGTCCCAGAGAAACGATTAAAGAAACTACCAAGCATATAAAATTTCTTACCACTTAAATCAATATTGGAGTTTACTTTATATACAACATTTAGCTTTTGGGATGCCATTTTTAAATCGTCATAAGTATTTATGAGATATGGATTAGCTGCCGTTCCAGCACCATTTAAACTAAATGTTAATGGATAATCATTTATACTTTTTCGAACGACATTATTATATTCATCATAATCCCAATAAAAGCCATTATTATCATTATCTCCACCAATATAAGTATCTAATGCTAATTCTGCCATATTGATATTATTTATATCAGCTATGCTATCAATATCAGCACCATGATTACTAGTTGGATAAGTACTAGATACAACTGAACCATTTATTGTTACTGTATCAACAGCTAAGGCCGCTGCTATATATCTGCTATCAATACCGCCAAAAGCACGACCAACATTGCCTCCTATTGAAACAATACTTCCACCTTTATTAATACCACTAACATATCCTGTTGAAGCTATATTATCATCGGCAAACCCAACAACGCCCCCAACGTAATTACTACCTAAAACATTTCCTTCAACGATAATACTTTGTGCTCTAGCTGAGGGACTATATTTATAAAGATACCCTACTCCTAAAGCCACATAATTGTTTCCTGTTACATTACCTTGAATTTTACTTTCACTAACCAATCCTTCATAATTATAGCCAGTTAAAGCACCAACAAAACTACTAGCATGGATATTCACATTATTTAAGTCTAAAGCCGTAACTGTTCCTCCAGCGTTATATCCTACAAAACCTATATATGAAGCATCGGGAGCATTTATTGTCAAATTACTAATCGTCTTTGAACCACCATTAAAAGTACCAGTAAAACGATTTTCATAACTACCTAACATATAAAATCTCTTACCATTTAAATCAATGTCACTTGTTAAACGATAAACAACATTCAATTTTAAGGCTGCTTGTCTTAGTTCTTCGTAATTGCTTATCAAATAAGGATTAGCAGCTGTTCCTGCGCCAACTAAACTAAATGTTAGCGGATTAGTACTTACACTCTTACGTACAAGAATGCCATTAACGTCATAATCCCAATAAAAGCCATTACCATCATTATCTCCACCTATATATGTATCTAAAGCTGCCTCCGCTAAATTGATATTATTAAGGCTTTCAACGCTAGATATATTAGCTCCGTGTATACTAGTAGTAGAGTTGCTCGATATAGTTGAACCATTTACTTTAACTGTATTAACTGCTAAAGAGTTAGCTATATATCTGCTATCAATACCACCAAAGGTACGACCAACATTGGTACCAACTGAGTTAATCGTGCCACCAATGTTAACGCCGCTTAGATAACCCGTCGATGCTATATTATCATCAGCAAAGCCAACAATACCAGCTATATAATTATTACCTGTTACATTGCCTTCAACCATAATTCCTTGAGCATTAGCTGGAGGACTATATTTATAAAGATACCCTACTCCTAAAGCCACATAATTAACGCCAACTACATTTCCCTTAACAATGCTTTCACTAACATTACCCTCTTGATTATATCCAGCTAAACCCCCAACGAAGCTACCAGCCTTAATATCTATATTGATCAAATCTAAAGCTGTTATTTTCCCGCCTGCGTTGTAGCCAACAAAGCCAATATATGATGCCTCAGGGCAATTAATACTGATATTACTAACACTCTTCAAAGAACCATTAATAGTACCCGTAAAACGATTCATATAACTACCTAACATATAAAACTTCTTTCCACTTAAATCAATATCAGAAGTCAAACGAAAAACCGCATAGGGTCTTTGAGATGCTTGTCTTAATTCTTCGTAATTATTTATCAGATATGGATTAGCAGCCGTACCTGCACCGCTCAAGTTAAATATTAATGGATAATCAGACGTCTTTCTGCGCACAATTTTACCAGTCTCATCGTAATCCCAATAAAAGCCATTACCATCATTATCTCCACCTATATATGTATCTAAAGCTGCTTCAGCTAAATTAATATCGTTAATTGCTGCCATACTTGTTATATCAGAGCCATGTAGACCAGTTGAAGAATTGCTTGTTACAGTTACACCGTTTACAGTAATAGTATTAACCGCCAATGAGCTAGCAATATAACGACTATCAATACCACCAAATGTTCTACCAACATTACCCCCTGTTGAAGTAATTGTTCCACCCTTATTAAGTCCGCTTACATAACCAGTTGAAGCTATATTATCATCGGCAAAGCCAACAATACCGCCAACATAGTTAGCACCTCTTACATTTCCTTCTACTATTATACTAGTTGCCCTAGCTGCCGGGCTATATTTGTATAAGTAACCCACTCCTAAAGCTATATAATCAGCTCCAACAACATCGCCTTTAACATCAATATCATAAACATTACCCTCATTATTATAGCCAGCAATTGCACCTGTATAACTTCCTCCTGTTACATTAACATCTTTTAATGACAGAGTAGTTATTGTTCCACTATAATTATAACCAATGAAACCTACATAAGAAGTTTCAGGACGATTTATATACAAATTATATACACAATTTGAATTACCTAATAATTGTCCTCTAAACTTATTTGTTCCATTACCAATTGGTACAAAACCAGCACCAGTCGTGAGTTCTGTTTTTAATCCTTCAATTGTACCATTACCGTTTATATCACCATATATTGTTGTACCAGTATTTTCATATGATTTATTGTTATTAAAATCAAAACTATTTGTTAATGAAATATATTTTCCACTATATGTATTACCAGCATTAACATTATTTGATAACGCTACTAAATCTTCAATGCTTTCAATTAAATATGGATCTGCACTCGCACCTGTTCCTGCTAAAGTACCTGGTACTGCATCAGTTGCAGTTCTTACAGTACAAGTGTCACCTTCACCATTAAATTCAACAGTAAATTTAATTGGGGTATAAGCTACTTGACCTACTCCCTCAATAGTATTAGGATTAACATTTATTAAATTATCTACTGTTGCACTTACCGTTGCATAACATGCTTCTGTATCGCACATTACTGAAACATCATCTGCGGTCATATTTGCATTTCTAGCAGCATGATCCCTAAACACGCTAGCTTGGCTTATATCAAGTGGAGCTGATGTTTCTTCTTGCCATATTACCTCACCCATATTTTTCTTTGTAATATATCTTTTAAAATCGTCTAAGCTTTCAAAAACACTTTGGGTTGTTACCCTTGCAACTTCTATGTCAGCTATATTAAGTGGCAATACACCTAATTTAATTTTATATTCATAAGAAAACGGTAATGTTGAAGAAGTAGAAATATACCCCATTGTATAATAAGTTTTATAATATACCTTTGATCCACCATCACCACCAGCAACAAAACTACTACCAGATGATGTTGATGTTACTGGAATCTTTATATCCCTATCACAAGTTGAACTAGTTTCATCTGTTTCATTATTAGCTGCTAATATATCAGCTAAACTAACATCATACTTAATAGCAATCTGTTCCCATGTATCACAGGTTGCAATAACGCTATATGCATTACAATCGTCAGGTGATGTTTTAGTAACAGTAACCTTATTTGTATCAGCTGATTTTATTGCGCAATAAGTTCCATTGTGAATTGCCATAGCAACCTTGTTTTTGTCATTTATTACAACTACACCAGTCTTTGGTCCTTTACCTGAATAATCTAATTTCCAGCCATCAGCATTATATTCTTTGCCATCTAAATAATAAAATTCTTGGTAACCCTGAGATTCATTTTCATTGGCAATAAGTAATCTACCAGCATCCGATATTGAATAAGCAGTAGCTCTAAAAGCCTCTCTTTTAGCTATTTCTTTAAAATTTGAAACAAGAGGAATTACAATTGCTATAATAATTATCATTACTACCAGTACTGCTAATAATTCAATTAAAGTAAAACCTTTTTTAGAAAATCTGTTTTTCATTATTCACGCCACCTATAATTTTAATAGTTTTTATAAACATAGTAAATAAGATATATGCTACTATTCTATACTAAGAATATCACAATTTTTCTATTAATGCAAATCAAATAATCTTACAAAAAACTCCCTAATTAAGGGAGCTTTTATTCTCTATTTACAAGATAAACCTTGATCTTCTAAGGTCGTTTTAAATTCTTCTAGGTTTTTGTTTAAACCTAAGTCTGTTAGTTCCTCAGTTGTTGCTTTATTCATATCTACACTTAATTTTGTTATATATTTTCTTTTATAAGCTTCCCTCTCTAAATTTAGCTGCCCCACCATCTATAGACCAGATATAGTCTAATGCTTCATCACTGAAGTTAAAGCCTCTGTCTGTGTATGTTATTTCACTTAATAAATCTGAAGTTGTGATGTCTAAACCATTTTTTGAAGCAGGATTAGTACATGGTACTTGGACTTCTCCTGAAAGACAAATTATTGTCGAACCATTAACTGTTATATTATTCAAAGCAGCCATTCCTACATTGTCAGAATAATCTATATCTCCAATACAACGATTAACGTTTGAACCTGTTCCTACAACACTTCCACTTTTTAAAATGCCTCTTATTGTTGACCAGTAGTGATTAGTCCCAAGTAGACCTCCAACATTATTAACTCCTGTTGTATTGCCATCAGCCACTACGGAACTAACAGAACCATAATTATAACCAGCTATAAGGCCTACGTTAGATACACCTGTAACATCACCTGATACTGTACAATTATTAATGCTACTATCATTGTATCCAGCGATTCCTCCTGTATGAATATTTCCATTGACATTAGCTAACGTTAAATTAACGCCCTTCACTGTTCCCCTATTAATCATACCAGCTATAACA
>DHQC01000014.1:14932-15821 GCA_002411005.1 Caryophanales bacterium UBA5348 | reverse complement strand
TAAAGTTAAATTTTTAACAACTGCTGCATCAGCATCTATATAACCAAAGAGACCAACATATGAACCTTTTAGATTATCAATTGTTAAATTACTTATTGTCATTCCTTGACCATCAAACGTTCCACTAAATTTATTAAAATAACTGCTTAACATATAATAATGTTGACCTAACATATTAAGGTTATTCATAAGTTTATATGATGAACCAGGTTTTAATGAAACCATTTTTAAATCATTGATACTATAAATTAAATACGGATCAGCTACTGAGCCTCCACCACTTAAACTAAATGTTAGTGAATATTCAGCAGTTGACTTTCTAACAATTTTATAATTTGCATCATAATCCCAATAATAACCATCCCCGTCATTATCTCCACCTATATATGAATCATATACTAACTCAGCTAAATTGATATTATCTAAATCAGACATTGTATCAATGTCAACGCCTTTCTCGCCATATACCACAGCACTCGGGGTTGTTGCACCATTAACCGTTATATTACTCATGGCAGCCATTCCAACGTTATCAGAATAATCTATATCTCCAATACAACGATTAACGTTTGAACCTGTTCCTACAACACTTCCACTTTTATATACACCTTTTATTGCTGACCAGTAATGATTAGTCCCAAGTAGACCTCCAACATTATTAACTCCTGTTGTATTGCCATCAGCCACTACGGAACTAACAGAACCATAATTATAACCAGCTATAAGGCCTACGTTAGATACACCTGTTACATCACCTGATACTGTACAATTATTAATGCTACTATCATTGTATCCAGCGATTCCACCGGTATGGATATTTCCGCTAACATTAACAGATATTAGATTAGAGTTCTCTATTTTCCCTCTATTAATCATACCAGCTATAACA
>DHQC01000014.1:0-14791 GCA_002411005.1 Caryophanales bacterium UBA5348 | reverse complement strand
TAAAGTTAAATTTTTAACAACTGCAGCATCAGCATTAATATAACCAAATAGTCCAACATAATCAGTGGTTGGTCTATTTATATATAGGTTATATATACATTCGAGATTTCCTAACCACCTACCATTAAATGTTGCAGTATTACTACCTATTGGTTTAAAACCAGATCCTGTTGTAAGTTCTGTTAATAATCCTTCTATAATACCATTGCCGTTTATATCACCAAAAGCCGTTGTATTTGGATCTGCATAAGATCTTTTGTTTTTAAAATCAAAACTAATAGTTTGTGAAAGATGTTTTCCACTATAAGTGTTGCCTGCAGCAACATTATTTGATAATGCTACTATATCTTCTATACTTTCAATTAAATATGGATCAGTACTTGTTCCTGCTCCCGTCAAAATTCCCGGCTCTGCATCACCAGTTGTTCTTACAGCACAAGATTCTCCTTGACCATTAAATTCAACTGTAAATTTAATTGGTGTATAAACAACTTGTCCCACTCCTTCAATGGTATTAGGATTAACATTAGTAAAGTTATTAGTTGTTGCATTAACTGTTGCATAACAAGCCTCAGTATCACACATAACTGAAACATCGTCGGATGTCATATTAGCATTTCTTGCAGCATGATCCCTAAACACACTCGTTTGACTTATATCTAGTGGCGTGGTATCTCCACCAGGCCAAATTACTTCACCCATGTTTTTCTTAACAATATAACGTTTAAAATCGTTTAAACTTTCGAAGACACTTTTCATCGTTACTCTTGTAACTTCTATATCTTCCAACGGAAGAGGTAACACACCTAATTGAATTGTATACTCATAAGAAAACGGTAATGCTACTGACGTAGAAACATAGCCCACTGTATAATAAGTTTTATAATAAACACTTGTTTCATCACCTCTTGCATATGAACCACCAGCATGGTCTGATTTAACAGGTATTTTTATATCTCTATCACAAGTAGAACTGTTAGGATCTGTTTCATCATTAAAGGCTAATAACTCTTCTAAAGTTAAATCGTATCGGAGAGCTATTTGTTCCCAAGAGTCACATGTCTGGATAACGCTATATGCATTACACTCCTCAGGCAAAGTCTTAGTAACTGTCACCGTGTTAGTATCAGTTGATTTAATTGCACAATAAGTACCATTGTGGATTGCCATAGCAACTTTATTAGTTTCATTTATTACAACTACACCAGTTTCAGGACCTTTGCCGTTATAATCTAATTTCCAACCATCAGCATTATATTCTTTACCATCTAAATAATAAAATTCCTGATAACCTTGTGACTCGTTTTCATTAGCTACAAGCAACCTACCAGCATCTGCTATTGAATGAGCAGTTGCTCTAAAAGCTTCCCTTTTAACTATCTCCTTAAAATTCAAAACAAGAGGAATTGCAATTGCTATAATAATTATCATTACTATAATTACTGCTAATAATTCAATTAAAGTAAAACCTAATTTTGAAAATTTATTTTTCATATTCCACCGCCTATATCTTAGATATTTAAATATACATTCTGTTTATTCTACTATTATAAAGAGTAACATAATTCATCAATTTGTGCAACAATCTACATCAACCGCTAAAGAATAAAATGAATCGAAAATCCAAACAAAAAAGACCTATATCAAGATGTTGAAATAGTCTTTTTATTTATTATTCTTGAGCTTTTTTCTTTATTTTATCAATACTATCACTTATCTCATTTTGATAAAATTTATATGTTGTAATTATAACGATAGTAATTGGTAAAGCTACAATAATTCCTACAGCACCATATAATACTCCCCCTGTAAAAACAGCAAAGATGGAGAGTATAGCTGGTAACTGATTTGATTTTTTAAATATCTTAGGTGAAGTAAAATATCCATCAATATTAGGGAATATCAAAGCTACTATAACTGTTAAAAGTAATAATTGATTACTAATAACAGACGCTGTTACGATAGCGATAATATTAGTAACAATACCACCTACATAAGGAATAATTGTTCCTATCGCTGATAACAAACCTAATAGTAAGAAATGAGGATGTCCTATCAAATAAAAAACAGTTGTGTATTGAATAAATAATATAGTAGCATATAAAACAAACGCACTTACATAATTGTGAATAGCATCATCTAAAGCTCTTACATATTTTAAAGTCTTTTTGTTTTTACGGTTTTTAAGAAAACGCTCAAAGCTATCCCTAATTTTATCCATATCAGATAAAAAGTAAATAGCAACAATCAGAACAATAACTGTCTTAGAAATAATACTAAACGATTGGTTAAGAACACTTATAAAGCCATTAGATATAGTGTCTCCTAAACCAGTAGTTAGACGTGTTGCAATTTGTGAAATAGCATCTTTTAAACCTACTAAATTAACATCATATTTAAGAGACATATCTTGGATAAATTTAATCAATGCTGAAAATAAAGATGTTGTTTGTTCAAATATCATTGGTAATAAATTGGGTATTAATAACCAAAGAATAAAACCTATAAAAGCAAATAATACTAAGCAGATAATTACTATTGTTGCAGGTGCAGGTACTCCTTTACTTTGTATTTTTTTATACAAAGGATGAAGAACATAAGCTATCGCAAAAGCAACAACGAATGGAAATAAAACATTCATAATTTTAGTGAATATTCCAAGCCATAAATCCTTCATTAACCAAATAAGAAAAATTATAATAACAATTAATAGTGTATTTACTATCTTATAATTAAGCTTTTTCATAATTACCTTCCTTACTATCTAAAATAATAGTGATAGGTCCATCGTTTACAAGTGATACTTTCATATCTCCTCCAAAAATGCCCTTCTCTACTTTAAGACCTTCCTCAATTAGCATCTTATTAAATTGATTGTAAAATTCTTCAGCCTCATTATATTTCATAGCTTTTGTATAACTAGGACGTCGTCCTTTAGATGCATTGGCATATAATGTAAATTGTGAAATTGATAAAATAGAACCACCTATATCATTTATATCTATATTCATTATACCATTATCATCATCAAATAACCTTATAAATTTTATTTTATTTATTATATATTTTAAATCATCAATATTATCGTCATGAGTAAAACCTACAAATAAGACAAAACCTGCTTGGATAAATCCAGCAACTTTATTATCAACCCTAACACTCGCTTCACTTACTCTTTGTATAATTACTCTCATTTTATAATACGCTCCACTTTATGAATATATGGCATTTGACGAACATCATTAATGAATTTTTCTAATTTCTCGATTGATGAAGATAAAACGATAATATCATAAACAATAAAGTCGGGATGATTAATAGTATTAATTGATTGAACATTAGTCTCTGATGATGTGGTCTTAGATAATATCTCAAGTAGTTGATTATCTCTTTTTTCAGCCTCTATTTTTATATTAGTTGGCCATTTTTTATCACTATTAGTATTCCACATAACACTAACAACTCGTTCTTCAGTATCATTTATATTGTGACAAATACTACGATGAACTGTTACACCATTACCTTTTGTTATATAACCTATAATGTCATCACCTTTTATAGGCATACAGCAATGAGCTAAAGTAACTTTTATTTCATCTACCCCAGCTACAAGAATATCATTTTTTCCCGAGATTGGTTTAGCATTAGTTTGAGATAATTTATCAAGAACCATTTCTTCTTTACTCTTTGTTTCTTTAGTAACAAGATTAATAACATAATTAGCTGTAAACTTATTTGATCCTATTGAATGATATATATCATTAATTGAACCTAAATTAAGTGTTTCTAATAAATAATCAATATTCTTATCGGTTAAGAAACTAGTAGCAGTAATTTTTAATCGTTTAAGTTCTTTTGATAAAGCCTCTTCTCCACGTTTGATACTTTCATCTTTATCAATCCTACTAAAGAAGTTTTTAATCTTATTTTTAGCTTGAGCTGTCTTTGCCATATGAATCCATTCACGATTAGGGCCTTTTGAATTTTTATTAATATTTATTTTAACAATATCCCCATCTTTTAATTCATAATCTAATGGTACAATAGCTTCATTAACGATAGCTCCAATCATCTTTTCACCAACACCTGAATGAACACGATAAGCAAAGTCGATCGGTGTACTTCCAATAGGTAATTCTATAACATCTCCCTTTGGAGTAAACAAATAAATGTTATCATCTAATACTTCACGTTGAACATTATCAGCAAATTCTTCTGGATTGTTTTCTTCATTGTTTAATTCAATAAGTGATCTAAACATTTGAAGTTTTCTTTCCATTGCATTTTTCATTGATTTATTACCATCAGCATGCTCTTTATATGACCAATGCGATGCAATACCATATTCTGCTATTTGGTCCATATCATAAGTTCTAATTTGGATTTCAAAAAGTTGACCATCAACACCAAAAATAGTTGTATGAAGTGATTGATACATATTCTCTTTAGGCATCGCTATGTAATCTTTAAAACGTTTAGGAACAGGCTTAAATTTAGAGTGAATAAGTCCTAAAGCTAAATAACAATTTTGCTCAGTTTCAACATAAACACGAAGTGCCAAAATATCATATATTTCTTTAAAACGTTTCCCATTCTGCATCTTATTATAAATACTATAGATACTTTTAGAACGTCCTTTTATCTCATGATTAATATTATTGTTTAATAACATAGAAGAAATATTTTCTTTCATTTCAACAATAGCGTTATCACGTTCAATTTTAGTATTATTTAAATTTCTGACTATATCATGATACGCATCTGGTTTGTAATAGCGAAGTGATAAGTCTTCTAACTCACCCTTTATATGGTAAATACCAAGACGATGCGCTATAGGTGCCAATATTTCAAGTGTTTCTTTAGCTTTTTCACGTTGTTTATTTTCTGGTATAGCCCATAAAGTACGCATGTTATGAAGACGATCAGCTAATTTAACATATATAACTCTAACATCCTCACATAAGCCTACCAAGATTTTTTTATAATATGTAATTGTATAATTACTATCTGCATTGAATGACATTCTATTTATTTTTGAGATGTCATTAACTAATTTAGCTAATTCTTCACCAAAAGATTGGTGTATTTCTTCAACAGTTGTATTACCTAAATCAATTGTTTCATGAAGAAGTGCCGTTGCTAATGTTTCATAATCACCATGCACTTCAGTTAAAATCATTGCAACATTTAAGGGGTGATCAATAAAATCATTACCATCAAGTCGTTTCTGACCAAAATGCTTGGTGGAAGCAAACTCATATGCTTTTTTTATAACAGCAATTTGATCTTCATTTTTGATGTAACCATTTGCTTTAAGTAGCAAATGATTTATTGTAATTTTTTCTTCTGTCATAATAACTCCTTAAGAATTTATTCCTTTTACAGTTAATTCTTCTACTTTATCTTTATATTTTGTTTTCTTTTCTGCTTGTTTACCAATATTTTTAAGTTCTAAATATTGCCATAATTGTGGTGCTAAGAAGACTGTTGAATAAACACCAGCAATAAGACCTATAAATATAGCTATATTAAAATTATTAATCTCATATGCACCTAGAAATATTAAACTTATAATTGGAAACATAACTGTTATCGTTGTAAATAATGTTCTTGTAAAAGTTCCACGTAAACTTTCGTTTACAATATCACCTAAGACTTTAGCTGAAGGAATAATGTTTTTATATTTAATTTTTATAACTTCTCTAATACGGTCAAATATTACAATTGTATCGTTAATAGAATAACCAATAATAGTTAATATAGCAGCTATAAATATTGATGCTATTTCAATCTTAAAGATTGCAAAAACAGCTAAAATAATCAATACATCATGAACTAAGGCAACCATAGATGCTATTGCAAAAGTAAATCTAAATCTAAATGATACATAAATAACCATACCAACTAAAGATAAGATAACGGCAAAGATAGCATTAACCGTAAGTTCTTTTTTTACAATATTAGAGATAACGCCGATTTCAACATCAGCATTATATTTATCACTGAAGAAAGTTTCTAATTCTTCTGTTTCATCTTTTTCTAAAACCTCATTCAATTTAATATATACTGTTTTAGAATCAATATTATCTATTTCATCAGCTGTTACTTTAAAATCTTTTATATCTTCTTTAATGTCGCTGACATTAATTTTTTCTGCTCCCGTAACAGTAATATCAGTACCACCTCTATAATCAATTCCTAAATTTAGTCCACCTGTAATAATACAGATAACACCAAATATTAAAATAATAGCCGATGGTAAGATATGCCATTTACGGTATTTCATAAAGTCGAGTTTCTTATATGGATTTAATTTAGTTGGTTTTTCCTTCTCTTTTAAATTAGGAACATCTCCTTTTTTAACACCAACAAAGGCTGTTAAACGTTTATCAAAGAATCCTGTTTTAACAAACATTTCAAGAATATATCTAACAACAAAAACCATTACAACAATTGTTACAAAGATATTTATAATTAACATTGTTGCAAAACCTTTGACACTACTTTCCCCTAAGAAGAATAAGATAACTCCTACTAAAAGAGTTGTTAAGTTAGCATCTAAAATTGTTGCAAACGATCTTTTATTACCTAACTTAAAAGCCTCTTTTAAGGGTTTACCAGACCATAGTTCTTCCTTAATACGTTCAAAACTTAAGATATTAGCATCAACCGCCATACCTATTCCTAATATTAAACCTGCAATACCAGGCAAGGTTAAAACACCACCTATAAGCCAGAAGAAAAAGAAAGTCAAGAAATTATATATTACAATACCTAGCCCTGCTACAAATCCTGAAAAACGATAAACAAGAGTTAAAAATGCTACAATTAAAACAACACCTACAACACCTGCTAATAGAGTTTTATTTAATGAATTTTGACCAAATGTTGCTCCTACCATCTTTGATGAAATTTCAGTCAATTTAGTAGGTAATGAACCAGAATTAATAAGTTCAACTAAAGTAGTAGCTTCTTCTTTAGTAAAGTTCCCTTGGATTATAACATCACTAGCAAAAGCTTGAGATACTGTAGCAGCTGATAAACATCTTGAATCATTAAATCCACATTTATATTGTTCAGCAGCAAAACTATCTTGTCCCTCAACAAAATCTAACCATATAACAATACGATTATCTTGCATTTTAGAAATACTATCAGTTACTGAATAAAATTTATCCACATCAGATATTGATAATGATACAGCAGGCTTTCCCTTTTCATCAGAGCTTACCTTTACATTGCCAGCCTTTAAGACTGAACTAGTCATCAATAGGTTATCATTAGTATCACGAAAAGTAAGCGTTGCAGCTTTACTTAAGACTTCTCTCGCTTCTTCTTTGTTGGTAACACCAGCTAATTTCACTCTAATACGACTAGATCCTTCAATGATAATATCAGGTTCTGAAACACCTAAAACATCAATTCTACGACTGATTGTTTTATAAGTTGCTGATAACATATCAGACGATAACTTATCCCCTTCTAAAGGAGTTACTTCATATAAAACTTCAAATCCACCTTGTAAATCAAGACCATATTTTGTGTTGTTCATTAATGGGAAAAAGCACGCTAACATAATAGCAATTACACCTAACAACACACCAAACCTAACAACAAATTTTTTCATTAATACACTTCCTCATCTAGATAATATTTTATTAAGCAGGAAAATCCTCTGTTAAATTAACTTCCCTTGCAATGTTATTCATTTTACTTCTTACATATTTTTCAATTGTATCATTATTTAAATTAAAGATATCATTAACCATTTCAGATAATGATAAATTAGATGTTCTTAGCCATTTGGTCTCTTTTAAACAATTCCAAACATCCTCTTCTTTAACATAATTAATACCTATTCGTTTTAAATCATTAGTCTTTGAAATTAAAGCTGGTCTTATTCTTGAATATAATTCACTAAGTGATTTGAATTCCATAAAAACACTCCTTAATAATTTTAATTTTCTCAACATATATTATTATAACTTAAAATGCATAATTTTCATAGGAGATAAAATGATAAAAAACAAATTTATTTCAGGAACAATCATTCTTATAATTGGTGGTTTAATAACAAAACTCTTAGGCATGATAATAAAAATCATTACAACAAGATATGTAGGAGATGAAGGTATCGGTCTTTATATGATCATATTGCCTACCTTCTATTTATTCATAAATATTGCTCAATTGGGATTTCCTACTGCTATTTCAAAAGTAGTAGCCGAAGATAAACTAAGCAATAAAAAAATAATTTTTTCTATTTTTCCAGTATCAATCATTTTAAATATTATTTTATTAATTGTTGTTTTGATGATTAGTCCCCTTATCTCACAACTGCTACACGATGATAGAACTCTCTATCCACTTATCGCTATAGGATTTGTTTTACCCTTTATAAGTATTTCAAGCATTGTAAGAGGATATTTCTTTGGTAAACAAAAAATGATAGCACATGTTACCTCTCATATCTTTGAACAGATTGTTAGATTAATGTTAATTGTTTTTATTACACCTATTTTATTAGAGATAAGTTTAGAAGCTGCAGTTACGGGAATAGTATTAGTAAATATTGCTAGTGAATTAACATCAATCATTATATTAATATTTTTCTTACCTAAGAAAATAGCAATAAAAAAAGATGACCTAATCCCAAACAAAGATATTATAAGAGATGTTTTAAGTATCAGTATTCCTACAACAGGTTCAAGAATAGTAGGATCAATTGGTTATTTCTTTGAGCCTATTCTTTTAACCTCCGTTTTGCTAAGTATTGGTTATTCAAATAAGTTCATTCTTACTGAATATGGTATTTTAAATGGTTACGTCTTGCCTCTGTTACTGATTCCCTCTTTCTTTACACAAGCTATAAGTTCAGCTTTAATTCCTATCATTAGCAAAGCCTATACAAACAATCAATTTATATATGTTAAAAATAAGATTAAACAAGCTGAAGCTATCTCCTTAGGACTTGGTTTTTTAATAACCATAATTTTTATGATCTTTCCAGAGTTCCTATTAAAGTTTGTTTATAATACTACTAATGGAGTTAATTATTTAAAAATAATGGCACCTTTCTTTTTGGTATATTATGCACAAGTTCCACTGACAGCGGCTTTGCAAGCTATGGGTAAAGCTAAAGAAGCGATGATGAGTACCGTAATAGGTGTAATAATAAAGACTGGATTATTAGTGATTTTATCAGCTATGCATATAGGTTTATATGGACTGGTTACCGCAACCATTGTAAATATTTTTATTGTAACAATTTATAATTATATAAAAATCAAGAAAGCTTTAATTTAATTATAATATATTGTATTTTAGCAAATACTATTATGGGGTGAGTAAATGAGAAATGATTCTATTGGTTGTACTGTTGATCATTGTAAATATTATGATAAAAAGTGTTGCACTTTAGACAAAATTAAAGTAGCTAAATGCGATGCTGAAAATGATGCAGACAAAGAAGCAACCATGTGCGACAGCTATGAAATGGAATAATTAAACTAAAAAAACTCGTTAATATAACGAGTATTTTTTATAATTTTTTATACTTTTCATCTATGATTGAATAAAGATATAATTCAACTCTTTTATCACTAATACTATTTATATATTCCCTATAACCATTTAGTTGTTTATCATAATATTCAGAGTCAATATTTTTAAGTTTATAATCAATAATTTTAATATGGTCATCAAACTCTAACATTAAATCAATAATACCATGATGTTCTTCATTATCTTCTGTATATATAAATTCATATTCCTTATATACTTTAGATTTATCTAGATCCTTCATAATATCAAGCTTTAAGAAAGAAGTTATTTTAGTCTTATATAAATCTTCAATATCTTCAAAGTTAGGATTTTCAAAATCAAGATTTTCTAAATAACTATGTATATAGTTACCTATTTTAATATCTTCAAAGCTGTTATTATCTAATAATTCATTAGTTTTCTTAGAATAAGACGTTTCTTTTAATGGAGCACTATCAATCTTTATTTCAGCATTAACAATCTTTATTGAAGAAGATGGTATACGTTTTTTATAATCTATATTATTAAAAATATTATAATCATGCGATATTAAATTATCACCTATTTCTATATTTTTAATATATGAAGTAAGTCTATCTCTTATCGATAATAAAATATCTTTAAATGAACGATATCCTAATCTGGAAGACAATTCAACTAATCCATTATTATCATAATCATAAGATACTTCTTTAGAATCCAGATCGGTAACAATAATCATTTTTTCCTTACATCTAGTAAGAGCTACATAAAAGAGTCTTACTTTTTCTTCAATCTCTTCTTTTATATATTTTTCTCTTAAAAGAGTTTTATAAATAGTATTACTTATTCCCTCTTTAAAATAAGGCGCAATGATACCATAATCATTATCATAATAAAACAATTTTGTTAAATCACGAATATTAAATAATAAATAAATACCAGCATAATAACAAATGTTATACTCAAGACCTTTTGATTTATGAATTGTCATTATACGACACGCATCATCCACCATATTTGATAGAGGAATCTTTACATCTGATTTAGAATTAAGAAATTCATCTAAATATAAAGTAAATTTATCTAAGGTATAACCCATTTGAGATAACGTTTTAGCATTCTCTAGCAAGTATTCTATACGACTTATCATTTCATCTACGTTACCCACTCTTATCGTTTTCTCATATATAGAAAAATCTCTAACAACCATATTAATCAAAGCATCAATACTTACCGAATCTGATATTTTACTTAACTCTAGAGCTTTTTGATAAAGTTCAGTGTCCTTATAAGTTTCATTTGTTATAAAATTAAACAAATCATTATCACTATAGTCAAACAAAAAGCTTCTACCAACACTCATAAAAGCATATTTAAATTCATTATCATATTTGTTATCTCTTAGACACAAAATTAATTTTAAAATACTTTTGATAACAAGAATATCGGAGGTGGGCGCTACTGATTCATCTTTATATACAATTAATGGTATTTTCATAAAAGTAAATATTTTCATATATAAATCAAAATTAGTAGATCTATCTAAGAGAATAGAAAAATCACTATATGTAACATTTCTCAAACCATTATTTCCATCCATTACTTGATAATGATTATCAATTTTGGTTTTAATATCGTTAGCAATTAAAAATATTTCTAACTCTTCTTTCTTAAAACCTAAATCTTTGTCATATTGATAATTATATATTTCTAAATTGTTATCATGAACAGTCTTACCTATACTATCAAAGGAAGTATTACCAAGTTCAAGACGATGTTCATTTTTATAGTCTGCCCCGCCAAAATTAAAATCCATAATATCATCAAAGATTAAATTAATATTATTTAACACTTCACCACGAGATCTAAAATTCTTGTTTAAATCAATCTTTAAACCATTATTATTATTTTTATATTGCTCATATTTTTCTTTAAAAATATTTGGATTAGCATTACGAAAACGATAAATAGATTGTTTAATATCGCCTACCATATAAACATTATTATTTCCAATTAAAGAAATAAATTCTTCTTGTAAATCATTAGTATCTTGATATTCATCAACTAATATTTCATAAAAACTATTTTTTAATTCTTCTCTAATATCTTTATTCTCTTTTACAATTCTTATAGAAAGATTAGCGATATCATTAAATTCATATAGATCATTATCATATTTATATTTCTTAATTCTTATATCTAATTCTTTAATAACATCAATAAAGGTATCTACATAATCCTTAGTTAATAAGATACTGTCTTTAATTTCAGCATCATCTTTATAACAACATATATTATTTAATTCTTTAAGAATATTATTAATATCATCCTTATATACCTTCACCTCTTCAGCTACCCCTCTTGGTAAACGAGGAAGTGTTATATTTAAATTGTTTTTATATTCATTATAAGTTTTACTATTAAGAAGAGATTCTAAAGAAGACTCTAATGATTCATAGAAATCAGTTTCAACATAATTTGAAATTTTATCTAATATTTTTTTAATACGTTTACATCTATCTGCAATCATATTAGTAAATGAAAAGACATCTCCATTAATTTTAGATTCATTAAAGAATTGTTCCAAATAGTCAGTTAAATATTTGTCACGATCGTATCTCATGCCTAATTTATCATTAATTTTCAAGATGTAATTTTTAATATTAGTATCATCTTTAACACATAACTCACCAATTAATTTTAAAAATTTAGGGTTTTCTTGTTTATATAATTCATCAAATATATTATTAATAATATTAGTTTTTTCCATCTTTAAAATATTGCTATCACAGATACTTACATGAGATGAAATATTTAGTATATAGTGATATTTTTTAACAACAGAGAGAGCAAAGCTGTCAAAGGTTGTGATGTAAGATGCATCTAGTAATGATAATTGTTTTTTTAAAGAAATATCATTTTTTAATTCCTCTCTAATTCGTTCTTTCATTTCATGAGCAGCTGCCTTAGTAAATGTCAGAACCAATAGCGAGTCAATACCAACCCCATGTTTTAATTTTCTAACAACACGTTCAGTTAAAACAGCTGTTTTACCACTACCAGCACCAGCACTAACTATAATGTTTGTACCACTCTTTTCTATTGCGTCTAATTGTTCTTTAGTCCAATTCCTACTCATTATCGGTACCTCCTAGAAAGTCGCTGTATTTCTGCTCTTTTAAGATGGTAATGTCATTATCTTTCATATAACACATATCACGTAATTCACAAAACTCACAAGCTAAATTTTTACCATTTAAAGATTTAGGATTAATATCAAATTTACCATCTAAGATATTAGTTACACCTTCATCTATTTTGTGACTAACAAGCTCAATTAGATTATCAATTTGATTGGTGTTTAATACTTTACTATATTGATAAAAACCATTATTTCCAACTTTCATACTCTTAATAACACGACTATCAAGATAACTGCTATCAAACTTAGATATTAACTCTTCTTGATCAATTGTATAACCTTTCAATCTTAAGGCATCACTTTTAATTGTTTCATAATCTTTTTTAGAATCCTTATATATTTCATTATGTAATATTTCTTGCAAATAAAAACCTATAAATTTTGGGTTGTTAAATTTATGACTATTCTTAACTAAATAAAGATAAACGGGCAATTGCATATTAAGACCATGAATAACACTATCTAGATTAATATCAGTATTACCGGTCTTATAATCAACAAGCGATATTAAGGTATTATCTTCTTCCTTATACATTATTTTGTCTATAACACCACTGAAAGTAACATCAATCTTATGAGGAAGATTTATATATATTCTTTCCTCATATAAAGCTTTATCAAGCATTGATAATTTATTTTGAGAATTAATTACATCAATCACAAATTTTAATTCAGTACGTAATTTAGTTAAGAAAAATGATTCTTTAGCACTTAATTCTTTCCCTTTAAGTGCTTCATTCCAAGATGCACCAAAATCAAAGTTATCAGTAAAAGCTTGAGATAAAACATAATGAAATAAATTACCTATCGTTAGATGAAATTTTTCTTCCCTATCCCTTAACTTCATAACATAATTTATGTAATATTTAAAAGCACATTTAAAATAATCATCTATGGCAGAATAAGATAATCTTAATTTAGGTTTTAAATATTCTAATAAATTACTATTATTAAGACCTCTAAAGCTATTGTCATACGTTTTATATAGTATGTTTGGATAGTTATAATACAACACGTCAATATCACTTTCTAATTCATCATACTTAACTAATTTATCTAGTTTTTTAGATAATGCTATTTCATCTTGAATACTAGAATAAGATATATTCACATTTGGTTTGAAGTTCTTTATAACAGAAACATTAAGATAATTAATCAAACTCGATGGATAATACTCTTGATCTTTTGTTTTTAATTTATATGTAATAATAACGTTTGATAAACGCTTAACGATATTTAAACATACCTCAATTTCTCTTTCATTCTTTTCGCTTGTAGTCTCAAGACCTAGAGCACTTGCTAAATCATCAGTTATATAATCTTCATTCTTATGAATAATTGGCATTGAACCCTGATTAAAATTCATAAGGAAAACATAATTGTTATCTTCTATTATATTATTTTTTAAATCAATAACTTCAACAGCGTTAGTTACTTTTGGATTATTAATCTTTGTATTTTTAAAATCATTTATAATAAGCTTTATAATATTATCAATATCCTTGTTATACCAGATATATTTATTACATATATTTACTACCATATTATAAATTAAAGCGTTATTTGAATCATTCATGTTATATATCTTGGTAAGTTTATTTAAACTTTCATCTAAACTATTAGTAATTTTAAATTCTTCAATGAATACTTGTGCTATTTTAGTACCATATAGATTATAATTATCATCCAAATTAATTGGAATATTATAAAAAGAAAATATCTTTTTGATAGGAATAAAATACTCTTCTGTTATATTTCCTAATTTAATGTTATTTATATTGATACCATCTTGGATTAATTTACAAATAGAGTTTGCTATAAAATTAACTTCTTCTTCAAGATTGTTAAATTCATATATTTTAATATCATTACTTTTTAATTCTTTATTATCAATAATTTTTACCGTAGCATATTTAGATATAATATCTAACATTTTTTTAAAGAAAGAATCAATATAATCGTAACCATAAACAATTACATTTGAATCTTTTAAACTTTCTATTAAAAATTTATTTTTGATAATGAGATTATGATTTTCTAGATCTTTTTTCATTTTTACTAACT
>DHQC01000015.1:2500-65220 GCA_002411005.1 Caryophanales bacterium UBA5348 | reverse complement strand
AGACAATTTAACTAATGTTATACCAAATACGATTGATGGTGTAGGGGAAGTAGTTTATACGCCGATTAAATTTACGGTAGAGTTTAACGGTGGTGGAGTATGTCCAATAACACCAACGCCTGAAAGTTGTTTTGTCTTTAATCCGGATACAAATACAATAACTGATTATAATTATACAACTGAAGGATGTCCATCTGATGTATCAATACCTTCAACAATAGGAGGAGTAGCTGTTACGACAATAGGTAGTAGTGCTTTTGAAAATAACAATTTAACTTGTATAACGTTCCCGAGTAGTGTAACAACGATAGGTGGCTCGGCATTTAGGGGAAATAGTTTTACTAATTTAACTATACCTTCAACAATAACAAGTATTGGTACAAGAGCTTTTGCAAATAATCAAGTTGGAATTGATTTAAATTGGAACACTAACATAGATTCAGTGGGTAGCGAATATGACACAGCCTTTGATGGTTCGTATGTTCAGTCTTTAACTTTCGGTGCTAGTGTAACAAAAATACCAAGTTATATTTTGAAGAGTGCAACTTTAGGTGTAACTGAATTTACGGTGCCAAGCAGTATTGTAAGTATAGGTCGAGAATCATTTTATAAATCTGGTCTAACGAAGGTAACAGTGCCAGAGAATGTGACAAGTGTTGGTACAAGAGCATTTGCCTATAATCAACTTACGGGTGGTGTAGAATGGAATGCAAATATAGATTCAGTGGGTAATGAATTTGCACCAATTTTCCAAGATTCAACAGTTCAATCCTTTACTTTAGGTACGAATGTAAGCAGAATACCAAGTTATATTTTGAAGAGTGCAACTTTAGGTGTAACTGAATTTACGGTGCCAAGCAGTATTGTAAGTATAGGTGGAGAATCATTTTATAAATCGGGTCTAACAGGAGTAACAATATCAGAAAATGCAACAATTATTGGATCTAGAGCTTTTGAGTATAATCAATTGATTTCAGTTTATATTCCAAATAGCGTAACAAGTATTGGTTCATATGCATTTGCTGATAATACTACTTTGACATCTGTTACTATTAATAATGTTGAGGGTGCAGTGTCAATTGGTACAAATGCATTTGGTGGGGTTGAACCATATTATTCTCCATAAAAATAATTTAGACAAACCTTTTTGTAAAAAATTACCATAAAATGTTATAATAATTATATTGTTATAACATTTTTAAATTGTATTAAAATAATTATAAGCAAGATAATATTAATGGCAAGCATAGAGGAAGTGAATGTGTGAAAAAATATTATGATTTTTATTGGGAAAAACTTGATAATGTTGGAACATATTATGCGTCTACTACGACAGCATACAACCCAAATATATATCGTCTATCAGTGAAACTGAAAGAAAAAGTTAAAAAAGATGTTCTTGAAAGTGCTCTTAGTGATACCCTTCTAGCAATACCATCTTTTAAGGTAAAATTAAGAAGGGGCTTTTTCTGGTATTATTTAGAACGAAACGAATCTATCCCAATTATTACTGAGGATCAAAACTTTCCTTTTATGGCGATAAATAACTATGATAATAATTATTTTTTATTTAGAGTAACATATTTTGAAAAAAGAATTAATATTGATTTCTCGCATATTCTTACGGACGGTACAGGAGCTTCCCATTTTTTAGAAACTTTAGTAACTAATTATATGAAAATTAAACATCCTAAGAAAGTAAAAAAAGATATTGTTGTAGAACCCGAATTATTATCCTCAAACGAAATGAGTGCCGATAGTTTTTTAAAATATTCTAGGATTAAAACAAATGATAAAAAGATCTTTAAAGAGCGTACTGGTAAATCGTATGCATTACGTGGCATAAAGACAAATAAGGATAATACTAATGTTTTAATTGGAACAATATCAATTAAACAACTTAAGACAATTACAAAAGAAAAGAATGTAACAATTACTGCTTTCTTAACAGCTGTATTGATTTATTCTATATATAATGAAAATTATAAATATACAAGAAGCAAAGATCCTATTGTAATATGCATACCAGTAAATTTACGAAAATATTTTCCTTCGTATAGTATGAACAACTTCTTCTCAACTATTATGGTTAACGTTAAACCGACAAAGAAAGAATTTAGCTTTGAGGAAATACTTAATAATGTTTCTACTAAAATGCAAAACGAATTAAACGAATCTGTTTTACTAGAGAAATTTAAATATTTTGTAGGCTTGCAACAAAATATAATTTTACGCTTTATTCCTCTTATTTTAAAGGACTTATTATTAAGAGGAATAAGTGATATTGTTAGTGAACGAGGTTCTACAACGACACTATCTAATTTAGGTGCTATTAGTGTTAATGATGAAGTTAAAGAATATGTTGATAAAGTTGATATGATAGCTTATACCGATTCTAAATTACCAATGAAAATTGGATTATGTTCTTTTGATGATAAATTATCTATTTCGTTTTCTAAGAATATTACAGATACAGGGATAGAAAGAGGATTCTTTACTTATTTAGTGAATGAAGGAATAGATGTTAAACTAGCAGCAAGCATAAACGAATTTGAGATAGGGGATAATTAAAATGAAATATTGTAATAGATGTAAAGTAACTATTGAAAATGATTTATCTAATTGTCCTTTGTGTGAACAAAAGACTTTAAAAACAAATAAAGTTGCCGAAGTAGATTTTCCTATTCAAAAGGCAATTTCGGAAGATACAACAAGAAGAATAATGCGTATTTTACTTTTTATTTTTATTGTCGTAATAGGTGCTAATATTGTTTTAAATGTTGCTTTTGATTTTACTTTTATTTGGGCACCATATACTATTGTAATTTTATTCTATGCTTTCCTACTTTTGAAAACAGCTATTAAATCTTATAAAAATATAGGGATAATTGTTTTAATAAATGTTTATATGTTATCAATTATAGGATTTATATTAGATGTAATTTTAGGCTTTTCTAGATGGTCAATTAATTATCTTATTCCAATATTGATTTTAGCAGGCATTGTGGCCTTAGTAATATTTATTTGTATCAATAAAACAGATCTCTTAGTTTATTTTATATATATGCTTATTATTGCGTCATTTGGTTTAACATTATTAATACTTTTATGGGCTAATATTGTTACCGTAGAAAAGCCTAGTATTATAACAGCTTTTATATCGTTTATTGTGATTATTGGTATGTTTATGTTTGGAGATAGAAAAGCAAAAAATGAGTTTGTTAAACGCTTCCATTTTTAGGGTAAATAAAAATGTGCTATAATGAAGTTAGTAAGGAGGTAAATGGTGAAAACAAAAAGAAGAAAGTTACTTGCAGCAGTAGTTGCTGTTTCATTGATGACAACAAATCCTGTTATTAGTGAAAGGGCATTCCCTGCGTGTTTGCCGGAAGACCCAATGCTTAGTATTGAGAATCAAGTTGGCAAAGCTAAAGGTAAGAGAAAAAATAAAAAAGGATATTTCATTTAAGAAATATTCTTTTGTTAACTCTGGCATTTTTAAATAATCCAGATATGGTACAATTATAGAGAGGTAATATGATGAAAGATTTAAGTTTTATAAAAGGAATAGGGCCTAAAACAAAAGGCTATTTAGAGAAACTTAATATTTATAATATTAATGATTTAATTAATCATTATCCTTTTCGTTATGAGATCTTAAAACGAAGTGATATATTTAACTTAAATCAAGATGATAAGATTATAATAGATGGTTTTGTTGATTCAGTGCCTAATTTATTTCGCTTTAGAGGTAATATGAATAAGATGAGTTTTCGTTTAAGGACTAGTACAGCTATAATAAATGTTGTTATTTTTAATCGTGGCTTTTTAAAGAATAATTTGTCATTAAATAAAGAAATTACAGTTATTGGTAAATGGGATTTACTTAAAAACACTATTGTCGCTACTGATATTAAACTAGAAGGTCTAGGGGATGATATAAAAGTTGAACCAATCTATCATACAACTAGTAATTTAAATAGAAAAAACTTAAGTCATTATATTGATGAAGCATTAAAAATGACAACTAATATAATTGATTATATACCCGAATCAATAGTATCTAAATATAGCTTCTTAGACAAAAAAAGTGCAATTGATATTATTCATCATCCTAGTGATGCAACCACCCTTAAAAGAGCTCTTTTGCGTCTTAAATATGAAGAATTATTTATCTTCATGTTGAAGATAAACATTTTAAAAATAAATAACCAGCATAAAATAAAAGGTCATTCTAAGGTTGCTGATTCTAAGGCAGTTAAAATATTTATTGATAATCTACCATTTAAATTAACAGATGATCAATTAAAAGCTGTTGATGAAATAATTGATGATATAAAAAGTGATAGAGTTATGAATCGTCTATTACAAGGGGATGTTGGTAGTGGTAAAACCATTGTAGCTGTTGTAGCGATATATGTGATGTTCTTAAATCATTATCAGTCAGCTTTGATGGTTCCAACCGAAATTTTAGCTCAACAACATTATGATAATATTAGAAAATTATTTGGTAATATTGATATTAATATTAAATTATTAATTGGTAATACTCCTAAAGCAGAAAAGGAATCTATTTATAATGATTTAGCAAACGGGAAAATAGATTTGATTATTGGTACTCACGCTATTATGCAGAGTGTTGTAGCTTATAATAATTTAGGATTAGTTATAACAGATGAGCAACATCGTTTTGGTGTAAATCAAAGAAGTAATTTAAAAAACAAAGCTGTTAGAGCAGATATCTTATATATGAGTGCTACTCCTATACCTAGAACTTATGCATTGACAATTTATGGGGATATGGATATTTCCAACATAAGAACAATGCCTAAAAATCGTAAGGAGATTATTACTTATTTAAAAAAGCCTGATGAAATTAAAGAAGTATTAACAATGATAAAAAAGGAGTTAGAACTTAAACATCAAATTTATGTTGTAGCACCTTTAATAGAAGAGAACGAGAATAACGATTTAGAAAATGTTAATAAATTGAAAAGACAGTTTGAACTAGCTTTTGGATCTGTGTACAAAATAGGAATGTTACATGGTAAAATGTCACCTAAAGAGAAAGAAAAGATAATGGAGGAGTTTTCTAACAACAAAATTAATATTTTAATAAGTACAACCGTTATTGAAGTAGGTATTGATGTTAAGAATGCTACTATGATGGTGATTTTCGATGCTAAACGTTTTGGTTTATCAACGCTTCATCAACTAAGAGGAAGAGTTGGAAGAAGTGATTTACAATCCTATTGTATTTTAATAAGTGATAAAGAAAAAGAACGTCTTAAAATAATGACAGAAACAAATGATGGTTTTGAAATTAGTGAGCAGGACTTTAAGCTTAGAGGACAAGGGGATTTATTTGGAGTTAGACAGAGTGGTGATATGACATTTAAAATAGTGGATTTAAAGAAAGACTTTAAAATATTAATGCAAGCTCGTAAGGATGCTGAAATATTTATTAAAAATGATTTAATAGATGATTATCCCCATATTAAAAAATTATTAGAAGAGAGTGTGAATTTAGATTAGATGTTTAAAAGTATATATATTGAAATAACTAATGTTTGTAATTTAACTTGTTCTTTTTGTAAAGGGAGCTGTAGAAAAAAAGAGTTCATGAATAGTAAATCATTTGAAGAGGTATTAAATAAAATAAAAGCCAATACAAATTATATATATCTTCATCTTCTAGGGGAGCCTTTGATGCACCCAGAACTTGAAAAGATGCTAAAACTAGCTGCTGATTATAATATAAAAGTAAATATAACTACTAATGGTCGTCTTCTTGAAAAAAAACTTAATATTATTAACAATTCTAAAAGTATTAGACAAATAAACATATCCCTTCATAGTTTTAATGACATTGAAGAGATATCTAATCTTTTAGATACAATTGATAAAATTAAGATTGATTGTTATATATCTCTTAGACTTTGGAATAAGGGTGTATCAAACAATAATGATAAAATAATAGACTTACTAAATCAGCATTATGATGTAGAAATAACTCCAACTGAGAACAATTACAAACTGAAGGATAAAGTCTTTCTTGATTTCGATAATCAGTTTAAATGGCCGGATATAGAAGATGAGGACATAAATTATACAGGCACCTGTTATGGACTACGCACCCATATTGGTATTTTAGTAGATGGCACAGTTGTTCCTTGTTGTTTAGATACCGATGGTGTAATTAATCTTGGAAATATATTTAAAGAAGATCTTGGCGTAATATTAAACAGTCAAAGATGTAAAGAGATGAGGACTGGCTTTTTAAACAGAAAGCTAACGGAGCCTTTATGTAAAAGGTGTCAATTTATTACATAATTCGATAAAAAATAAAATAATAAAAAATAGCATATTTTGTTTGACTTTTAGTCTAATAAATATTATCATGTATATAGTGTGAAAGTAATATTTCACACCGTCCACTCTTACGATTTTAAGTGTGAGGTGTGGACAACCAAAACCCCCTGAAGGAGTTCTCGAAAGAGGACTCCACTTTTTTTAATTATATTGAAATTGTTTATTGGTAATTATGAAAACATATCAACATTTATAAAAAAAATTAGAAGAAACTAATATTATAGAATAGTTTACATACAATTTATAACGCGGTATAATAAAAAAGAAAGGAAACGTTTTTATGAAAGAACATCTAAATAATATCTTAATAGATCTAGATTTATTATTTAAGGATGAGAATTACAAATATAATAAATTTGATTTAGAAAAGATTAGAAATGTTGTAACTGAATTTATTAAGCATTTGGAAGACTCGGAAGATATCTTATTAATTGAATTAGATAAAGTCAAAATTTTATCTGATATAGTTTATGACTTAAATTATAATAATACGTTTTCTAAAATAACAGACCATATTAGCAATGAATTATATGCTTTCGAGTTTCTTTTGCAAGAAGAATTGAGAAAGAAGGAGATATAGTTATGGGAAAAGATAAATATGGATACAAACACGATGATGGACATTATTCAAAAATGACGGGAAAAGATGATAAAGTATCTTATTCTATATATGATAAAAATCCATCAGATTCCGATCACAAATCAACACATATTAATTATGATACAGAATCTGGTAAAGGCTCTATAGTAGATACAACTAGTGGAGAAAAAGAAACAACGGATATAACCTGCTTTTTAACAACAGCATGTATGAAACACTTTAAAGATACATTTGATGATAATTGTCAGGAACTTACAATTCTTAGATGGTTTAGAGATAACTTTGTATCACAAGAGGATATTGCACATTATTATCAAACTGCACCGGTTATAGTATTAGCAATTGATGATAATCCAAATAGTGAAGCTATATATGATTATATATATGAAAATGTAATTAATGTGTGTGTAGAGGCAATAAAAAATGGTGATTACAAATTTGCTTATAATAGATACAAAAACAGTATATTGAGTTTTGAAGAAACGTTTGCTAGAAAAGAACTTCAGAATAGGTTAGTAAAAACTCTTAAAAAATCCAACACTTCTATTCGTGCATAATTTAAAAAGTAACAAAAAGATAACGGTTTATAAAATTGCTATCTTTTTTAAATTTAAATATCAATTGTTCTTTATTTTAAAAGTGTTGATAAAAAATATATTGTATAGCATTATTAGATGTGCTATTATATTAGTTAACAGGGTAGTAAAATGGCATTGGTTGAAGGAAAAATTATATATTATTAGAAACTATGTAATAATAATGAATTAAAAGGAGATATTATGGAAGAATTTGTTAAAAGAATTAGTGATAAGAATAATAGAAAAGGGTTAATAATCATTGGAATAGTATTGGTTTTAATAATCTTTCTTGTTGCAAATTATTTTGATAAAGGTAAAATAAATATTTTTGAATCAGAGGTTAAAATAGTAAAAGCTGAAGCAAAATCTTTTGAATATGAAACATATGATAATGGGTTGATTAAATTAGATATACCAAAGAATTGGAAAGTAAACACCGCTGGAGATTATTCCCATTATACTTTTTTAATTAATGATCCTGACAATAAATATCAAATATTTGTTAATTTAAAAAGTGAGGGTTATCACAAATCTTATGATTCGAAAAAAGTTTTTGAAACTTATTACGGAACATCATCTCAGGCGAAAATGCCAGTTTTATCACCTCAAACAACAGAAGCTTTTTACAATATATTTAACTATATAGGTGAATTTAATAATACTAGTAGTTTTACGTTTCCTCAACTCAACAATTTCTCCG
The DNA here is from genome assembly GCA_002411005.1 of Caryophanales bacterium UBA5348. GTDB lineage: Bacteria > Bacillota_I > Bacilli_A > RF39 > UBA660 > DHQC01. The sequence goes on along the minus strand of DHQC01000015.1, from coordinate 56,969 downwards.
TTGTAGAAAACTTTGGGCCGACTATTTATGGTGGAGATTTATTAAGAGCTACTTATACTGATGCTAATGGTGGTGGATTTGAAGGATTGTTTACTGCAACTGTAGCGGATCCAGGAAGTTATTATGTAAATTCTAATATGTTTGATTTATATAGTAAAAAAGTTGATACATATCCACTTTCTGTTTATTGCACAATGTTTATTAGTGCACCTATAAATGAATTGTCTGATTATCAAGAGGCTTTAAATAATATGTTATCTTCACTTGAGTATAGTAGTACTTTCACAAGTGGCTTAGCAAATGAACAAAATAATCTATTATCTACTATAAAAGCAAATAGCAAAGTATATAATGAAACATCAGATTCTATAATGGCTAGTTGGGAAAACCGCAATAAATCAGGCGATATTATTAGTCAAAAACAAAGTGATGCAACATTAGGATATGAAAGAGTTTATGATACTGAAACAAACGAGATTTACAAAGCATATAATGGCTTTGTTGATGATTATAAAGGTGATAGATATAAACCTGTTACTGAAGATATGTACACCGAAGGTATAGATGGTTACATTGAAAAATAAATAAAACTATCATTTTGAAGAACACTTTCTTATAGGAGGTGTTTTTCTGTCTTTTGAATCTTCAAAGTCTATAATAATTTTATGGTATAATTAAAAAAGGAAGTGATAATCATGAATAAATACTATTGCTTTAACAGAAACAAAGATTATAAAGATGTTATTGAGCGAATTATTCAGGAAAGAAAAGGTGAAATATTCTCGTTTTTTGGAGTGGATAAAACTACTGACTTGAATTTTAATATATATGTATATGATACAATTGAACTTTTGTCAAAGGGTCTGAAAGATAGAGGATTTGATGGAATGCCTAGTTATATGTGTGCTTGTCAAAAAGATGAAGATAATTCTATTAATTTTTTTGAACCTAAAAACGATCCAGAGGGTGATGAATGGTCAAAAGAAGAATATGAAAAGGTTATTTTTCACGAGTTAATTCATGCTCTACAATTTAGTATATATGGAAGCCAACCAGAGTGGCTTACTGAAGGTGTTGCTAAATACTTTGATGGTACATATGAAAAAGGAATAAAGTATTTATTAGAACAATATATACATAAAACAAATATTCCTAGTATGAAAGAGCTGGAATTAGAGTTTGGAAATCATGAATATGACAGTTATGATTATGCTTATTTGATGATAAGTTATTTAATAGAAACATTAGGACATGAAAAGTTTTTGGATGTTATTGGTGATAAAGAAAAATTAACCGATATTAGTCACAATTTGATAATAAAAGCAATTTGTTATTATAATAAGAAATATTTTAATGATGAATTTTATAATAATGATCCTTTGAATCCGAATTGGTTATTTCATGGATCACCTTTGATGTTAAATGAGATAGATTTGATGCAATCTAGTAATTCTGATGAGAATAAAGCAAATACAGATAAAGCTGTCTTTGTAACATCTTCTTGGTCAATCGCGTCTGCATATGCCTTTAAAGATAATATTAAGAAAGACAGTAGTCATTTAGATTGGGATTTTATAGTAAGTTCATCTGAAAGATTACCCATTATGCAAATGAAGAATGTGTTAATAAGTAATGATTTAGAGGGTTATATCTATGTTTTTGCAAATGACGGTACTTTTAAAAACGAACCAGCTGGTTCATTACAATTTAAGTCGTATAATAAATTAGCACCAATTCGTTGTGAAAAGATAGATTTTAATGACTATAATCATCTATACGAATATGAAAAACAAAAAAATAAATAGATTTAATGTAATAGGGGGTGTTCCATGAAACATTCTTATAATTATAATACTGTGTTTCGAGAGATTACTATTGTTACTGAGGATGATTTCTTAATTGAGATAATATTTGGTAAAGAAAAAATAGGATTAGTGGAAGAACCCCCTCTGATAAAGAAAATAAAAAAAGCAGATAGATGGATATTCTGCTGGTAGTAGAAAAGAGTTTGATATACCAATTAAATTGATAGGTACTGATTTCCAGATTAAAGTATGGAATGAACTTATTAAGATAAAACATGGTGAATGTATAAATTATCAAGAATTAGCTTTAAGAGTGGCTAATAAAAACTATGCCAGAGCAGTAGGAATAGCTAATAATAAGAATCCTATTCCTATTATAGTTCCCTGTCATAGAGTAATTGGAAAAAGTGGTAAGTTAGTAGGCTATGCAGGTGGTTTAGATATTAAAAATAAATTGTTAGAAATAGAAAATAAATAAAGCTATCATTTTGATAGCTTTTGTTTTTCTTCTTTAATTGTAATTCTGTATAGAATAAGACTAATATTTATAATAACAAAATAGATTAAGTTATTTCCAACAAACAACATTCTTGATTCTTGAATGTCTTCCCAAAGTGTGTGATAACTATTTGTTAGAATAAGTGGATCAAATATTCCTCTTAGCATAATAAACATTAAAGCTAAATGTGAGATTATAAAAATAATATTGTATTTATTATCTAAATTAGAATAATCTTTCTTTTTAATGATGTCTATTATTGAGATTATAAAAATTATAAATAGTGATAAGACTGTTAACCATAATAGATTTGAATTCATTACGCTATATAAATAGTTAAACCAACAAAAGATAAATAGGCCAAAATTTATTAAAAGTATGCTGTTTCTAGCAATGAATAATTTTTTATTCATATATATCACCACTTTCTAATACTAATTCGCTGATATATTCAATTGTGTTTAGCTTTACAACAACTGAATTAACTAATGCTAAAGGTTTCATATTAACAGACATGTTATAGTCAATACTTGTGGGATATTTATAATTTTCTCTAATCTCTTTTCCTATAAAATCTACATATAATAATTGCATAAGAGAATTTTGGGTAAAGTTATTTACATCTAGATCCTCATTATATTTAGCGAGTGTTGAATATGAACGTACTAAGCCTGAGATACCCAAATTGGTCGATGCTTTTATGTCTTTATAGAAATCTTTTTCACTTAGTGTTATATCAATAGAATCATACGTTGTAAATGGAAGTTCCTTAGCGATTTCTAAATTCTGTTTTAGAAAATCCTTTATCTCGTTTAGTTCTTTCTCCGATAAATAACTACTCTCTAATTTCTCTATCTTTATAATATTGTTTTCAATGTTTTGAATAGAGCTTTTAATTGTTTCTATACTAGAAGTGCCTTCAAAATTATAATTATAGGTTTTTGTGTTTAAATATATCACATGCTCGACATTGCTTACAAAGATATGACCACTTACAGCCACAATAATTGCAATTAGAATAAATTGAATACTCTTTCTCATAGTTTCCTCCTAATTATAATCTAGCACGAAAATATCTTTTAGTCAATTTTTTGTCGTATTTTGATTAAGGAAAATGTAAAGCCTATATTTAAATGATTTTTAAAAAGATAGATGTTTATTTTTAGGTTAAAAACACGAAAATTGTCAAATATATAAATAGGTGATTGACATGAAAAAAAATATGAATATCCTTATCTTTTTAACATTTGTACTTGCGGTCTTAAATATCGACTATAATCCCCAAATTATAGAGGAAAAACCTGATGCTTATAATGTTATTAAATATATGGGTGATGAAATAGAAGAAAACCCTCAAGATATTAATGATTTTTATTTGCTTTTTGACTCTTATAAATTAGATAGTAAAAATTTTGCTGAAGTTTTATCTTATTTTGATGACTATGATTGTAAAATAATAGAGGTTTATCCTTATTTAAATCCAATATATCAAGACACGTTGAATGGAATAACTAAAATTATTTATGATGGTGATACTTTTAATGAAGGGATAGCTAATGTATATAAAGTTTATATGGATGAACTTGATAAATATCGTTTGACAGAAGAGATTGATAAAACACTTGTTAATGGTGTTAGAATAAGAATGTTAAAAATGAAAGTAAACAATAAAATTTTGGGATCATTTTTAAAACAATATGATGGTGTGAAATACAGCTTATCTTCCTATGGACTTTTTAGATGATTATGCTATAATTATTTATAATACAAGATGTGTATATTAAAATGGACAAGCATAAAGTTTGGAGGTGTAATAAGAATTTTTTTGCAATATTAATTTTAAAAAAGAAAGAGGTATTTTATGAATAAAAAAAATATTTTAATTGTAACTATTATAATTTTAGTTGCAGCAATAGTATGTTATCTTATTTTTAATTATTTTAGCAAATCGTTAAGTTATGTAAATATTAGCATCAATCCTAGTGTAGAACTAGCTATTAATAATAACAATATCGTAGAAGAAGTAATTCCAATAAATGAAGAAGCTGATATAATTGTTTCTGATTTAGAATTAGTTGGTATGAATATTGATGAAGCTAGTGAAACGATAATTGATGCTGCTATTGAGACTGGTTATATTGATGAATATAGCTATGAAAATATTATTGTAGTTACTGCTGCAGATGATAATGAGCAAGTTCGTCAAAGAATTGAAGAAAGAGTTATGGAAACGATAAATAAACGTTTTGAAAATAAAGAAATATTTCCTGTTGTTATAACTGGAGCTAGCGATGAAATTAAGGCTGAAGCTGCTAAATATGACATTAGTATTGGTAAAACGCTAATAATTAATCGTGCTGTTTTGCTTGATACATCTTTAACTAAAGACGAATTAGTAACTTTATCAGTTAAAGAAATTCAACAAGAAATAAAAGATGTTGTTACAGCTAGACATGAGGCTTCAACTCTATCAAAAGAAGAATTAAAAACTAAATTGCAAGAAGAAAAAGAAGTTTTAAGGAAAACTTATAAAACTAGAGTAAGAGAATTGGAAAACAACCTTTTAGATGAGGCGGGATTTGATACAGCTACAATGACAGAGGAACAGAAAAGAAATGCTACAAGTGATGTTTTGAAAGAGAAAAAAGAGGAGCTTAAAGAAAAAGCTACTGAAATAAAAAACGAAATAAAAAATACTCCTAATAATGAAACTTATATAGAAATTAGGGGAACAATGGAAAAAAATAAGACCCGTACAAATCAAAATAACAATAATGTCGAAAAAGAGTGATAACTCTTTTTTCTTTTTAATGAATATAGTATAATTGAAATATAATGGAGTAGGAGTGATGTTATGGAGTTGACATGGTTAGTCATATTTATTATTTTTATTATTGTTGAAATCTTAACTTCGAATTTTGTTACAATATGGTTTGGCATTGGTGCTATGGGTGCATTTTTTTCAACATATTTCACCTCTGATGTGATGCTACAATTTATAGTTTTTACAATTGTTACTATATTATCGTTGCTTTTAACAAGACCTTTTGTTAAAAAAATAACGAGGGGTAGAGATCATGTGAAAACTAATTTAGACTCAGTGATTGGCCGTTCTGGTATTGTAGATGCAAAAATAACACCTCATTCATTAGGACGTGTTACAGTGCTTGGTAAGGACTGGTCAGCTAAGAGCGAAGAAACTATAGAACCTGGTAGTCAGGTTGAAATACTCGCTATTGAGGGAGTAAAATTAATCGTTAGAAAGAAAGAGGGTAAATAATATGGATGGATTGATATGGTTTGTAATTATTATTGCTATACTTGTTATAGCAAACATAAGGATAGTATCTCAAGCTAGAGCTTATGTAATTGAAAGATTGGGTCGTTATAATGAAACGTGGCAAACAGGAGTACATATAAAAATACCTTTTATTGAAAAGATAGCTAATACTGTTTCATTAAAAGAAAAAGTTCGTGACTTTGCACCGCAACCAGTTATTACGAAAGATAATGTTACGATGCAAATTGATACAGTTGTTTATTTTCAAATAACTGATCCTAAATTATATACTTATGGTGTAGAAAATCCAATAAATGCTATTGAAAACCTAACAGCAACAACGCTACGTAATATTATTGGTGATTTAGAATTAGATCAAACTTTAACATCTAGAGATGTTATAAATACTAAAATGAGATTAATCTTAGATGAAGCAACTGATCCATGGGGAATTAAAGTGAATCGTGTAGAAGTTAAAAACATTCTTCCTCCACACGATATTCAAGAAGCTATGGAGAAGCAAATGCGTGCTGAACGTGAAAGACGTGAAGCGATTATTAGAGCTGAAGGTGAAAAAAGAGCTGCAATACTTAGAGCTGAAGGTGAAAAAGAAAGTGCTATTTTAGTAGCGGAGGCTAATAAAGAAGTACAAATAAGGGAAGCTGAGGGTGAAGCTGAAGCAATTGTTAAGGTTCAAGAAGCAACGGCACAAGGATTAACACTATTAAAAGATGCCAAGGCTGATCAAGCAGTTTTAGCATTAAAGAGTTTTGAAACTTTTGCTAAAGTAGCAGATGGTCAATCAACTAAAATAATCATTCCTGCAGAATTACAAAATATGGCAACGTTTGTAACTTCAGCAGTTGAAATGATGGATAAAACAAAAAAATAAAAGTTCAAATTATTGAACTTTTTGTTTTCCCTTTGCAAAAATGCCTTGATAAGTATTTCTCTTTGCTAATTCTTTGTCAATTCCGTTTAAGACATTTACTTTTTTTATAACCCATTGTGGTTGAATCAAATCCTCTTTAATTGGATCGCCTGTTAATCTATGAATAACTATATTAGCAGGTAAAAGTTCTAGTTGATTACAAACAATACTTATATATTCTTCTAATGTTAGAATGTGAAATTTTTGCTTATTATAAAGATGCTCTAATGGTGTATTAGATACGATATGTAGCATGTGAATTTTTATTCCTTGGATATCTAATTTACTTAAAAATTTAACTGTTTCCAACATCATATCTTCTGTTTCATAGGGCAAACCATTAATAATATGAACAACAATGTTTATATTTTTTTCTCTTAATTTAGTAACCATTTCGGTGAAACATTCTAAAGTATGGCAGCGATTGATTAATTTAGCAGTCTTCTCATGAATTGTTTGAAGGCCTAATTCGATTGTTAAATACGTCTTTTTGTTTAATTCTTCTAAATATTCTAAAACGTCATCGTTAATAGAATCAGGTCTTGTTGAAATGTTTAGACCAATTATATTAGGAAGATTTAAGACGGACTCGTACTTATCTTTTAGAATATTTAAAGTAGCATAAGTGTTAGTGTTTGATTGAAAATAACCAATATATTTACTGTTGGGCCATTTATGGTCTATTATTCTTTTTTGTATCTCAAATTGTTCAATTAAATTATTTGGATTAGGGGATTGTTTACAATATATACAACCTCCAAATCCTACTTTTCCATCTAAGTTAGGACATGTAAAATGAGCATCTAAACTTATCTTAGATACTCTTGTATTAAAAAGCTTTTTATAATAATAATTTAATGTGTGATATCGTTTATTGTCATTCGAATATATAAAAGGATTCATCTGATCACCTGACATAAGTATATCATTTTTTGCCATACTAAAAAAGTAGGTGATTAAATGAATCGAGAAAAAATATTTAATATATTTGTTTTCTTATCAACTTTAGCTAGATCGTTAATTGATTGTTTTATTCCTATTATTTTATACAATAGGGGATTAGAAGTTAAATATATTATAATTTTTTTGTTGTTAAATTATTCTTTATGCTTTTTACTCAATGCACCACTTGGCCATATTGGTAAAAAGATAACTTTTAAATGGACAATGATTGTAACCTCTTTTTCGATAGGGATTGCTTATTATTTTTTATTGATTGCTGATTTAAATATTATTAGTTTGTTTCTCTTTGCATTATTTCATGCAGTTAGTACGCATGTGTATTGGTTATCTAGACATTATTATGCTTTAGAGGTATTACCTAAGAAAGAATTGGCTGATGAAGTGGGGAATATTATCATCTTTAGTACTTTAGCGATTATACCTGTTTCGTATGCTGGTGGTTGGTTTATGAATAATCTGAGTATGGAATTAGTTCTTATAATTATTGTTTTTCTTTATGCGATAAGTGTTATACCTCTTTTTTATATTAAAGAGCGTAAGAGGTATGTTAATTTAGGAGTCATTGAAAGTAGTATTAAGGTACTTACTTCTATGCCAATTAGAAGTTTTTGGTTTATGATATTAGCCCAATTTAGAATGGTAAGCAGATATTTATTTCCTTTATTTTTATTTATATATATTAAACAGGATTATGAATATATCGGTATATTTAATATATCGGTTGGTGTTGCAAGTATGTTCTTTGTTTATTTCTTTGCCAGGCGAATGGATCGGGATAAGAAAGATTATTTAATTGTATCAGGAATTTTAGGTGCTGTTGTATACTTATTTAAGGCAAATGTTACAGATGTAGGAATAATGTTGCTTGTTGGTTTAGCAGAAGGGCTTATTGATAAAATGTATGATGTTGCCTTTCATCGTAATTTGTATGCCTTAGGACATCAATATGAGGGATTAGGATATACTGTTGCAATTGAGGGTCTACAAAATATAAGCCGTATCATAATTACTTTTATTTTTGTCTTGATAGGCTTTGATTTAAAAACAATTATTTATATTTCGGCTTTTATGTTAATAATAAATGGTGTAATAGGCTTTGATGATGGCAAAGGAGGTTATAAGTTGCATTATTCAAAATAGAGGTATATAATACATAACTGCAGGTGATATTATGATCGATTTTTATTTTGATAATAAACACGGAGTATTAAAAAACAAACTTAATATTATTGATTGTGAGGAAAGTAAAGCTGCAGAGCGTTATTATTTTGAAGCAGGCTTTAAAGAATTACAAAGGAAAAATGATTTTAGTGCCGAACCAGAATATATGTGTCATGTTCATAATGTTCTATATAATCCATTATATACTTGGGCTGGAAAATATCGTCTTATTGACATTGAAAGATCAGAACTTACTTTAAAAGGTTTAAGTTTGCAATATGAAACTTATAAAAAGATTGATTGTAGTGTTAAAAGTGTTTTTAGATATATGAAAGATATTAGATTGAGAGATTTATCTATGGATGAAAAACTTGATCAGATTGTAACAATAATAATTAATTTGTGGCATATTCACCCATTTAGAGATTGCAATACTAGGTCTTTAATAGCTTTTATTTATCAATATTGTTCGTCAGACTCTCTTGTTTTGGATTATAACTTATTAATAAATAATCTTGAGTATTTTAGGACTTCGCTTGTAGCGGCATCTTTTAAAGATGAATTAATTGATGTTTATCCAAATAGAAGCTATATCACAGGAATTATGGAAGATGCTTTTAAAGAAAATTATAAACATTAAAGAGCTATTCTGGCTCTTTTTATTATTGATGTGTATAAAATAAGTATACTAAAATTAAAGATATGTGTTATAATTTAAATAACTTGTATATAGCGGTAATAAAAGAGTAGTAATAAATAGATTTATTTAAAGAGAACTGGTGGTTGGTGCAAACCAGGAATAAATATTTATGAATTCACTTTTTAGCTTTATGCCCAAAAGTATAACGTTACTCGCGTTAAGAGAATGAGAGCATAACATTTATGTTGTGAACTAAGGTGGTACCGCGATAATTCGTCCTTATATTATATAAGGGCTTTTTTTATAGGAGGATAAAATGGAAAAAGAAGAAAAAATAAAAAAATTGAGGTTAAGTTTTGATTCGGTATTAAATGAAATTACTGATTTAAAAGAATTAAATGATTTGAAAATAACTTATCTGGGGAAGAAAAGTGAAATTACAGAACTTAGTAAATCTCTTGGTTCTTTTGATGAGGCTGAACGAAAAGAAATGGGAGCTTCACTAAATGAATTAAGAAATTACATTAATGATTCAATTGATTCTTTAAGGGTTAAGATGGAGTTGGATGTTATTAATTCTAAATTAGAGAGTGACGCTATTGATGTTACTTTGCCAAGTACAAATATAACAATTGGTAGTGCACATCCACTTGAAAGAACGATTGAGGATATTGAACAATTATTCATTTCAATGGGATATGACATTGTTGAAGGACCTGAAGTAGAACAAGATTTATATAATTTTGAAATGCTTAATTTACCTAAGGGTCATCCTGCAAGGGATGCTCAGGATAGTTTTTATATAACAGAAGAGATGCTACTTCGTAGTCAAACTTCTCCTGTTCAAGTAAGAACGATGCTCGCTAATGATAAAAAAGAACCTATTAGGATTTTATGTCCTGGTAAAACATTCCGCCGTGATAGTGATGACGCAACTCATTCTCATCAATTTACTCAAATTGAGGGATTAGTTGTTGATAAAAACATCTCTTTAGCTGATTTAAAGGGGACTTTTGATGTCCTAGCTAAACATTTATTTGGTAAAAGTAGAGAAACTCGTTTTAGACCATCTTTCTATCCATTCACGGAGCCTTCAGTTGAACTTGACACATCATGTTTTAATTGTGGTGGTAAGGGATGTAATATTTGTAAAGGAACAGGTTGGATTACGATAGGTGGAGCTGGAGTTGTTCATCCTAATGTTTTAAAAATGAGTGGCTATGATCCTGAATTATATACTGGATTTGCTTTTGGAATGGGTGTTGAACGTATTGCAATGCTTAAATATGGTATTACTGATATAAGGACATTTTATAATAATGATTTACGTAGTATTGTGCAGTTTGATAAAAAGGGTGGTGAATAAAATGAGGATTAGTTTAAATTGGCTTAATGATTATGTTGATGTTAAAGATGAAAATGCAGTAGAAGTAGCTGAAAAAATAACTAAAGCTGGTGTAAATGTTGAGGGAATTAAAGGAACTAACATAAAAAATTTGGTAATAGGTTATGTTGAGAATCGCACAGATCATCCTAATTCTGACCATTTAAATGTATGCACAGTAAATATAGGTACTGAGGTATTACAAATTGTATGTGGGGCCTCTAATGCTGATAAAGGTCAAAAAGTTATTGTTGCTAAAGTAGGTGCTATATTACCAGGCGACTTCGAAATAAAGAAAGCTACTATTCGTGGGGTTGAATCAGTTGGTATGATTTGTGCTCTATATGAACTTGGTTTAGAAGACAAAGAGGCTAATTATGATAAAGGGATACATGTTTTACCCGCAGATGCAGAAGTTGGCGGTGATCCACTAGCATATTTAGGCCTTGATGATATTATTTATGAATTAGACTTAAATCCTAACAGAAATGATTGCTTATGTCATTTAGGTTTTGCTTACGAAACAGCAGCTGTTCTTGGTAAAACAGTTACTTTGCCAGAAACTAAAACAACTCCATCAAAAGAAAACATAAAAGATGTCTTTGGGGTTGAGGTAGAGACTGATAATTGTACAATGTTTAAAACAAGGATTGTAAAAGATGTAGTCATTGGTGAATCTCCAGCCTTTATTAAAAATAGATTAACTTCAGCTGGTATGAGATCTATTAATAATGTTGTAGATATTAGTAATTATATAATGCTTGAATATGGTCAACCACTTCACTTTTATGATAAAGATAAAGTGGGAGATAAAATAGTTGTTCGTATGGCTACTGATGGAGAGAAAACGGTAACACTTGATGGTAAAGAAAGAAAGCTAATTGCTGATGATGTTCTTATAACTAATGGTAATGATACCTTAGGTATAGCAGGTGTTATGGGTGGAGCTAGTAGTGAAGTTGATTCTAATACTAAAAATATTTTAATTGAAAGTGCAATGTTTAATCCTTACAATATAAGATATACTTCAATTAGACTAGATTTAAGAAGTGAGGCCTCTCTTCGTTTTGAAAAAGGTTTAAATTATGAATATACTGAAGAAGCATTAGAAAGAGCTTGTTATTTGCTTGAGAAATATGCATCAGGGACAGTAATGGAAGGTCATGTTAGTTATGATGTAGTTGATAAAACACCGAAAACAGCATCTGTCTCTAGGGATAAGATTAATGCTGTTTTAGGAATGGTTTTAAAACATGAAGATATAATGGCTTCTTTTAAAAAGTTAGATTTTAAAGTAATAGAAGAAGATAACGTATATAATGTTGTAATACCAAACCGTAGGATGGATGTATCGATTAGAGAAGATTTAATTGAAGAAGTTGGAAGATTATATGGATATGATAAAATTGTTCAAAAGTTACCAATCGCTCCAATGAAACAAGGAGGTTATAATCCTAAAACCTCATTTTGTAAACAAATCTCAAATCGTATGAGATCGTTAGGATTAAATGAGGTTAGAACTTATTCGCTTATTAGTAAAGAAGAAAGTAATTTATTCAAATATAATAAAAATGAAGAGCTTCTTTTACAATTACCATTGAGTGTAGATAAGAGTGTATTTCGTCAATCTATAATTCCTTCATTATTAAAAGTAGTTGATTACAATTTAGCAAGAAATGCTAAGGATATAAACATTTATGAAATCAGTAATGTTTATTATAAAAAGAATGAGGATTATATTGAGGATACTAAATTAAGTTTTGCAATGTTTGGTAATTATATCAATAACAATTGGCAAAACAGAAACATTAAAATTGATTTTTATGTTGTCAAAGGTATTGTGGAAAACTTGTTAGATTATCTTGGTTTAAATGGACGTTATACTGTTCAAAAAGGTACTAATATACCTAATGAAATGCACCCTGGAATATCAGCTGAAGTAATCGTTGACAATGAATTTATTGGTTACTTTGGAACTGTTCATCCTAGTATCAATAAATTACCAATCTTTGTTGGAGAATTTAGTACTAATAGATTATTTTCTCATAATACGGGTGGCCTTAAGTATAAAGAAACTTCTAAATTTCCATCTATAACCAAGGATATTGCTTTTATTTTTAAAAAAGATGTTGAGGCGAAGGATATTATAAAAGTTATTAGAAAAAAAGGTGGAAAAATTCTGCAAGATGTAGATGTATTTGATGTTTATATTGGAGATAAAATTGATGATGATTCAAAATCAATCGCTTTATCACTAACGTTTATGGACACAAATAAAACATTAACCGATGATGAGGTTAATGCTTTACTAAACAATATTATTAGTGAAGTAGAAACTAAACTAAAAGGTGTTTTACGTAATAAATAATTATTTAAAATATGATTCGAGGGTATTTAAGATTTTGTTCTTGTTATCCTCATCACTAGTATTCCAAATAATTTCAAAAAAGAAACCTAAACCAGGGAGCGTTATATCGTCTCCCTTTTTTATAGCTTCTTCAACACTCTTTTTTATATCGCTTTTTGTTGAATTATTAAAATTTGTTTTAATGTATGATCTTATATCAATATTCATTTTATCACCCATAAATAGTTTGGTTTAAAAGCGGTTAAATATGTATAAATAGTTAAATAAATTATATGCAAATAAGTAAAAATGTGTTATCATACAAATAAGTAAAGGTAGGTGTTTCAAAATGGAAACAGGAACAATTATTTTAATCGTTGTAGGAGTTATTGTATTATTACTTATTTTGTATGTAATTGGAACATATAATGGATTAGTAAAATTTAGAAATATGGTAATTGATCAATGGGCTCAAATTGATGTTCAACTTAAAAGAAGGGCAGATTTAATCCCAAATTTAGTTGAAACAGTCAAAGGATATGCATCTCATGAACAAGATACATTAGATGACGTTGTAAAAGCTCGTAATAATTTTAAAGATGCTGCTACACCTGAAGCTGAAATGAAAGCATCAGGGGAATTAACTCAAGCTTTAGGTAGATTATTTGCTGTAGCTGAGGCTTATCCTGATTTGAAAGCTAATCAAAATTTCTTACAATTACAAGGTGATTTAAGTGGTATAGAAGAAAAGATTGCTTATGCTCGTCAATTTTATAATGATAGTGTTTTAACTTATAAAAACAAGTTAGAAACATTCCCAAGTAATATTGTAGCAGGGATGTTCAATTTTGAACAAAAGGCTTTCTTTGAAACTGATGAACAAGACAAAGTAGCGCCAACAGTATCATTTAAGAAATAAAACTTGACTTGTTCAAGTTTTTTTTGGAAAGAGGTTGCAATGAAAAAGATATTTTTGTTAATGACAATTTTGTTATTTGCTCCATTTAGTGTTGATGCCTTAGAACCAAATTATAAGGTAGATGGTTTGTATATAGATGCAACTATTCAAACGAATGGGGATATGCTGGTTAAAGAACAAATTGTTTTGACTGGCTCTTTTAATGGATATATTAGGGATTTATCATATAAAGGTGAATATTCCTTATATGATGCATCTAATCTTCAACTTGTTAAAGTATGTGACTTGTCCGTTAACCGTAAAGGATCATTTGATTCGTTAGATAACTCTTTACAGTGTTTTAAGGAACAGGAATTTGCTAACTTAGGTGATTCATTTGTTTATACGAATAAACAAAGTGCTGCTATTCGAACATTAACAATGTATAATTACAGTCCTTCCGGTACAAAGATATTTTATATTGAGTATCTATTGAGTGATGTTATTGTTATTCATAATGATGTAGCTGAATTGTATTGGACATTTATCGGGAATAATTTTGATGATGATATAAAAGATGTCAAAATAACCGTTAATTTACAAAAAGAATCTAGTGATTTAAGGGTATGGGCTCATGGACCTTTAGAAGGAAATATTTCAAAAGAAAGTAATAAAACGATTACTGCTATTATAACTGATTTATATGCTAATAATTTAGTGGATATAAGAGCAACATTTGATAAAGATGTTGTACCGTATGGTAGTAAACTATCTTTTGAGGATGGGCTTCAATCTATATTAGTTGAAGAAGAATTAAGAGCAGAAGAAGCTAACAAGGAAAGAGAAAAAGCAAGAATCATTTATTATGGAATATTGGGTTTGAGTGGCTTTTGGATTGTTGGAGCCATAATTTTAGCGATCTATGCCTATAGAAAATATGATAAAGAACATGTATCTGATTTTAAATTAGAATATCACCGTGAATTTCCTGCTGAATATGGTCCTGAGGTTGTTGAATACTTGATGAAGAGGAAAGTTACGACAGTATCTTTATCTGCGATGATTTTAGATATTATTAGAAAAAAAGGCTTTGAGGTAAGAGAACAACCCTCAACTAAAATGAAAAAACAGTATGTTTTAATAAAAAAAGACTTGGCTCGGAATCAACTTACAGCGGATGAGGCTTTTATAGTTGACTGGTTTATAAATGATTTAGGTAACGGTAAGGAAGTAGCTTTAGAAGATATTAAGAAGGTTTCTAAAACAGAGGCCAGTGCTAAAACATTTATGGAGAAATATGATAAATGGTTAACACTTGCTGAAATGAATGGTGTACGTGAAGAGTTCTATGAGGAGTCTTTAGGTTTTAAAATAAAAAGTGGTTTATATTGTGTGTTAGGTTTTGGTATATTTATTATAGCGATGTATTTAATGATTGTTCATCCTCTAACAATTATGACTTTGATTATCGCAATAGTGCTTTTAATTTATACAATCTTATTTGTTAAAAGGACGGTTAAGGGTAATGATCATTTTGTTAAATGGAAAGCTTTCAAAAAGTTCTTATTAGATTTTGGAAGATTTGAAGAGAAACAATTACCTGAAATAGTTTTATGGGAAAAGTATTTAGTTTATGCGACTGTTTTTGGAATTGCCAAAAAAGTATATAAAGCTATGGAAATAAAGATTAAAGATATGAATATTAACAATGATATGTCGTTATATCCTATTTTATTTTCTGATCATTATTTTTCGGCAAGTTTAATGAGTACTGTTAATACTGCAAGAACAGCTTCTGTTTCTAAAATTGCCGAAAGTAATATGTCGTCTAGCTCTGGTGGTGGAGGTGGCTTTTCTGGCGGTGGCGGCTTTGGTGGCGGAGGCGGCGGAGGGGGCGGAAGAGGTTTCTAACTAAATAGTGTGTTATCACGCTATTTTTTAATCGTGGCAGTATTTTCCTCCTCTGACTTTTGACTGCAATAGGGTTTATAAAAGAAGCAAAAAATGGTATAATGTTTATAGTGTGGAGGTGTCCAAATTGGAAAAAAAGTTTTTGTATGGAATTATAGTTATTCTTGTTATACTTGTAATAGTTTTTGGATTTAAATTAAAGAACGGTGATCATTTGTTTGTGGGACTAGAACCTAAAGCTCATTACAAACAGTATAGAATATATGACATAATTGAGCAAAAGGGGCTTGCTTGTGCAGAAGCAATTGAAATATTGGCAAGTGATGAAACATATGAATATTATTTTAATTGTTTAAAAAGTGATAGAATTTATTTTGTAAGTGATGAGGAAGTTATTAAAGTTCATGAGGCCTATGATAGAAAGATTATAACTAAAGAAGAATTATATGATTTGGGTATCATAGATAGGTTGGTGAAAACTGATGCAAAATAGGGCTATATTAATTGATGGAAATAATTTATTGTTTAGAAGTTATTATGCAACGGCTTATTCTGGAAATATGATGAAGAATTCTAAAGGTTTTCCAACTAATGCACTTTTCGGTTTTGTTAATATGATAAATAAAATTATTAATGAAGAAAAACCAAATTATATAATGGTTGCGCTTGATAAAGGAAAAACATTTAGACATGAAAGTTATGAAAATTATAAAGCGGGACGTATTGAAATGCCAGATGAGCTTAGGGCTCAATTTGGTGTTGCAAAAACAATACTTGATAATATGGGAATTAAATATTATGAGGCAGAAGGCTATGAAGCTGATGATATTATTGGAACATTTAGTAAAATGATTTCAAATACTAAGGAGTTTAGAGGTCTTATTGTTAGTAGTGATAAGGACTTATTGCAACTTATTGACGATAGAATAGAAGTTAAACTTTTAAAGACACAAGATTCTATTAGGATGAATAGAGATACTTTTATAGAAACTTATGGCGTTGAACCTATCAGGATGATTGACTTAAAAGGGCTTCAAGGTGATCCTTCTGATAATATTCCTGGAGTAAAGGGAATTGGTGAGAAAACAGCTTTAAAGCTTATACAAGAGTTTGATAGTGTCGAAGGAATATATGTAAACATTGATAAGGTTAGTGGAAAAGTAAAAGAAAAATTGATGGCAGATAAAGATAGTGCTTTTATGAGTAAACAGTTAGCGACTATATATAAGGAAGTTCCACTTGAGGCTGATTTGAATGATATAAAATATAAAGAACCAAATATTAATGAACTAATTAATACATATGAAGAATTAGAATTCTATTCTTTGCTTAAGGGTTTAAAGGCAAAATCAACAATCGATATTAAGGATGTTAAAATAATCAAAGATGTTGAAGATGTTAAGATTGACGGAAACATTGGTGTTTATCTAGAAGTCTTAGGAACTAATTATCATAAGGGACAAGTTTTAGGTATGGGTGTTTATAATGAGAGTGATGCTTTTTATGTTCCTTTTGAAGTGTTAAAGAAAAAACCTTCTTTTCTAACTAAAAATAAGAAGTATACTTACGACTTAAAGAAAATGACGATTGCTTTAAAGTATCAAGATATTGAAATGGATAATATTGATTTTGATGCAATGCTTGCTGCATACTTATTAAATTATAATGTTAAAGACGATATTGCATATTTAGGTAATCAGTTAGGTTATGATATTCCTTTTTATGAAGTTATAGGTAAAGCTAAAAAGGTAGACGAGAATGTTGTAGCTGATATGTGTGTTAGAAAAGCTAAATTTATATTTGAAACTAAAGAACGTTTTATGGAGGAATTAAAACAAGATGATTGTATGCCTTTATATAATGATATAGAACTTCCTTTAGCTTTTGTTTTAGCTGATATGGAATATACAGGGGTAGCAGTTAATAAAAAGACATTAATAGATATGGGGGAAGAAATAAATATCAAATTAGAATTTTTAGAGAGAGATATTTATAACTTGGCAGGTTTTAGTTTTAACATTTCATCTCCTAAGCAATTAGGACAGGTTTTATTTACTAAACTTGCTATTCCTTATCCGGGAAATGCTAAAAAAAATGTATCAACTAGTAAAGATATATTGGAAAAGATAAAAAATGAGCATCCAATTATTAATAAAATTTTAGAACACCGTATGTTATCTAAAATAAGGAGTACATATGTAACAGGACTTATGGAATGTATCATGTCCGATAACAAGATTCATACAATTTATAATCAAACTTTAACAAGAACAGGTAGATTATCTTCATCTGAACCTAATTTACAGAATATACCTATAAGGTATGATTATGGTCGTTTGATTCGTAAAGCCTTCTTACCTAGTAAGAGTCATGAAATTATGTCGGCGGATTATTCTCAAATTGAGCTCCGTATTTTTGCTCATTTATCAGGAAATAAGAATTTAATAGATGCCTTTAGACAAGGCATGGATATTCACACAAAGACAGCGATGGATATCTTCAAAGTTAGTGAAAGTGAAGTAAATAGTGAAATGCGAAGAAAAGCTAAAGCTGTTAACTTTGGTATTTTATATGGCATAAGTAGTTTTGGTTTATCAGAGGGTTTAGATATAGATATGAAAGAAGCTAAAATGTTTATTGAAAAGTATTTTGATACATATCCAGGTATTAAATTGTATATGGATAGTATGATAAAAGATGCTTATGCAACTGGTTATGTTAAAACGGTCATGAATCGTAAGAGAGTTATTGATGAATTAAATAATAAAAATTATATGATTAGACAACAAGGTGAGAGAATGGCTTTGAACACACCTGTTCAAGGTAGTAGTGCTGATATTATTAAAAAAGCAATGATTGATATATATAGAGAATTTAAAAAACTTGGTTTAAAGAGTAAAATGATTATGCAAGTGCATGATGAACTTATATTGAATGTTGCAAATGATGAAAAAGACAGAGTTTTTAAAATTGTTACAGACTTAATGGAAAATTGTTATGAACTAGATGTACCACTAAAAGTTGAAACCAATTTCGGAAAGAACTGGTATCAAGCTAAGTAGAGAATTTCGTTTATTAATAGAAAATGTTGTCTAGAATTGTCAAACAAACAGCGCTTCCCTTGCAATCACTTGATTTTTTGTATATGTTAATAGTAGGGAGTGTGATAAAACGTGATTTATCCTTCAATTGATAAGTTGTTAAGTATTGTGGATTCAAAATATACACTGGTTACTGTAGCGGCTGCTAGATCTAGACAAATAGCCGAAACAGGTTATGTTCAAATAAATGAAAAAACAAGCTCTTCAAAAACGACTTTAAGTAAAGCTTTAGAAGAAATAGCCGAAAACTTAATACATATAAAATAGTGTTAAGTTTTTTCTTTTGTAATGATATAATCTAGATAGAGGTGATATCGTGAAAGTTTTAAAAATAAAAAAAATGTCAAAAGGAAAGTACAAAGTGACATTTGATAATAATAGCAATTTAGTTTTATACGAAGAGGTTATAATAAATAATCTTATTTTAGCTGGTAAAAATGTAGATTCTAAGTTGTTAGAAAAAATTAATTCAGATAATTATAAAGCAACACCTTATCATTTAGCTCTAGATTATATAAATGTAAGAATGAGAAGCAGAGAGGAAATTAGAAAACATTTAGCGAACAAGAAATTTGATGAATCACTTATCGACGAAGTAATAGTAAAATTAGAAAGAGAAGGTTATATTAATGATTTAGCTTTTGCTAAAGCATATGTTAATGATAGATTGAACTTAAGTAACGATGGAGTAGGTAAAATAGAAACAGCTCTCAATAGTTTTAAAATCAATGATAATATTATTAAAGAAGTATTAGTAAATGTTGATGAACATCAAATAAGTGATAAACTTGATAAGTTAATTACTAAACAAAAGAAATTAAAAAGTAAATATACAGGTAATATGTTAAAAAATAAGATATTAAATTATTTGATTAATTTAGGATATGACAGAAATATGGTTTTAGAGAAACTTAATAATCATAATTTTAGAAGTAATACTAATATTGAAAAAGAGTATCAAAAATTATATAAGAAATACTCCAATAAATATAGTGGTTATAAACTTGATATGACTATTAAACAACATTTGTATCAAAAAGGTTATGATACTTCTGATTTAAATAATATTGAAAAATAAAGGAACTATTAATAGTTCCTTTATTTTAATTCTCTGTTAAAAGTTCTTTCATATAAGAATCATATTGTTTCTTTAATTCTGAATCTTGAATGTTAAGTTTGTATTTCTTTCTAAGTTCATTTAACGCTTGGAAAGGAAGAATACTATTTTCTTCAGCTAATTTATCATCTGTTATATCTTTAATAATTTCTTCTTTAGAGTCTTCTAAGCTTTTTTTATCTCTAACATCTGTTTTTAAAATAATGTGATAACCAAAAGTTGTTTTAACAGGATCAGGCGTATATTTACCTTTAGCAAGAGCAAAAGCTGCTTCTTCAAATTCGCTTACCATATCACCTTTATTAAACCAACCTAAATCTCCGCCTTTTTCTGCACTACCATCAGCTGAATTTGCTTTTGCTAACTCTGCAAAATCTTCACCTGCATTTAGTTTAGCAATTATATCCTTAGCTTTTGTAAGAGCTTTCTCTTCGGCAATAGTTATATCTGTGTCAGCCATGTTTTCAGTTACCTTAGGTTTAATTAAAATATGACTTGCCTTAATATCTCCAACTGTTTCTTCTTCGTAATAAGTATTAATTTCTTCATCACTAATAGTTGTTTTAACATAATCCTTAGTAGCTAAATTTCTCTTATAGTTTAATAATAGAAATTCATTTAATTCTTCTTCGCTGTTTAAATCAAGTTGACTTTTAATATAAGAACCAAAATTTTCACCTAATTGTTCTTTATAGTAACCAATTTCATTATTAACAGCTGTAGTCATAGTATCATCAGTCTTATAAACCTTATTTAATATTGTTTGGTCTACTATATCAATTAAAACATCTCTAGCATATTTATCCTTAACTGCAGTATATAATTCATCAGCAGTTATATTCTTTTCATCAATAACAGCAACTACTTCTTCACCATTTTCTAACTGTGCAACTTTACCACATCCTGTAACTAAAGTTGTTATTAAGCATAAACTAATTATCAGTGTTTTTTTCATATTTATTTATATCCTCCTCTTTTAATAACACATCAATCATAACAAATATTGCTTTAAAATACAAGAATTTAGTTATAAGTAATCACACTTATCACGACTTTACCATACAATATTGTGAAAAGATAAAAAGGAGGATTGAATTTATGGGAAGTTCATATGTTACTGGATCTGCTATCGTATTAGTATTATTTATTCTCTTAGTAATTGTCATAGGTGCATGGATCTAATTAATTAATTAGTAAGGAGGTGTAATAAATGACTTGTAGTAATCCTTGTGGTAACCCTTGTGGAAATACCGGATATATTATTATTTTAGTTTTATATATTCTTTTAGCAATAATCTTAGGATCTGTTATTTGCTAATAAAAAAGAGGCGCACCTCTTTTTTATTTTATTTGACAAATTTTCCTTATGCATATAGAATAACTCTTACTTGGGGTGATTAGGTGAAAGCAGTAATTAAACTACATGAAACAGTCTTTGAAGCAATTATAAATCACACATTTATTAATAGTGAACTTGAATGTGGTGGATATTTATACGGTTGCACTAAAAAAACACAGGATGGTATAGAAGTAATTGTAACGGATGTATATTATGAAAAGTTGTTTGGAACTGATAGTAGTTTTACTTTTGGACTTTCATATTTCCTACGTGCAAAAAATTATTTATATGAGCAACGTAATTTAGGCAGAAATATAATGCTAATTGGTTGCTATCATTCTCATGGTATTTATCCAGCTGTTTTTTCTGAAGAAGATCGCAATCTACAAAAGAGTTGGACAGGAAACCAAGCAACTATTATTTATAGTCCTAAATACAATGAAATGGTCGGGGATGTTATTACCAATTATGGTGAAGTAATTGAAGCCCGTATAACGACCTTTAATATGGATGCTTATAATTTAAATGATATTTTGAATATAGCAACACTTAATAATACATATGTACCTAGAAATTTAATGTATAATGATCAAGATCGTGCTATGACTTTAAAGTATAAACCAAAAAAGAGATAAAAATCTCTTTTTTATACTAATTTTCCGTAAATCTCTTTAATATCAAGTAGTTCATACCTTTGTTTATAAGTTGGAATAAGATGAACATGATAATGTTTTACTTCTTGAGCTATACCGTTGTTTTGACAAATTTTCAAACCATCAATCCCTAATTTGTCCTGTAATAATTTATACATTTTTGGTGTGATGTCTTTATAAATATAAGTTAGCACATCTTTCTCAATATCCATTATATCTAAAAAATGTTCTTTAGATATAATAAGCATATGGCCATTAGAGTGGGGATTTGCATCTAAAAACACTTTAACCATATCATCTTCATATATCGTATATGAAGGAATATCTCCATTTATAATCTTGCAAAAAATGCAGTCCATAATATCATCTCCTTATTATACTATATCATATTTATCTGGTTCTTTTGCATTGATAAAACCAAAAAGATTGACATATTGTATCTTTTTAGTATAATACACGTAAAAAATATTTCTTGATATATATATTTTTATAGAAAGTTAAGGAGGGGTATAAATGTATAAAATAATTGATGCTCATGTACATTTTGGTACTGGGAAATATTCTCCTTTTTTGTCTGAACAGGCAAAAGAATCTGTTTTTAGAATGAAAAACGAAGCAGAACAATTTATTAAGATAATGGATGATAATAATGTTGATAAATCTATCGCTTTTGCTGTGCCACATATGAGAATAGACGTTGATAATTCGAATAACTATATATATGAAGAGTATCTTAAATACCCAGATCGCATTATACCTTTTTGTAGATTAAATAAAAATTTGGAAGAAAATCTAAATAAAGGCTTTAAAGGTGCAAAATTACATTTGTTATATGAGCAATTAAATATTTCAGATCTTAAAAAATATTTTCAAATACTAGAAGCTTATAATTGTTCACTAATTTTACATGCATTATTTAAAAACAAACCAGAACAAGTAAAACAAATACTAGAATATGCTCCTAAAATAAAACTAATTTTAGCACATATGGGTAGAAATGAATTGTATACAATGAATGGCATCTTAGAAGTGGTGTCTAAATTAAGTTCTTTTAATAATGTATACTTTGAGACTTCTACTATTGGTGAAAAAACGGCGGTAGAGAAAGCAATCGCTATTGTTGGTGAAGATCGAATTATATATGGAAGTGATTATCCTTATGGAAAAATATATTATGAGGATCAAAAACAGGATTATTCATACAATAGAGATTTAGCTATAGTAGGGGATGCAGAAATATCGGAACAAGCAAAAGTAAAAATCTTTCGTCAGAATATACAAAGATTATTGTAGATATATAATAGTTGTCAAAATATAATTAAATAATCTGGTTAGTTCAAATAACTGACTTTTTTTTATCTTGTAACTTTAGTCAATAGATGATAAAATTAAAACACGAAAGAGGGCGTTTGAATGTTATTAAAAATAGATGATTTAAGTGTAATGATAGATGATAAACAAATATTAAATAATTATAACCTCGAAATTAAACCGGGAGAAATTCATGTTATAATGGGTCCTAATGGTAGTGGTAAATCTACATTATCGAAAACAATTATGGGGGATCAACATTATAAAGTTACTAATGGTTCAATTCTTTTTGATGGTCAAGATATTAAGGATATAAAAACAGACGAGAGAGCCCGATTGGGTATTTTTCTTGCAATGCAATCTCCAATGGAAATAGAAGGTGTCTCAAATTCAGATTTTTTAAGAACCGCTCTAAGTATAAAAAATGAAGGTAAATTAAATCTTTATCAGTTTGCTAAAAAAACGGAAGCTATAACGAATGATTTAAAAATGGATAAAAATATGATTCATCGTTCAGTTAATGTTGGTTTTTCAGGTGGTGAACGTAAGAAAAACGAAATCCTCCAAATGAAATTATTAGAACCAAAACTAATTATTTTAGACGAAATAGATTCGGGACTCGATATTGATAGCTTAAGAATTGTTGCTGAAAATATTAATGATTATAGAAATGATTATCCTGATACAGCGGTTATTATTATCACCCATCACCAAAAAATACTTGATTATATTAAACCTTTATATGTTCATATAATGACTGGAGGTAAGATTGTTAAAACAGGTGATTATAAGCTTGCTTTAGAACTTGAGAAGCACGGTTTTGATTTTACTTTTAACACAACAAACGATTTAGTTGGTGAAGATGCTATAAAGGAAAATGAAAATGATGAATAAAATAGAAGTACTAGCAAAAAATAAAATACAAAACGATGTGGCAGGAACAACTGTAACTATTAAGGGAGATACTCTAAATATAAATGTTACTAATAAATGTTCTGAGTCTATAATGATAATTAATAATATCTATCAAAAAGTATTAATTATGGTTGATGATAACGTTTCTGTTTCTCTTTTAGAGATAAAAGATGATAAAATAAGTCGGGATTCAAAATATAAATATATAATAAGTAATAATAGTAAAGTTATTATTAATAAGTTTTATTATATGAATGAGTATAATGAAGATGTCTCAATTAATTTAGATGGCTTTGCTGCAGAAGTTCTATTTAATTTAAGTGTCATGAGTTCTTCAACTCAAAAATATAACATTAATATTAATCATAATAATAAGAATACTATTAGTAATATTTATAATCATGGTGTAACATTTGACTCTGGTTCTATAGAGCTACTTGTTAATGGTTTTGTTAAACGTGGTATGTGTGATAGTGTTTTAAATCAGGATAATAAAATAATGACGATGGGTAATGGTACTAGTATTATAAAACCAAATCTTTTTATTGATGAATATATGGTTGAAGCAAGACATGGAGCGTCTATTGGACGTTTTAGTGAAGATGAAATATTTTATTTACAAACAAGAGGAATACCACCAAAGGAAGGATATTATCTTCTTATGAAAGGTTTCTTGTTAGAAACATTTACTTTGGATGAGGATGTTAAACATAAACTTGAGAAGATAATTGAAAAAATAGGGAGGTAATAATTATGAATAGAGAAGATTTTCCAATGCTAGATAATGAAATATATTATTTTGATAACGGTGCGACTACTTTAAAACCAAGGTCAGTTATTGATGCGATAAAGGATTATTATGAACACTATGGCGCTAATGCTCATAGAGGTGATTATGATTTTAGTTTAAAAGTTGACAAAATGTATGAGGTTGTTAGAGAAAAGGTTAAAAATTTTATTAATGCTGATGATTCGGCTGAAATTATTTTTACTAGTGGTGCAACCGCTTCCCTTAATATGATCATCGATGGTTTCTTTAAATATCATTTAAAAAGCGGGGATGAGGTATTAATAACTAAAGCTGAGCACGCATCTCTTACTTTACCTTGGTTTGTTTTAGCAGAAAAGATTGGTATTGTTATTAAATATATCGACTTGGATGACAAACTTGAGGTAACCCTTGATAATGTTAAAAAAGCTATGACAAATAAAACTAAAGTTATAGCCTTAGCACACATTCCTAATGTTGTAGGAGATATAAGACCGATTAAGGAAATAAGTTCTTATGCTCATGAACAAGGTGTTTATGTTGTTGTAGATGGTGCTCAAAGTGTTCCCCATACAAAGACTGATGTTAGGGAGTTAAATATTGATTTTTTAGCTTTCTCGGGTCACAAAATGTTGGGACCTACAGGGATCGGAGTTTTATATGGTAAATATGATTTGCTTAATGAATTGAAACCACTTTTTGTAGGTGGTGGAATGAACTCATCTTTTACCAGTTTAAATGAATATGAATTAAAGTCTTTACCTTGGCGTTTAGAAGCTGGTACACCAAATATTGCAGGTGTAATTGGTTTAGGAGCCGCTATTGATTATATTAATTCGATTGGTATTGATAAGATAACTCTTCATGATCAAAAATTAAAGAAATATGCCATAGATAAGTTACGTAAATTAAACAACATAGAACTATATAACCCAGATACTAAAGGAGGTATTGTTGCCTTCAATGTAAAAGGAGTTTTTAGCCAAGATACAGCTGTTTATTTAAATAAATATAAGATATGTGTTAGAGCGGGTAATCATTGTGCAAAATTATTAAAAGATAATTTAGGTATTAACAATACTTGCCGCCTTAGTTTTTATTTATATAATGCAAAAGAGGAAATTGATTATTTAGTTAATGTTTTAAATAACGATAAAATATTAGAAGAGTCATTGTAGGTGATAGGATGGAAAACAATTTAAGAAGAGCAATCATATTGGAAAACTATTCTAATCCTTTTAATAAAGGATTAGTTTCTGATGATAGTTATAAACGTGTTAACATGAATAATGAATCATGTATTGATAATATTGATTTGATGATTAAAATTGATAGTAATATTATTGCTGATATTAGATTTGATGGCGAAGCTTGCGCTATATCAACCTCAGCTACCTCAATAATTATTAAAACACTACTTAATAAAAGTGTTGATGAAGCTCTTCATATAATTGGAGAGTATGAAGCTATGATTAATGAAGAAAAATATAATGCTGATGATTTAGGTGAAGCTATAGTATATAATGAAATATATAAACAACCTAATCGTAAAAAATGTGCCTTATTACCAGTTAATGGAATAAAGAAAATCTTAGTAGAGCATAAAGGAATCAAATAGATTCTTTTTTTGTGGACTTTTTCATTACTTTGCATATTCTATAATGGGGTGTTTATATGACCGATAGTTATTCAAATCAACTTGTTGCATATTTAAATCAGCTTTTAAGTAATACGGCTGTATTAACAAATAATATGTATATTTATCATTGGAATATTGTGGGACCTTTATTCTTTCCACTTCATAGTAAGTTTCAAGAATACTATGAGAAGGGAACTTCTGAATACGACATTATCGCAGAACGTATTAGACAATTAGGTGGTTATCCAGCAACACTAAGTAAATATAATTCGTTATCAGGAATAAAGGAAGCAGTAAGCAAGGAATATAACAGTAATGAAGCTTTAGTTAATACAATAAATGATTTTAAATATATGCATAGATTTGCCTCTGATGTTTCAGCTTATGCTTCATCAATAGGGGATAGTGTAACAAGTGGAATAGTAGGAGATAATGTAGCTTACTTAGAAAAGCAAATATGGATGTTAGAAGCTAATGTAAAATAGCTTCTTTTTTCTTGACAAAATTTAAGACTAATATATAATGATAAGTGTACTAATACAAATAATACAGCCGTATTGTAGAATAGGAGGAATTTATGATAGAAATTACAAATGTTACTAAACGATTTGATAAAACTGCTGTTTTAGAACATTTAAACTGCAAAATTGAAAAAGGTAGTATTTATGGTTTGGTAGGAGCTAATGGAGCAGGTAAATCAACTTTGCTAAGACTTATCATGGGAATATACAAACAAGATGAAGGTACTATTTTAGTAGATGGTGTGGAATCTTTTGATAATCCATTAATCAAACAAAAGATGGCTTTTGTACCTGACGATTTATTCTTTTATTCGGGATATTCACTATATGAGATGGCTGTCTTTTATCAGAGTATCTATGATAATTTTGATATGGATTACTTCAAAGAGCTTTGTGATTTATTTAGACTTGATATAAATCGCAAGGTTAGCACTTTTTCAAAAGGAATGAAAAGGCAGGGGGCTTTAATAGTTGCTATAGCAACTAAGGCATCATACCTTTTCTTTGATGAAACTTTTGACGGTTTAGATCCTGTTATTAGAAATCTTGTTAAGAAAATAATATGCGAGAGTGTTGCTAAAGACAATACAACAATAATTTTAACATCACATAATTTAAGGGAATTAGAGGATACTTGTGATCATTTAGGACTTCTTTATAAGGGTGGAATTTTGTTTGAAAGAGATGTAGATACTTTAAAGACAGAAATGTTTAAGGTTCAAATATCACTAAGTGGTGATTTTGATGAAGCAGAATTTAAGAATTTAGAAATTATGAGTTTTAAGAAGAAAGGTTCAGTTACGACTCTTATTCTTAAAGGCAATAAAGAAAAAATAAAAGTTTATTTAGAAAAGAAAAATCCTATAATATTAGACTTTATTCCCCTTACATTAGAAGAAATATTTATATATGAAATGGAGGTGTTAGGTTATGAATTCGAAAGTGTCATTCTTTAATATAAAGTATTTATTAGAAAATTTTAAAAAATCTAGAGGTGTAATTTATCTGTTCTTGCTTATTATTCCAATATTTACTTATCTATTTATGCTTATGTTAAATAATTCACTAGGTGGAGATATATATTTTGCAAATCTTTCTGACTTGTCTATCCCGGCTATAATAGGGATGTATATAATTCCGTTTACAATGTCCGTTACATTGTTTAATTTTCTATTTAGAAAGGACAGTGTAGATTTTATTACTGCTCTTCCTTTAAAAAGAAGCACTATTTTTATAACAAATATTATTGGTGGAATATTAATATTTTTGGCAATATTTTTGATAACTTCATTATTAATGCTGTTATCAAGTACCTTTTTTCCTAGCTTAGTTATACCTAAGATGATGTATTTTCATTTCTTTATAACCTTTTTTATAGCCTATACTTATACTTTCATAGCATCTTCCTTAGCATTAGTCTTAACAGGTAGTAGAATAGCTCATGTTGCTTTAACATTAATTATTTTATTTATTCCTGGTTATATAGGAGATTTCTATAATAGTGGTGTATATCATGGTACAATTAATGAATATGACCATATTGTATGTGATAGATATGATGAAGAATGTGATGATTCTAAAATATATAATGATTTTGTTGTAGAAAAATCCTATATGTTTGAAAATGGTCAAACACTACCATATAAGTATATTAATGTTATTCCAAGAGACATTTTTGGAATGTATAGCAATGAAGTAACATATCAAAATGAGCTAGCTAGTGTTTATAATACGTCTTCAAATTTAAGGATGATTATATTATCAATTATTTATTTTGTCTTAGGTTTATATGCCTTCGTTAATCGCAAGATGGAAGTGGCCGAATCAACTTTTAAAAGCGAAAATATACACCAACTAGTAAAGTGTATAACATTATTTCCTCTTGCTTTAGCAACTATATCAATCTTTTGTTTGGGAGGTTCAGTTACTGGACTTATCATTATGATTGCTGTTACTGTTACTATTTATATTATCTATGATTTAATCATGAGGCGCAATAGCGGTAACTTTATGAAGTCTTTGATATATTTTCTAGGTCTTGTTTTAGTAACAATGCTTATTTATTTAACAATAGATAAAATTACTAATTTAGAATCCTCAAAAATTATTGAGAGAGAAGATATAGCAAGTGTTGGTATTGCTCCTAGTATGTATTTTGATTATAATCTGAAAAATAATTTAGATATTTTGAAGTATAAGCTAGAAGATTCGAAAATTATCGATTTAATTTATGATAATAATCAAAGAGCAATAGCAACTAAAGACTTAAGTACTAAGTTTGCTGTAAGATTCAACCTAAAAAATGGTGCAACATATTACTTTAATGTTGCAGTTACAAAGATTGATTATGACGAATTGATAAAATTATTAGATAAAGATCAAGATTATGTTAAAGCATTCAAGAGCATTCCATATGATAAGGTTTACGGTGTAAAACTAGGTAATAGTTATTTAGATGACGTTAAAACTAAAAAGGTAGTTAATTTAATAAAAGAAGGATATCAAAATAAGACAGTTAGTGATATTGTAGATACTAGTTATATTGACTATGAAGCTGGTTATTCTTATACTTATAGCTTAATAAATACTTTATATTCATATGATGGTGGTGTAAAAACCTATAATGTTAGTACTATGATTAATCCTAAATTAATTAACTACGTTATGCAAACTAAGAATACTTTATATATAGAGAATGTTAAAAATAAAAATGTTAATATTAATCAATTAAGTATATCTATTGATTTTAGTAAATTTGAAGAAATCAATGACTATGAGGAGTTTTATCATAAATTTATGAGCAACCCTAAAAACATGGAATTAGTGTATCGCTATATAAATGATAATGTAAAAGGTGATTTAGATTTTTCATCGTATAGTGAAGAAGAAATAATATATGTAAGCGTATGGGTTTATGACGAGTATTATGTATTTTTACCAAAGGATGATGCTTATGATGAAATGTTACAACAAATAAAAGAAAATGTTCTTCAAGATTCTAATTCTAAAATAGAGTTCGGGGAAGGCATATAATATGTTTAGTATTGATGTACAATGCAGAGTACCTATTTATGAGCAAATTATAAATCAGATAGAACGTTTTATTGCAACTGGTATTCTAAAATCTAATGAACAGTTACCTTCGGTCAGACAAATGGCCTTTGATTTAGGAATTAATCCTAATACCATACAAAGAGCTTATACTGAACTTGAACGAAAAGGGGTTATTGTTTCTATTGTTGGAAAGGGAAGTTTTGTAACGGATAATATACAGTCGATTATCGATAAAAAAAGAAATGAAGTTGTAATCCGTATTAAAGATGATATTAATATTTTAAAGAATTTAGGATTGAGTAATAAAGAAATTCACGCAAAAATTTTTAAGGACTAAGTGAGAACTTGGTCTTTTCTTTTTTATATAGTATAATTATGAAGTGATTTTATGAATAATATAATTTGTAGATATGTTTAGACTTAATTTTGTAGATAAAGATATAATGAATGTAGTAAAATAGTAAAAGAGGTTTGAGGTGATAAAGATGGAGACAACTAAACAAATGCCTAAAGGTTTGACAGAGGATATTGTAAGAGAAATATCTTTATTAAAGAATGAACCTAAATGGATGACAGATTATAGGATAACTTCATTTAAGAGCTTTATTAGCAAACCGCTTCCTTCTTTTGGACCTGAATTAAATATTAATTTAGATAACATAACTTATTTTAAACGTATTAATGATTCTGTACATCATGATTGGGATGAGGTTGATCAAGGTATTAGGGAAACTTTTGAGCACATTGGATTACAAGAGGCTGAAGATAAATATTTAGGTGGCATTGGGGTTCAATATGAAAGTGAAGCGATATACCATAATATGCTTTCATATTTACAAGAGAAAAATGTTGTCTTTTTAGATACAGATAGTGCTTTAAAGCAATATCCTGAATTATTTAAAAAATATTTTAATAAGATTGTTGATTATGATGAAAATAAATTTACAGCCTTAAATGGTGCTGTCTGGAGTGGAGGAGCTTTTATATATATCCCTAAAGGGGTTAAATTAGATCGCCCTTTACAAAGTTATTTTTGGATTAATAACAAACAAATGGGTCAGTTTGAAAGAACTATTATTATAGTTGATGAAGATGCATCTTTAGAATATATTGAAGGTTGTACAGCTCCTTCTTATACAGATGATTCTCTTCATGCTGCTGTAGTTGAGATATATGTATTAAAGAATGCTAAGTGTCGTTATACAACAATTCAGAATTGGGCACCAAATATTTATAACTTAGTGACAAAAAGGGCTATCGTTGAAGAAGGTGGCCATATGGAATGGATTGATGGCAACATTGGCTCTAAGGTTACAATGAAATATCCTGCCTGTATTTTAAATGGTCCTTATGCTAAGGGTACTTGTATAACTATTGCAGTAGGTGATGAAAATCAAATCCAAGATACTGGTGCCAAAATGATTCATTTAGCACCTCATACCAAGAGTAATATAGTATCTAAATCAATCGCTAGAAATGGTGGAAATGCAACTTATCGAGGTACAGTCAATATTAGCAAGAAGGCAACGAATAGTATAAGTACTATTAAATGTGATACTTTTGTTCTTGATGAGAAGTCTAAGAGTGATACAATTCCTAAAAATATAGTTGGTAATGATAGCTCAATTTTAGAACATGAAGCGACTGTCTCTAAATTAAGTGAAGAAAAATTATTTTATCTTATGAGTAGAGGTATTGACGTTGAAAAAGCTACAGAATTACTTATTATGGGTTTTATTGAAGCTTTTCGTGATGAGTTACCAATGGAATATGCTGTGGAATTAAATAATTTATTAAAAAATAAACAATTCTGTGTATAGCTATTATCAGTTTTTCTAAGTTACTCTTATAGCAAGCAATAATTGACTATTTATAAAACAAGATAAGTTCTTTTCTTTGTTTGTCTTACTATTGTAATATATGTAAGATATCTATGGAGAGGAGGATAGACGATGTTAAATCAATTTGTTATTGTAGGAAGATTAGTACGTAATCCAGAATTGCATGAAACTGAAAATGGTAAGAAAGTAACAACTATAACAGTTGCAGTTCCTAGAAGTTATAAGAATGCTAATGGTGAATATGAAACTGATTTTATTAATTGTGTGCTTTGGGCAGGGGTAGCTCAAAATACAACTGAATATTGTAAAAAAGGTGATTTGTTAGGAGTTAAGGGACGAATCCAAACACGTGTTGTAGAAGATAAGGATGAAAAAAACAACTACCTTACTGAAATGGTAGCTGAAAAGATAACTTTTTTATCATCCAAAAGAAAAGATGAAGAGGAGTAATCCTCTTTTATGATATAATTATACAGGAGGGATAATAGTGTCTTATGATGAATATAATGATATGTATCTTAAGTGTCAAAGCACAGCCCCTTATAAAATGTATACTTATGATGTAATTAATTCAAAAGTTATGAATGATAAAAATTTATGTAACAATCTATTTAAATTGATTAATTTAGTTATTTATAAAATTATGTTAATTGAGGAGCGCACAAATAAAAAAATATTATATTATAATAATGATCTAGTCTTTGATATAAACAAGATAGACAAGAGTGAATGTTTTGATTTGAACAACTTAGAGCCAATATTGTTAGGAGATGCTATTGCCTTTACTGTTTATAGGGATACGATTAGTGATGAATTGGTTGATAATATCTTTGAACAAAGTAAAAATGAATTAAATATTATATATGAATTTCATAAAGCTAGTGGTTATTATGAAACAAATAATTGGATAGAGGGACATGATAAATATTATAGAGGATATTGTTTTCAGTATTTAACAAATAAGCATAAGAGACATAAATAAAAAACAAGAATCTTAATCCTTGTTTTTAAACTCATCATAAAATATTTCGTCTGGTTTTTTATGAAAAATATCCGCAATTCTAACCGCCATTTTATATGAAAGTGTTCTTTTTTTGTTTTCTATTTGCCAATAAAAGGCTTTACTAATATTTAAAAAATTGGCCATGTCTTGATGAGTGAATCTTTCTTTTGATCTAAGCATTCTTAAATATTCCATATTTTACCACCACCTATCTCAATTATAAATGAATATTAGTTAAAAAGCAATTAAGTAGTTTCTATTTAGTTAATTCTTGTATTAATATTTTTAATATTGGATATAATGTAAACCTAAATTGGGAGGTAATAATATGCTAATCGGCAAAAGATTAAAAGATTTAAGAAAGGCAAGAGGTCTAAATCAACAAGAATTAGGTGACCTTGTTAATGTAACAAAGGTTTCTATTTGCTGCTATGAAAAAGGAACTAGAACACCAAACTTGGAAACCTTTCAAGATTTGGCTAATGTCTTTAATGTATCGACTGATTATTTGCTAGGCAATGATATAAAAGCTGAGGTAAGTGGAAACGAAGAATCTTATATTTTGAATATTCCTAAAGAAGCAGCTGAATTTTTATGCGAATTAAAGCTTAATAAAGATTTATATAATAAGGTTATGGGTGAGGATCCTAAACGTATTATTGAATTACTTAAAAAATTACTTCAATAACAAAGCTATACACTTTGTTATTTTTTATTGTATAATGATAATGGTGATGATATGAATATTGTTGATATTATAAATAAGAAAAGGGAAAACCAAATGTTAAGTTATGATGAATTAGCTTATGTCATTGATGGATACATGAGTGATGATATAAAAGATTATCAGGTTAGTTCATTATTAATGGCAATCTGTTTAAATGAAATGACTTCAGATGAAATAAATAACTTAACATCAATTATGTTAAAAAGTGGTGATACTTTTGACTTGTCTTTTATAAAAGGAACTAAGGTAGATAAACACTCTACTGGTGGTGTAGGAGATAAAACAACGCTTGTTGTTGCGCCTTTGGCATCATCTTGTGGATTAATAATTCCTAAAATGAGTGGAAGAGGATTAGGTCATACCGGTGGTACTATTGATAAATTAGAATCTATTAAGGGTTTTAACGTTAATTTAAGTAATGATGAATTTTTAACCCAGTTAAATGAAATTGGTCTTGCAATAACAACATCTAGTTTAAATATTGTTCCTGCAGATAAAAAGTTATATGCATTAAGAGATGTGACTGGAACTGTTGCATCACTTCCATTGATTGCTTCTAGTATAATGAGTAAGAAATTAGCTATTAATGCAGATAAAATAGTTCTTGATGTAAAGATGGGCAATGGGGCTTTAATTAAAACCAAAGATGAAGCGATAGAATTAGCTAAGATAATGATTAATATTGGAAATAACTTTGGTAAAGAAACTATTGCGTTAATTACAAATATGAATTATCCTTTAGGAAATAGTATTGGAAATGGTCTTGAGGTAAGAGAAGCGATTGAAATTTTAAAAGGTAAGGGAGATAATGACTTTAAACAATTATGTTTAGCCTTAGCTAGTTATATGGTTAGTATTGGTAAGAACATTGATATAGAACAAGCTAGAAAAGAAGTTGAAATAAATTTAGATAATGGTAATGCTTATAACAAATTTATCTCGATGGTAAATCATCAACATGGTGATATTAATAAGATTGATATATCTGATAAGACGCTAAATTATAAAGTGCAAATGAATGGTTATATTAATGGAATTGATACCTTTGCTTTAGGTAAATATGTTATGAGTTTAGGAGCCGGAAGAGAAACTAAAGAGGACATTATTGATTATGGTGTGGGTATTGTTTTACAACATAAAAAAGGTGATTATGTTAAAGAAGGAGATATCCTCGCTACTGTTTATGTAAGAGATGAAAACATTTCACTTGAAGCTTTAAACAATATATTTATAATAGAAGAAGAACAAAAGGAATTAGAACCAATTATTTATGGTGTTGTTAAATAAAAAAAGGACTTTTATTAGTCCTTTTTAGATGCAATAGTCATTGCATAATATTCATCAAATGTTAAATCGTTTTCATATATATATTTAGCAACATCTTTACCTACATATCTAAAATGCCAAGATTCAAATTTATAACCAGTAATATTTGTTTTATTTTCTGGATATCTTAAAATAAAACCGTAGGTATGAGCATTTTTTGCCATCCAATCATGTTCATCTGATTGTGCGAATGTTCCATAATTACCAGTCCCAGCTCTTACGTCAACAGCTAAGCCTGTCTGATGCTCAGAATATCCAGCTCGAGCAGAAAATGTATCTGCAGCAGTCTTACCACTTGCTTTGACATAATTATCATATAGAATAACTTGTGTTTGATAACTTCGATATGCCGATTTAGCTTGAATTGTTAAACCGAGTTTTCTCATGTCAGAAGCCATCTTCTCAAAATTTTCTTTAACAACAGGAATAACCCATCTATCATTATCAACAGCATATTTGGTATCAATTCTTACAAGATCCTTAGGAACAAAATCTTTGCTTAATTTATAGTACTTATTAACAATAACTAAAAGATCATTTGGTTTGGTTACATCAATTGTATGTTCATAATGTGGATAATCAAGCAACATATTTACGTGTGATATAACCTTATCATAATCATAAGAATCGTTTATTTTTTTATAATCGATATAGCGATCAATTGCATTTATATTAAAATAATCATTATTAATATAACTCGCAAGATTATCTATCATTGTCTTTTTATTAATAATAGTATTAATCTCTTCTTCACTTAAAATTTTAAAGACTTGTTCTATGTCACTTCTTTGATATCCTATGATATTAAGTTCATTTAATTGCTCTATATAATTATCATAATCCTTATATGAAAAATATAAATATTCTTCTAATAAATTATCTTCATATAGATTATTAACAAGAGCAACTTCTAAAGTTTTAGAATACAAATTATTATTTATTAAATATTTATCTAATTTCTTATCTATAATTAAAGATATTGCTTCCTTATTATATTGTAACTTCTTTAAATCTCTTTCTGTTTTTGTGGTTACGAGAAAATATAACCCACCTGATATTACAAATATGAGAAATAGAACTATCAAAAACAACAAAAAATAAAAACGAAAATTTGGTTTGTATTGCTTTTTTATTATCATATCTATACTCCTATCACCTTAATTATAGTTTATTCAAATAGGGGTGTCAAATAATACTGTCATTAAAAGATAACACTTAACATATTTTTTATTAAGGACGGGGTGTTTAAATTGAAGAAAATATTATTAGGTATTTTAGTCGCGTTATTGTTATGCCCAAATGTAATGGCTGAAGAAATTAAATTGGCACCAAATGCAAAAGGTGTTGTTTTAATGGAAGCTAGTACGGGTGAAATAATATACGAGCGTGATGCTGATATAAAGTATGCACCAGCTTCGATGACTAAAATGATGAGTATGCTTCTTTTTATGGAAGCAATTGAAAAAGGAAATATGTCGTGGGATGAGAAAGTTAGGGTTTCAGCTAATGCATCTTCAATGGGAGGCAGTCAAATATTGCTTGAGACAAATGAAATAATGACCGTTGAAGATCTTTTAAAAGGGGTTTCTATTGGATCAGGAAATGATGCTACAGTTGCCCTAGCAGAACGTGTAGGGGGAACAGAAAATCATTTTGTTCAAATGATGAATGAAGAAGCTAAAAGGTTAGGTCTTAAAAACACTAATTTTAAAAACTCTCATGGTTTAGACGAAGCTAATCATTATTCGTCAGCTCATGATATGGCATTAATTGCTCAGGGATTAGTTAGACATGAAAAGATTCTTGAATTTTCATCTATTTATGAAACGTATTTAAGAGCTAATACTGATCGAAAATTTTGGCTAGTTAACACTAATAAACTGGTAAGATTCTATAAAGGTGTTGATGGGTTAAAAACTGGATATACTAATGAAGCTGGTTTTTGTCTTACCGCTACTGCAAAGAAGGAAGATATGCGTTTAATAGCTGTTGTTTTTGGAGAACCTGATAGTACAATGCGTAATAATGAAGTAAGTGCAATGCTTGATTATGGTTTTAATGTGTATGCTATCGAAAGAGTTCTAAGTGGCGAGAGTAACATTGGTAAGGTTGAAGTAATAAAAGGTAAAAAAGAGAAAGCCATTTTAGTACCAAGCGAAGATATCAATATTTTATATCAAAAGAGTGTTGGCAAAAAGAATATAACCTATAAGGTTAATGTTGATAAATTAAAGGCTCCTATTTCTAAGGGAGATATAGTAGGTTACATTGATATTTTTGAGAATGATAAACTTATTAGAAGTGTTGATGTTACTATCATGGAAAGTATAGAAAAGGCTAATATATTGGGATTATATATTAGATATATATTAGATATAGTTAAAGGCTTGTAAAAATTAATACATTATATAATCCTAAAAAAGCATAGCCATACATGTGACTATGCTTTTTAGTTATATCTTTTTATAAAAATCTTCAGTGTATTATTTTCTTTTATCTGTTTCATTGATTATTTCAAATAGTAATCCTATATTTATAATTCCAGCTAAACCAATAATGCTATATATTATCATAGATAGGCTAGAATCAGCTCCGCCAAAGACAGAAGCTACTAAATCAAAATCTAATAAGCCGACAAATCCCCAGTTTATAGCACCAATAATAGTTAAGATTAAGCAAAATATTTGTAATCCTCTCATGTTTTCCTCCTTCATTTTGTTCCTACTACATATATTTACCAAAAAAAAAAAATTTATTCATGAATAAAAGAAAAAACTCACCCATATAATTAAATGAAAATATAAATGTGGGGTGAAAGTATGAAAAAAATTCTATTTCTAAGCTTATTTGTCTTTTTGTTTGTACTTACTGGATGTGGTAAGTATTCAGAAAAAGATATTGTAAAAGACTTAACAAAAAATATTGAAAATATTAAAGGCTATTATTTAGAAGCTCAAATGGAAATAATAAACAATGAAGATGTATATGAATATGATGTGAAAGTATCTTATCAAAAGGATAATTTGTTTAGAGTTAGTTTAAAAAACAAAGCTAATAGTCATGAACAAATTTTGTTGAGAAATACTGACGGTGTCTATGTCTAGACACAAAAAAGTACTAAATAAAATTAAATGTTATTTAAGATGTATCCATTAATTATAGTGTATAAAGTATTTAAGCAAATATTAAAAGGTATTTGTTTTTATTTTGCAATAATTAGAAATGGAGGTAATATATGAATTATGCAATATTTAGAAGTGAACCTATTTATACTTTAAATGATTTAGCACAGATAGGATCACATAACAAAAGAGAAAAGAAAGCTTATAATTCTAATAAAAATATTAAAATAGAATTAAGTAAAAATAATATTGAACTTGTACCCTTAACTGATAAATATGTTAAGGGTTTTTATAATAAAACTATAGAATATAGAAAGCAACATGATGAAAAACAAAAGACAGAAAGAAAAGAGAGATTAAAAACTTTTAATCAAATGTTAAATATGTCAAAAAATGTAGTTGCTGATGAATTATTATTTACAGCAACAAATGAATTTTTTACTAATATGAGTAAAGATGATATTAAAAAATGGGCTGATACATGTATGGAATTTGTTTATAAAGATTTAGGCTATAAAAAAGAACAAGTACTACATGCTACTGTTCATTTAGATGAATTAACACCACATGTTCATTGTGTTGTAATACCACTTGTTAAAAAGTTAGATAAAAGAACTAATACAGAAAGATATACCATATCTAAAAAACAATTTATTAGAGATAAAATTCATTTATCAGAATTACAGGATAAATATCATAACAGATTAGCATCAAAGGGGTATGAATTAGAAAGGGGAATTAAAGGTAGTGATGCCAAACATCAGCGTGTCAGAGATTTCAAAAAAACAACTAGATATTATGAAAATAAGGTGGATACTATAAATAAGAATTTAGGTAATGCTATGAATGATTTTGAAGAAAAGTTAAAAACAAATAAAAGTATTCCTTTTGATAAGAAACATGTAATTGTAGAAAAGGATACCTTTGAAATTATGAATAATGTTATTAATCAAACAAAGAAAGCAATACAATTTCAACCAAAGGTAGATAATTTGTTTAATGAAGTTCAATCATTTACAAAAAGTCATCAATCATTAGAAAAAGAAAATCAAAGTATGGAAAAAGAAATAAGTAGATTAAAAAATAGAAATAAAGAACTAACCGAAGAAAATGATGGATTAAAAACATTTATAAATAATATCCTAAATATAATCAAAGAATTTTTTAGAAAATTATTAAAGATAGGAAATGAAGAAACAAAAGATGAAGTTGTGGAACAAGTAAAAGGCTATTATGATAATAAAGATTTTAATTCAAATGATATATATGATATTGCTAAACGAACTGATAAAGAAGATGAATTATTTTACTATGCTAATCTTCCTGACTATTATAAATCTAGAAGAAATAATAAAGATAAAGATGATTTTGATTTAAGTTTATAAAAGAAAAAAACACTTGACTTTTATTTTTGTCAGAGTGATAAATAGTACAAGGAAAAATTGGATTATTCCTACATATTATGGCTATATTCCAATCTTAACCTTACGTTTAATGAACTAGTATTAAAACAAAAAGAGGCATAAATGCCTTAAAATGTGAATTGGAGGGATAATGTGTTATTAGAAGATAATAGTTTAAAGGTATATAATATAATCAAAGATTTTGATAATTTAGAAAATGTGGATAAAGTTAGATTAGCAATTTATATATTAGAAAATAAAAATTTTTCAACTAATTATAATGTTGATAGTGTGATTAAAGTATTAAAGAAAGTATTAGTTATGCTAGAACCTAATTATATCAATACGATAACTAATTTATCTAAATATGAAAGTTTAATATTTTTATTAGCAAAGAATATGGAACTTGATTATAATGATAAGAAAAGAATTTCTGTTGAATTGCTATTTAATATATTTCAATTAGACTTTGAAAATGAAAATATAAATAAATAAATTAATGAAAAACTTAATATATTATGAATATTATTATTCATTAGATATTA
The DNA here is from genome assembly GCA_002411005.1 of Caryophanales bacterium UBA5348. Taxonomy (GTDB): domain Bacteria; phylum Bacillota_I; class Bacilli_A; order RF39; family UBA660; genus DHQC01. The sequence continues at coordinate 16,764 of DHQC01000015.1, read as the reverse complement.
TAAAATAAATAAAAAGTAAGATATGTAATTTAATTAGCATATTCTCACTTTTTTTATTATCTAAAAAATAAATCCATTGATATTTTGTGATTCTTACAAATTGTGTATAGTGTTAATGTTGATACTAAATTCATTCCTATTTCATAATGACAATAAGTAGCACGAGATATAGAACATTCATCTGCAATCTGTTGTTGAGTAAGTTTTAATTTATTTCTTAAATCTTTAAGTTTTTTACCAATTACCTTTTTATCTGGTTTATCAAGTTTATGATATGAAATATTCTTTCTATTGAATCCAACAATAAAGTCTAAAGAATATTTATAAAGATTACAAAATTTAATTAGTTTATTTAATGGAATTATGTCGTACGCATTTTCCCAATTTGATATAGTTGCCTTTTTTACACCAAATATATAACCTAATTCATTTTGTGTCATTTCAAGTTCTTCACGTGCATATTTTAAATTATTATCTACCATACTATATCACCATCTTAATTTTCCCATTTAAAATGGTTTTGATACCAAAAGTATGGAACATATACCAAAAAAGTGATATAATTGATTCAAAGAGGTGATATATATTGTGTACTTAGGGTTTAGAGACTTTTGTATATATGTGGTAAAATCACTTGTTTTTACATTAATTATTTTATGTTTTACTGGAATAAGTATATTCAATTACAAAGTGGCTATTGAGTTTTGTGTATTATTAAATATACCAAAAGATTTCTCCTTAACAATAATTAGCCCTGGCATGGCAATAGATGTAGCAATTATTTTATTAGTAATAGAAGTAATTATTATTGCCTACGTAATTTTTAAATGTAAAAAGTAAGACTATTTAGTTTTGTATTATGGTTTTTGAAGGGAAATGTTTATTAAAAAAACAAAATATGATATAATTGGTGCATAAATATAATGTTAGCAATTATAAATTAAGGTGTGAGAATATGAATTGTAAATTAGTTGGTTTTAGAACTAATAAATTGTGGAAAAAAATTATTGCTTGTATATACTATTTGTTTTGTATAATTATGCTTATAGTTGCAATTAGAGATGTTCCTGAAATCAAAGCAAATATTTATGATATGTTTATTTATAAAACTACTATGATACTAAATGCACTTTCATTTTCAATCCCAATCTTATTTATTTCTAATTTTAATATAAAGGATAATCTTCCGTTATTGAAAAGGAAAAAAATATGGTCTGACATTTTAGGATTTATTATTATTGCATTTTTAGTATTATGCTGTGGGAAGTTAATAAACATGTGTCATTCAAATAATTACTGGGAACGTATAGATGCACTTTCAGAAACAGAAATAATATATAAAGAAAAAAATCCTGATATTATTCCAATAGAAGACGAGTCAACACTTCCAGAAGATGAAATAAAAGATGAGATTGAAAATTTGATTAAGGAAGATACTACTAATCAGGAAAATAATTTTCAAGATAATGATGGCATAGCACCATCCAATCCACCGGTTGATAATGCCAATCAAGTTATTTCAAATAATATGTTAAAAATTCATTATATAGATGTTGGACAAGGTGATTCAATATTTATAGAATTACCAAATGGTATGGTAATGCTAATAGATGCTGGAGAATCTTCAAAGGGAATAATTGTTTCAAATTATATTAAAAAATTAGGCTATAAAAAAATAGATTACGTAATTGGTACTCATCCCCATTCTGATCATATAGGTGGTTTAGCTTATATATTAAATAATTTTACAATTGGAAATGTATATATGCCAAAGGCTATATCTACTAGTAAGACTTATGAAAACTTATTAAATACTATTTCACAAAGCGAATTAAAAGTTACAAATGCTAAAGCAGGTATTACTATTATCAATAATGATAATTTAAAGATAGATATAATTGCCCCAAATAGTGAAAGTTATAATAATTTAAATAATTATTCAGCTGTTATTAGAATGAATTATGGTACTAGAAAATTTTTATTTATGGGTGATGCAGAAACAAAAAGTGAAAATGAAATAATGTCAGATGTTTCAGCAGATGTTATTAAAATTGGACATCATGGGAGTGATACATCATCAGGACAATCATTTGTAAATAAAGTAAATGCAAAATATGTAATAATAATGGTTGGTAATAGTAATAGGTATGATCATCCATATCAAAATATTATTGATAGATGGACAACTTCAGGTGCTAAAGTTTATAGAACTGATTTTAATGGGAATATAATTGCGTTGAGTGATGGAAATTCATTGGAAATAAATTCATCAAGATAGTATGGGAGGATATATGAAAGTAATAATTGATAGATTTGAAGGACAATATGCTGTTGTTGAACTAGATGTTGGAAATTTTGTAAGCATTCCAAAGGTTCTTGTACCTAACTCAAAAGAAGGAGATATTGTTAAAATAGAAATAGATAAAGAAGAAACAGAAGAAAGGAAAAAACACATTCAAGAGTTAGTAAACAATGTGTTTGAGGATTAAAATTATGTTAAAAAAAGGAATTTATATATTGTTAGTAGCGTTATTTATGTTTAGTTGCCCAAGTGTAAGTGCTAGTAGTGGAAGATTGAGACAGGGATCAATCAAGACTTGTAATGGAGCAACATATGGGCAACATAGTAGTGATAATCATTGGCATGTAGCAGAGTCCAGAGATGGTACTTATTATGCAACTGGTAATCCAATTTACAGTGATCCATGTGCTTCAAATGAAACAAATAATACTCCAAGTAATAATACTCCAAATAATAATACTCCAAGTAATAATACTCCAAGTAATAATACTCCAAATAATAATACTCCAAGTGATAATAATACAAATAATAGTGTCATTACACCAGCTAAAGAAGAAACCAAAAATAATGATAATACTTTGAAATTAGTGATAATTGATGGCAAGGAATTCAAAGAATTTGATGATATAAAATTTACTACTACTAAAGAAAAAATAAGTATAGAGGTAACTACTAACGATACAAAAGCAACTTTTGATATAAAAAATAATACTAATTTAAAACTTGGGGAAAATAAAATTGTAATAGATGTTACTGCGGAAGATGGAACGCAAAAGAGTTATAATATAAATGTTATTAGAGAATTAGTATTAAGCTCTGATGTAGGGATTAAAGTTATTATTGATGAAGAAGAAGTGAAATTTAGTGATTATAAAGCAACTGTATATGCTAGTTCATCTGCATCAAAAATAACAATAGATTATAAATTGAATGATGAAAAAGCAACAGCAGAAATTGATAAGATTGACAAATTAAAAACTGGTGATAACTTTTTGAAAATTAAAGTAATTGCAGAAGATGGAAGTGAACAAAATTATGAAATTACTGTTCATAAATATAGTAAAGTTGAGGAAACAATTTCAACTATATTAGCATTTGTTTTTCTTGGTGGAATTGGATATGGTATTTATTATCTTATTAAAAAAGTAAAAAACAGAAAAAAATAAAATTGTCTATAAAAAATAATAATCAGAAAGAAATTACATAACTTACGAATTTTTACTTTTATGAACTAAAATGACATTTTAGTAACACACTACCAAGTTGGACAAGCCAACTAGGATTGTGTGCAAAGGGAGAACCCTTTTGATACCCCTTAAGCAACATATTACAAACTGATGTAAGTAATATTGTTGCTTTTTATTTCAATTCAATTGAAATGAAATAAAAAGACTATCGCCACTTCCATTCCTATGGAATAGAACGTGCCACGTCTTTTTAAATGAAAATAACCTTAATACCTAATCTAATGAAAAGGTAAAAAGGTTATTTTTCTTTTGCTTTGCAAAAATAAGAATTATTTATTTGATAATAATTTTTCTGTTTCTTTTTTAGCATTATATATAGATAAACAAATAAACAATTCGTAAATCATTGTTATAATAAAGAATCCAATTATTAAATAGGTATTATTTCTTAAATTATTATTTAATATATCAAAAAATTCAATTAATAAATATATAAGTGCATAAAAGACAGTTGCTATTGTTGATGAATCATTATAAGAGCTTTTAATTGTTTTTGATTTATTAATGTCAGTATCAATTGTTCCCTTATCTACTTCTCTTATAAATAAAATAATTAACAAAATTAAAAATGGTGTGATAGTCCAATATAATGAATAAGTAATTTTGGTTTTTAAAGTTAAAACCAAAATTAAACATATAGTAATTAAAATATTTGCTACTATTAATAATTTTTTCAAAATATTACTTTTTTGCATTTCTATTTCTCTCCTTTACTTTCAAACTTTGAATTAGTTTAATAATTTGTTTTGATGATTCAATTTGATATGTATTATCTTCGATTGTGTGTATTAATATTTCTTTTTGAGTTTCCAATAAACTATCATTATCCAATTGCTTTTTACACGACTCTACCAATTTTTCGGAATTTTCTATACTACCTAATACATTTATTTCAGCAGTTTCTAGTTCGTCAGCATTCAAATTTGAATAATGACTTTTAATAAAATAGTTAAGAGGAGTAACTTCTAATCCTAATCCAATACTATACATTAATTCACTATAATTAACATTTATAATAGAACTTATCTTACGAAGTATTTTAGGACTAGGTTCTTTTCTTATTCCCGCCTCTATTTTTGAAAGCTCAGAGTTATTGACGTTTGCTAATTTTGCAAGTTGTCTTTGAGATAATCCTTTTTTTTCTCTAGCATCAGCAATGATTTCTCCAATACTTTTTTCTGGCATATTATTTCACCTCACAATTTAATAATATACTATATGGGTAAAAAAGTCAACAATAAATATACAAATGAGTAAAAAAGTAGTTGACAGCGTAATAATTACTATGATATATTAAATGTGTAAAAAAGGAAACACTTTAATATAAAATAAATAATATTGGAAAAGGAGGCATTAAATGATACATCAGAACAAGAATATTTGGAAAGATAAAAAAATTCCAAAAGAAGCTAAATATATTTATGAATATATATATTCCAAAGGAATAGATAAATATATTGTAGATATAAATGTAGGTGAATTACAACATGTGATTAAAATCAAAAACAAAGGTTTACAAAATAATCTAAATATATTAGAACAATTAAAGTACCTAATATATGAAGAATATGATAATGGAATGTATACTATAAGAATTGTATAAATTATAAACTTAACTAAATGTTTGCAGACGTTAGTTATAAGAGGCACAGTAAGATGAAAGGCTTATGTTAGTACCTATCCTAATATAATAGGATAAATTACACAAAGAAAAGTGTTAAGCATTAAAGTATATGGAGATATAATGAAATACGCAAATGTACCAGATTATATTTTATCCTATAAAAAACTAAATGCTACAGCAAGACTAATGATGGGAATGATTTACTCATTATCTAAAATGTCAGGAGTTTGTTTTGCCTCTAATGAATATTTTTCAAATAAATTAGGATTTAGTACAAGAACAATTTCCTCGACTATTTCATCTTTAAAAAAAGAGGATTTAATTATAACTAGAAATGTTGATGGTAATAGAAATATATTTATAACCGATAAATTTAAAAACAATGTAGAAGAATAATTCATTATGAAGTTGAAGAATAGTTCTATATTAAGTAGAAGTATTCTTCCAATATAAAGTAAATATTAAAATAAATAATAAAATAAAATATATAAATTATATTTAAATAAAGGAAGTGATTATGAATAAGGATTATATTAATATAAATGAAACTATTATATCTGGAAAAATTAATTCTATATGTGAAAGTGATATTGGAAGTGTTTATATTAAATTTGGAATGATATTAAAGAAATATTCTAACTCAAATGAAAAAGTTTATATAAGTTTAAATATAAAAAAAGATCTTTATAGTATATATAAGGATCTTTTTTATAAAGGAAATATAATCTTTATTAAAGGATATAACAATTCATATATAGATAAAAATAAAAATATTAAACCATTTATAACAGTAACTAATGTATCAAATAATTATGAAGAATTAATGAATGGTAGAAAATCACCATATATCAGATATGATTCAGATGGAGTAATGGTATGGAATGGAAAAAGATGTGAATCTAAAGAGGCTACACCAGAAGAACAAAAAGAAATGGAAGATTTATTAAAACAATTTTAGATAATTGAAAGGAATGAATAATATGTTAAATATGTTTAAAACGTAATTTAAAAGGAGGGATTTAATGGATATAGACAAAAAGACAGAAATTATTTATTTATTCGTTGCATATCTTTTAGGGGAGGCAATTAATGAATAAATTCAAAGTAAATAATATTTATAATGATAATGGAAACACCTTAAATGAAATAATTAGTAAATTTTTATCAAATTTTCTAGATGAAGAATTAAATTTTTTAGATTTTAATGGTATAATTAAGTCGGATACAATCTTAAATAACTAGATTGGAGTACTAATGAAAGATTTAGAGTACAAAGTAGGAATTTATTTAAGATTATCTAGAGAAGATGAAAGGTTAGGTGAGAGTGGTAGTATATCTACCCAAAGGGAGTTGTTGCTATCTTATATAAGGGATAACAATTTAATATTTGTTGATGAGTATGTTGATGATGGAGTATCAGGAACAACATTCGATAGAGCAGGATTTAATAGAATGATTAAAGACTGTGAAGATAAGAAAATAAATATGATTATTACAAAAGATACATCAAGGCTTGGTCGTGATCATATTGAATTTGGATTTTATGTTGAGAGATATTTTCCAGAACATGGCATACGTTATGTTGCAGTAAATGATGGAATTGATACTTTTTCAAATAGTAGTGCTAATGATATGTTGGTATTTAAAAGTGCATTTAATGATATGTATGTTAAAGATATATCTAACAAACAAAGAAGTTCATTATATGTCAAAAAGAAAAATGGACAATTTGTTGGAGCCTATGCACCCTATGGATATAATAAATCAGATGAAGATAAACATAAATTAGTAATCAATGAAGATGAGGCAATTATAGTTAAAAGAATGTTTAATATGTTTGCTAATGGAAGTTCATTAACTAATATATGTGATACCTTAACTAATGAAAAAGTACCTACACCGAGTATTTCTAAAAATATGAATATTGGACAAAATAATTTTCACTATGGTGTTTGGTCAACAAGAACTGTTGGAGATATTTTAAAGAGTCCAAACTATATTGGTAATTTAACACAATGTAAGCAAAAGAAAATAAATTATAAATCAAAAAAAAGAATTCATAATAGAAAGGATAATTGGATTATTGTAGAAGGCATGATACCTAGAATTATTGATGATGATTTATTTAATTTAGTACAAGATATGTTTAAAAGTAATAGTAACAGGATAAAGGGTAATGGAATAACGGACAAACTATTACTTAGAGGTTTAATCTATTGCAAAGAATGTGGACATACATTTGGCTTTAGAGCTCAAGAACAAAATACAAAGAAGTATGGATTGGTTACAAGAATATATGGAAATTGTAATTACTGGTCAAAAAGAAAAAAACAAAATGTTTGTACACCACATAGTGTTAAATATAATGAAATAGAAGGATTAGTCATAAATGAATTAAGAAATATGTGCAATAAATATATAGATGCTAATAGTTTAGAAGATAGTTTTAAAAAAGCTAATAAGATACAAGCAAAAAAAGATAGGTGCAATGTAGAAATTTTAAAATTACAAAATTGTATTAAAGTATTAAATAAAAAAATAGATGCTTGTTATAATGATAAACTTGATGGTAATATAACTTTAGATATGTATAAAAGAGCATATAATAATTTCATTACTGAAATAAAAGAAAACGAACATAAAGTTAATGAATATAAAAAAGAACTATATAATATAGATAATAACAACAATATAGATGAGAAACAATTTATACAAAAAATACAAGAGTTTTTAAATATGAATAATCCATCTAGAAACTTAATAGCTAGTTTAATTGATAGGATAGAAATAACTGAAGATAATAATGTAGATATTTATTATAAATTTAAATTAGTTTAAAGAAAACTTAACACTTTTCTAGTATATTAATAGTAAAGGAGGTAAATAATGGAACAAGATAAAATGCATTTAATCAATAAAATATTTAATAATGAAACAATAAGAACCATTTGGGATAAAGAAGATGAGAAATATTACATTAGTGTTGTTGATATAGTTAGTGTTCTTTCTGAAAGTGAAAATCCTAGAAAATATTGGAGTGTATTAAAAACAAGGCTAAAAAAAGAAGGAAACGAGATGGCTACAAATTGTAGTCAACTGAAATTAAAATCACAAGATGGCAAATATTATAATACTGATGTTGTTGATATTGAAAATATGTTTAGATTAATAGAGTCAATCCCTAGTAAGAATGCAGAACCAATAAAACAATGGCTAGCCCATTTAGGTAAAGAAAGAATAGATGAAGTATTTGATCCATCATTAACTGTTCAAAGAGGAATTGATACTTATAGAGCAAAAGGTTATGATGAAGCTTGGATTCAAAAAAGAATTAAAGGAATGCAGGATAGAAAAAGATTAACTGATGTATGGAAAGACGGAGGAATAAAGGAAAACAGGGAATATGCTATTCTTACGAATGAAATATATAAAGGTTGGTCTGGAATGTCTGCTAAAGAATATAAACAATATAAAGGATTAAGAAAAGAATCTTTAAGAGATAATATGAGTGATATTGAAGTAACTCTTGCAGATTTAGGAGAAATTGCTACACGTGAAATTGCAAAAAAGAATAATCCACAGGGTTTAAAACAAAATATTGAAGTAGCTAAACGTGGTGGTAAGATAGCGAATAATACTAGGGCTGATTTAGAACGTGAAATTGGTGGCTCTGTTATTACAAATAATAATGCTTTAGATTATCAATATATAGAAGAAGATAAATTAATAGAAAATAAATAAAAATAAAGACGCTATAATTAAAAAAATTAAACTTTTGTGTGTCTAGGTTTTAACTCCATCACTTAATAAGAGCTTTAAGTTCCAAAGTGAATGGCCGTATAACAATTCACAAAGTTATATCTTACAAACAATTTTGAAGGACATTAAATCAGATAATGATAGGAAATTTGAAGAAACAGAAAATTATTATGTCTTTACAACAAAGGTTAATTATCCTAATAATCGTGATTTAACTAAACAGGTAGTATATTTTGATAAAAAGTTAAATATTAAAGAGGTTCAAGTTTTAAATAGTAAAAACAATACGGAAATTAAAGTTAAAATTACTAAAACTGATACAAAAGCTACATATAATACAAAGTACTTTACATTAAATGAGAATATGCAAACAGCCATTATTGATGAAAAGACCGAATCGGTTTTAAAAATAGAGGATGTTATATATCCGATGTATATTCCTGAAAACACTTCGTTAGGTTCTCAAAATACTATTGCTAAAAGTAGTGGTGAACGTATTATTCTGACATTTGAAGGAGAAAAGCCATTTATCTTAGTTGAAGAAACAGTAAATAAAGAAGAGGAATTTACTACAGTTCCAACTTATGGGGAACCAGCAATGTTAATTGATACGGTAGGCTCTATATCTGATAATTCAGTATCATGGATTAGCAATGGATTGGAGTATTATGTAGCATCAGATGTAATGAATATTGAAGAATTAGTTGATGTCGCTAAATCAATTAATACTATTCCAGTAGGCAAGTAGAAGAGAAATTCCCACTTTGAGTGGGAATTTTCTTGTTAAAAAAGCAAAATATTTATGATATAATTAGTTCGGGTGATATTATGAACAACAGATATAATATGAATAGATCAGAAAGACGTAAGAAAAAGATCAAAAGAGAAGTTATTGAACAAGTTGAAAATGTAGGGATGCCTAGTTTTGCTAAGATAAGTATAATTGTTATTATAGTTTTTATAATCTTTTATATTCTGACAATTGCTATAACTGGTGGTTTAAATAAAAAACAAGCATCAACAAATAGTGAAGAAAGAGATAACACTCCAATTACTATTCAATATGAAGAAATATTAGCTGGTGAAACATTTAATATAAAGAATGATGAGTATTATGTTGTCTTTTATAACTTTGGGGAAGAGTCATCAGCTGTATATGATACGATAATAACAAATTACAAAACAAATAATCCGTCTGCAAAAATATACAAGGTTGATTTAGACAAAGGCTTTAATGCTTCTTATATTAGTGATGTTAGTAATCCGAATGTTGCAAATCCTGATGAATTAAAAATAAATGGACCTACATTAATTAAGATTAGTAAGGGAAAGAATGTTTCTTATAATGAAGGATTAAGTGCTGTAACAGCTGCTTTAAAATAATTAAAGTAAAGAATTTATAGAACTGTCTTTGTTTGTAACAATATTGTAAAGAATAATAAGCGTTCCTGTGAATTCAAATAAATTAGCATAGAAAGAATTATATGAAGAATCTAAACCGGCATCATCACCGGTTTTTTTGTATCTATTTATTGTATCTTGTAACTTCGTATAGGCATAATACAAAAAGATACTGTCTGTTAAGATAAAAATAGTTACAATAATTTTATTGTAATGGGTTGTATCGGGATAATTGTTTCGAAAGTTTGTTCCACATTGTTGGTCAATTAATGTTGCCCTTTCTTTATAATATATAATCAAAAATAAAAGAGACGCAAAAATCGTTAAATAGATACAAATAATTTTTGTATTTATTCTTTGAATTTCGTATTTTGGATTTTCATTATTTTTCATAAAAGAACCTCTATTAATAATATGTTAATAAGATAAAAATAAATATAGACAAATATTATATTTATGTTTCATTATTTTTCTTTTTATGGTATATTATTTATTGTGAGAATAGGTGATGATTATGATGATAAGAGAAAATTTAGAAAAAATTAAAAACAAAGTTAAAGTTTTTTTTATAAAACCAAATAAAAATAAGGATGATAAAAAGCCAACGGGATTTAAATTGTTAGAGGTTCTCGTGTTAGTTGCTATGGGGACTATGTTTGGGGTATTTAGTGGAAGTTTTCTAACTTATAATTATACTCTTGATGATGTGAAAGAAGAAGCAAAAGAAGATCATTCAAAATATATGAACGAGTTTGAGGAAGCTTTCCAGAATGTACTAGATAATTACTATGAGGAAGTAGACAAAGAAAAGCTCATTGATTCTGCTATTGATGGAATGTTATCAACCCTAGATGGTTATACTTCTTATATGAATGCTGATGAGACCAAACAATTCAATGAAAGAATGAATGGTGAATATAAGGGTATAGGTATAGAATTTACAACTGCTGAAGGTTTTGTACATACTGTTGTGAATGTTTTTGAAAACACTCCTGCATATGTTGCTGGTGTTAAAGTTGGTGACCAATTAGTTAGCGTTGATGATATTGATGCTTCAACTAAAACGGGAACTGAAATAGCTTCATATATAAAGGGTACTAAAATAAAAGAAATCGTTTTAGTTGTAAAACGTGATGGTAAAGACATAACGCTTAATATAACGAAGTCATTGATTGAACTCCCAAGTGTTACTAAAAAGACTTTTGATCAAACTGGTAAAAAGGTTGGTTATATAAATGTTAGTTTATTTGCTGATAACACATATATGCAATTTTTCCAAGCTGTTAACTCTTTAGAAAGTGAAGGTATATCTTCATTAGTAATTGATTTGCGTAATAATAGCGGTGGTTATCTTCATGCGGCTGATGACATGTTAGAATTATTCCTAGAAAGAGGGGACATTCTATATAAGATGGAAGATAAGGATGGCATAACAGATTATATTGACCAAACTGAAGAGAACAGAACTTATCCTGTTGTAGTATTAATAAATGAATATAGTGCTTCAGCATCTGAAATAGTAGCTGGTGCTATGAAAGAAGTGTATGGTGCTCACATTGTAGGTACTACTTCATATGGTAAAGGAACAGTTCAACAACCAAGTGATTTAACTAATGGTGGTATGATAAAGGTAACAACTGATAAATGGTTAACTCCTGATGGTAATTGGATTAATGAAAAAGGAATAGCTCCAACGACTGAAGTTAAACAAGGTGATACTTATGGAATTAATCCTACAGATGAAAATGATACTCAATTACAAAAAGCTTTAGAATTATTAACTAAATAAAATGGTTCTTTGTCAAATAGTGTGGATGACTAAAAATTTAAACTAAATTACAATGAATTGTAATGGAGTGAAAACGTAAGTTTTCGCTCCTTTTTATATGCTTTTATAGGTCGGGTTAATTAAACCTGAGATGAGAAGGATACGTGCTTTAAAATGTAGAAAACTACGATAACCAAATGAGATACGTTTAATTACTTTGATAAGATTATTAATACCTTCAATTTTTCCATTTGATAAATTAGAATTAATTGCATTGTGAATGTACTTTCTATGTTCTATGAGAGTCTTTTGAGCAGTTAACATATAAGAGGATAAGTTGTAATGCTGAGCATCAATAATCGAATCAAATTTATCTATATTTTTCAATTTAATAGATTGCCTAACATGTTGATAAAACCAATAAGATTCTTTTAGATATATATCTAAATCCAATAAATAATCTACAATATCAACCTCTGTCATAAAGTGTTCCAAGCAAGTGTATTTTTGGAACTTAAAGTGATTTAAACTATCACGATCTCTTAATAATAATTTCCAATATCTTTTGAGCTTGTTGTAATGTAGTTTGTCTTTATTCATAAGATTAATTCTTGTTTTATTTAAAGCACGATTAATTAATTGAACAGTATGAAACTTATCTGTAATGATATTGGCATTAGGAAACATTGCCTTAATAAGAACTATATAAGGTGTATACATATCAATGATAATGTTTTTAACGTTTAATCGAGCATCTCTTGAGTATCTAGAAAAATACTTGGTTAGACTGTATAAACGTCTATCTTCAACAATATCAATGATTTCACCAGTATCAGCATTACAAAAGTTAAAGGACATTAAACCTACAGCAGACTTAACAGACTTAAATTCATCAAAACACATATTTTCAGGTAAATAGTTTTTGAATAATTTAATATGAGATTTGTAAGAATCAATAATACGATTAACGGTAGAATGTGAAACATTATTATTAACTGCAATATCTTTCTCTGAAATCTTTTTAGTGGCATCTAAGGCGATGGCGTGCTTGGTGCTGTTAGAAATGTAACAACCCAATTCTACTTCACTAGTATTACAAGAAAAAGTGTGATTACAATGTCTACATTTATATCTTTGTTTATAAAGATATAAATAGGAATTTAGATTGGAAACCTTAGGGATAGTAAGCTTGGACAATTTGTAACCGTGTTTAACAATGTTTTCATCAAATATGCAACCACAATGCATACAGTATTTAGGAGTATAAGAAAGATAACCTTCAAAAACAAGAGATCTTTTACCCTTTATTTTTAATTCTTTAAGATAATTATTATAGAAAATGATGTTTTTATCTTTCAAATTCAATATTTTTAATGTATTATTTAGTTGAGACATATTATCAATCCTTTCAATGTTTTATTGACAATTACATTGTATCAAAGTTTGACAAACTATGTCTCTTTTATTTATCAAAAATAAAAGGTGAGGATTATGCCATCCACACCAAATATTATAGAACCAATAAAATAAACACTTATGTGTTTATTTTTTGTATCCTTATATAAATTTAACTAAGTTCATTTAGTTTTTGGTTATATTCCTGGCTGACTGTATTTATTTTATTAATGTCAGCTTTTTCTAATTTATACCACCCTTTTGCAAATTGTACATTAAAAAGATCTCTGGCAGCATTTTCAGTTTCTATACATATATTGCCGATTTCTTCGAACAACTCATTATTACTAGCTTCATTCATAGCCGTAACATAATTCCCGCTCAACATCTTTTCAGTTGATAAAAAATCATTCAAATAATCACAATCATTCATATCTTGATTTTTAGGTACTTCTGTTTCAGGATTAAATACCATATTACTATTGTTGTCCATTTTGGCCTCCTTGATTTAAGATATTTAGTAAAATGTTAAAATGTTGCTTATGCATATCGCCAACTTGAGTGATAACGTTTTTAACGTCCTCGTCTTCGATATGCTGTAAATAATGAGCTGCTTTCTTTGCAGCGATAAAGTTCCAATTTAGCATATCTTTAAGATAATCCAAATCTTTTGTAGAAATCATATTTGGTAGTGTATTCATATCAATTCTCCTTTCCGTATTATTATGAGTAATGTAAAGTAAAATATACAATGATTGCCAATTCTTG
>DHQC01000009.1:183758-194607 GCA_002411005.1 Caryophanales bacterium UBA5348 | reverse complement strand
TAAGTAAGTGGTGCGGTTGAGATTACAATAAACAAAACAAGATCAATGTTTGATCTTGTTTTTGTTATTTTATATTATAACAATATATACTATGAAAGATTTGATAACAAAAAAATTATATTGAGTTATCTAAATAACATTTGATAGATTATATTTATGTGTTACTTTTTGTTTTTTTACTTGTAAAATAAGTCACGATTGAAAATGGAACACCACATATAAAAAGTAAATTACAAATAATTCCAAGAGTTCTATTAATATCTTCGCTTTGAAAAAAGCTTTTCACTTGATTTCCAAAGTTTTCATTTAATAAGACATAAAACAGATAAACCAACAATATTACAAAGGCGGTTATAAATACGTTTAACAATATACCAATAATCCTATTGAAAAGATAATTTGGTTTTATAATGTTTCTTTCTATTTTATTTACGTTTTCTTTCACTAAATCGTAAGATTCGCCTTCATATTGCTCACCTGGATTATATAAATCAGCAGTTTTAAATCTAATGTTTATAAGTTTCCTGTTTTCTAATTCTTTTGCTGATTTTTTAATTTTCTTTTTTATTATTGCACTGATTATAGAATTATTATATCTAAATCTTTTTATCAATGTCGTTAATCGCAATGACAGATTTTCTCTTTCGGGATATTCTGATTTTATTTTTATTATTTCATAAAGCATTTTTTTTTGAAGTTTAGTTAGTTCCATTAATTACACCTCATATCTTAAATTACACAAATATATTATATCATATTTACATTCATTCAATTAATTAGATTTATTATAATTTTATTTCAAGCTCATTTTAGTCACAATTGTTTAGACTAAATAGAAAAATCAAACAGTACCAAATAAAGAGCAGGAACTTCTAAAGTTGGGTATCAACGGGGTTTATTTTTCGATATGAACAGTATGATGACCTGGACTCAATTTCAGTCAGTTTATTATAAACGTCATCTATAGTATTAATAACATTTCTAGTATCAACGCATTTTTGTTCAATTAAAGCTACCATTATGTTGGAGAAAACATTTTTCATTTCATTACTCATATTTTACACCTCACTTTCTACAATTTAATTATAACTCACAGTTAACAGATGTCAAGTAAACTATATACAACTATTAAGCATAAGTAGATATAAATATAGTAATAAATAAAATATGGCGATAATCCCTTTTAAATTGTTTAGAAAAAGCCAACAAAAATAATAATTTTTAATATGATTTTAAGGAAACATAATTATAAACACAAAAAAATCCTTATTAAATAAGGACTTATTCACTAAATGGTCGGGAAAACAGGATTTGAACCTGCAACCTCCTGGTCCCAAACCAGGCGCACTGCCAAGTTGTGCTATTTCCCGTTATGGTGCACCCAGTAGGAGTTGAACCCGCAACCTTTTGATCCGTAGTCAAACGCTCTATCCAATTGAGCTATGGGTGCATCTATCTATTAGGCTTTTTTATATACTTATGGTGGCTCCGATTGGAATCGAACCAACGACACGAGGATTTTCAGTCCTCTGCTCTACCGACTGAGCTACAGAGCCACATATGGCGGTTCCAACGGGACTCGGACCCGCGATCTTCTGCGTGACAGGCAGACGTGTTAACCACTACACTATGGAACCAAAAAACGCCTAATTGGCCTCTTAAGTATACTAAATATAAGAGATAGTTGTCAATACTTTATTCAAGTTTATGATTTTTTTGTCCGGTTAAAGTTAATTTATAGGCAATCAAGAAAGATATTATAAATAAAGTAAATCCAACGTATCCATGATAATCAAAACTAAATCCTGGATATATTACTGCTAAAGATCCAATAACAAATCCTATAATAATACTATATGTTTTAGAATAATGTTTTTGCAATAAATACTCTATAAATCTTATTAAAAATATAGTTCCGATGATAATACCTAAAATAAATGGAATAAGTTGTAAATATTCGTTTTTTGAAAGTGAAAACGGATTATTCAAAATGTTTAGTAGAAATTGATACATTCCAATTAACATTAACATAAACGAACTACTTATACCAGGGATTACTTTCCCAGCAGCAAAGATAACACCCGTTAAGAATAATAAAGCAAAGGCCATGCCTCCATTATCAAGATTTGATGAGAAATTAATATTTAATATACCATTACCTAAGACGAATAAAACAATTGAAATAATGAAAGATATTAAGAAGGCTGGCATATTGAGTTTTTTATCTCCCTTCTTTTCCATTTCCTTAATTAATGCGGGAACTCCACCTAATATAAGACCCATAAAAGCGAAACATGCCTCTATTGGATATTGATCAAAAACAAAATACAATACTTTACCAAATAATAGTATTCCTATAATTAAACCTATTATGAGTGGCACTAAAAAAGAGAGATTTTTTCTTACATTTGTAAAAAAATGTCCAATTGCATCTAACAGTCTTTCATATATACCAAATATAACAGCTAAAACGCCACCACTTACACCTGGCAATATCATTCCTCCACCTATAACGATTCCCATAACCATTTGTTTTATTTGATTCATACAATACTCTCCCATAATGAATTACTATCTTATTTAATTATAACAAGATTTGGACAATTTTTCATTAATTTATTTGTTTTTAAAATATATGATGACAAATTATGGTTCATTAATAAAATTAGTGTATAATATCTATAATTGGAGGATTACTATGAATTTAGATAATGAAAAGACATTAAATAATGACATAATTGATGATAAATCCTTTTTTGAGGATGAGCAAACGACTTTATATAATAAAAACTATTTTGTAAAACATATTGTTAATATTGCTCTGCAAATGATAGATGGAATTTATGAAAATAAAATAAATGGCAACGATGCTAAGACCTGGTCCATCCTTTATTGTGATATTGACGGTTTAAAGCTCGCTAATGATACGTTGGGCCATTTTGAAGCTGATCATGGTATTAAATATATAGCTGATATAATTAAAAATAGCATCAGAACAAATAGAAAACAAAATGACAGTATTATTTATCCGGGTTATTTAAAAGGCAATATCAAGAATATACCAATCAGAATCGGTGGAGATGAATTTATTATTATCTTACCTAATTGTACAAAAGAAAAAGCTTTATTGGTTAAGAATCGTATTAAGAAACAATTAAAAAATAATCCAGAACAAACTAGAAATATGTCTCTATCTATTGGTATTGCTGATACTAGCGAAGCACTTATACCAATTGATTTAGCAAATAAAGAGCAAACAAAAGCTTTTGTAAACAATCTTGTTTCATTAGCTGAAAAAAGAATGTATGAGGACAAGAATAGAGATATAAATAGTATGTCTCTTGAAGAAAGAAAAGCTATTATATTAAAACATCTTAATCGAGTTGCAGGTTATATAAGCTTAAATATAAATAAACCTGATGATATTGATATATTTATTGATATCTTAACCGCTATTAAAGAATCTAAAACAAATAAATAACACCGTGAGGTGTTATTTTATTGTTAATGTTTTAAATTGTGGTTGTAAATGAATAAAAGTATTTCCATCATTCACTTTTATTTCATTACCAGCTAGATCTCTATATGTTGTTCCACTTGTTCTTGATATTTTTTCCCATTTAATTGGGATTGCATATCCATTTGATATATAGTATCCATCACCACTACCAATATTATTAAGTCCTTGTCTTCCCTTACCAGAGCCATCATTTAATGGATAATTTCTTATATCATAAACAATAATATTTTTATAAGTTAATTGAGCCCCTGTTACTCTATCTACATGAGGGTTACCTTTCATATAACGTTTATATGTTTTTGATTCAATATCAAACTCATATCCTACATAATATAATGTTGAATAATCAATACGTATAGTATTAGCTATGGTAGCACCAGTAGCTGAATTTAAATCAACTTCTTCAATTGAATAATTTAATAACGGTTCTACATCACTTGTTGTTCTATATTTTTTAGCAGTTGCTTTATTAGTAAGATTACTAATACTTGTAAATACATTTTGCCATCCTTTAATACGGGTATCTCTTGTAAAAGCACCACCATCTGCCTGTGTACCACTAATATTATTTACACCAAATCTTTTTATATCGCCTTCAGCTTGAGGGCTAAAACCAAAATGAGTAAATATAGCATCATTTTCCAAAGCATAATCTAAATAGTAATGTCTTGCACTTCTAACAGGACCAATCTTGCTTGTATCTTTATCCTTATAAATAGCAAGGATTCTAGATATTCCACCTTCAACAATTATCTCATATGATAAATAAGCATCTTGAAGACCTGCTTGAGGCCATGCTCCTGATTCATTATCTATCATAATAGCGATTGGTCTTGTTTTTGATTCAAGATCAATTATTTTCAAGGTAGGAACAGCTACAGGTTCTGGATCCGGTTCTTTCTTTTCTTCCTCTTTTTGTTCTGCTTTCTTATTATCATTAGGAGTTGTCCTTTTGCCACCTACAGCAAAAACTAAATAAGTAATAGAGCCTAAGAGTAACAAAATTAAAATTATAATTACTATTATCTTTTTTTGTTTTTTATCCATTTTAGAACCACCTCATTATTATAATTAAATTATATATCAGACCTTTACAATTGTATAAATTTATTAATGTGGATTGTTGTAAAGTTGACATGACTGAGCATTAAATATTTCACTTTTTAATAATTTTATCAATTGTTTGTTTTAATAAAGGGAAAGCTTTAACAAAATGGTTGTTTTGAACAACTCTCATAATATGTTCACTAATATCTTCGGTCATATCCTTATTAATCAAAACTATATTTTTTCTTAACCTTGATACAATTTTAAACGTAATACATAAATCGATGAAGAATATTAACGCTAAAATAATTGATATAATTATTAAAATATTTGGCTCTAGTAAGCCCAATAAATAAACAACCACAGGATGAATGTAATAACCCGTTACAACTCCTAGCGTCCCAAATGCTAAAGAGTTTTCTAAACAAACTCGACCATTTATATTAAACTTGCTATAAGTATAGTCCCACCATCTAGCATTAAAAAGCTTCTCCATCAAGAAGCTTGTGAAATACTCCAAAACAGTTGCATATACAGCAAAGACAATAAATAAACCAATAGGATTTCCTATATATCCTGGTAAAATACTAATTAAAATTAGAGCACCAAAGCCATATATCGGGCAATAAGGGCCCATAAGAAAACCTCTGTTAACTACTCTTTTAGCTCTAATAAGGATAAGAGATGTTTCTATAAACCACCCAAGGAAAGAATATATAATAAATAAAAGAAACAAATATAAAATATTCTCCAACATTTTGACACCACACTTCTTCTATAATGATATTTTAACAAGTTAATTATAGCATAATTTTATATAATAAACACATTTGGCCTAATAATAATTATCTATTCTTTATAAGGGAAAGATTTTTCATTTGATCAGTTTTATAGATTTCCTCTAAATATATTCTAGTACTCGCTTCAGTTCTATCAAAGCCCATTGGATATCTATTTTGTAATCTTACAATGTTTTCTGTTAAAACATCCTCTAACGTTATATCTAAAAGTTGATGACAGATTTTTCCTAAAATAACAATTAATTCAGATGATAATTTAATAATTTCTTCTCTTGTTTCTGTCCTTCGAAGTTTAAAAGATACTAAATCTAGGTCTTCCCAAAACTGAGAAAGCTCTATTTTTTTATTTTCTTCTCTAATTAGATCATCGACTTTAGATAGATTATGACTTCTATTAGTTTTAGCATAAGGACAATCTGGATCTAATTGAGAGGCACAGTGTTTTATCATGTTTTGATTAACCAGTTTTACTTTTGAATTATTTTTGTGTAATAGATGAGCCCCTACCTCATTAAAAGATATATGGTAATAACATGAAAGAGATGACGCAATATACCATATAACATCACCTATTTCATCTGTCATTAAACGTTTAATTGTTTCTTCTCGTTCAACGCTACAATTATGAGTTAACAATTTTTTCATGCAGTCGATCAATTCTCCGGTTTCACCAGCTAAACCCATTTTTGCATTTAAACGCATTACCTCGTCTGATGAAAAACTATTCATTGTTCGTTTAGCATTAACCTCATACCATTCAAATGTTTTATTGACATTTAGGTTTGTTGCTGCTATCATTTTTTGTCCTAAACAACCACTCTTACATATTGAATAGTTTTGGCATTTAAGACAAACTTCGTTATGATCATCTTTAATATCTCTAACATCAGTAAAATACTTTGATTCGTAAATTTCTCTTAAACTATTATTATAAATATTCCCACCAGATCCAAAGTAATCAAAATATTTCATCGCATCACAAGGATATACTCTACCATCAAAACCAACAATCATGGTTTCATCCCCTGCATCACAAGGGGTATTAGAAATATTTAAAATATTAAATGGTGAACCAATACGAATATTGTTTCCATATTGTTCTTTTAAATCTAAAAAATATTTTTTAAAAGTTTCTATTTCTTCTTTTGTCGGTATTAATTGTTCGTCACCTCTACCATGTGGAACATACCTAAGAAAGCTCAATTTATCTAGATTAGGAGAAGCTTTATCTAAATAATTAGATAATCCGTTTATACACTCCATGGTTTCATTAGTTACAACATGATGGAAACCAATTGCTAAAGCAGTTGAGGATACTAACTTATCTAGAAACTCTTCAATCGTATACGTAGATAAATCTTTACCTCTTACTAACGGTATAGCTGTTGAATATATCACTTCATCTAAACCATTTTTGTTTAAATCACTTAATAATTTTAGATTTTCATCAGTTCTATAGCACATTGAATAAAGTTTTATCTTAAAACCTAATTTCTTAGCATACTTAATAGCTTCAATCAAAGATGGATGTAAAGTAGCTTCTCCACCAGTAAAAGCTATACTTTTAGCTTTCATCTCATGAGCTTCATCCACTATTCTTTTTATAAGGTCTAAATCTAAAAAAAGATGTTTATCATCACTACATGTAGCCTCACTAGAACAATGTTTACAATTACGATAACAAAGATTAGTAACCTCTATTTTTACCTCTTTTAACATAACAATTCCCCCACAATAAAATACTAGTTAATATTATAACACATGTATAAATGATAGTAACTGTTAATTAAAGTTTTTTAACTTTACACCATTTGGAAAATTCCTGCAGAGCAGAAGTATGATTATCGTTTCTATTGTTTCTCTCTTCATCATTCATCTCAGCTAAAGTATGGATATGGTTTTGAGGTATAAAAACAGACCATAAATCAGACCATTTCTTTTCACTGTTATTCCCTCTAATAGTTGATGCTAAAAAGCCTTTTGATATACCGTAAAAGTATCTTATTTCAGTACCATTATAATATGCTAAACATTCCTTAAAATAACAACTTCTATCTTTGATTTCCCTCATAGCTTCTAACAAACCTTCTAAACCTAATTTATCCAACAATTCTCTTTTTGGAAAAGCTCCAGGAAATCCCGGATTGTCTGGAAAAGAATTAATATAAAAACCTGCATCAAGAGCCATACACGGCTTACCAATCATTTTATAAGCTTCCCGTACTTTCTCTCCAGCTATTAGTTCAATATCATTAATATTAGACTCTAAAGCATCATATTTATACCATTCTAAATTAACATTACTATCAGAAAAATATTTTTTTGCAGATTCTACCTTACCCACATTTCCCGTAACAAATATTATATTCATTGCTACATTCCTCCCCTATAATTATATAATCTTTTCACTTGTGGAGCATAATCAACTATTGATAAATCTTTATCTAGCTTTTCAGCTATCTTCTTTGCTAAAAATATCATCTTAAGAGTAAGTTCAAACTCACCTACTATTTTATTATCTTTATTTGTTTTGACTAATAAAACTCTTTCATATAATCCTTGAATATTTTCTAATAATAATCTATCTATCTCTTTTTCTTCACCATTAATTAAGTAAACTAATAATGGTGTTTCAGAATGATATGCTAATGTAGTCCTACCATGGCAATATGAATATTTTTCATGTAATAAAGGTCTCCCTAGACCAGTTTCAACCAAAGTGGATTCTAGCATTGCTGCTGCTACATAAGTATTATCACCCGTCATTATATCAATATCTTGCTTGTTATCTAACACATCTAAACTGTTAACATTATCTATTTCGTTATTAGATTCATGATATAAATCAGATATAATCTTTTGTAAATTAACATTATCATCATTTAAATAATATTTTAATAATAATGACATTGGTGTTAAAGTAGATGCGATAGAAATAAAACTTACTTCTCTTTCTAAATTACCTTTATAATTAACAACCGTTTCAATTCCTAGGTCATTAAAATTTTTATTGTTTGTTGTAAAAACTAATCTATTTATTCTATTTTCTCCGGCTATCTCTAGAGCTTTATTTATACCGTGATTATTACCACCATAACTAAAAGCACATAAATTCTTAAAACAGCCAATATTAGAATATAAAATATCTCGCGGTTCTAAATTGACTGCAATAACATTGTTTTTATTACCGATTACTTCTTTAGCATAAGCACTAGCAATATAAGAACCACCTGTACCAATACATATACAATTGTCTTTTATTTTTTCCAAACTACTAATCATCTGTTCACAATCCATTTTTTCTATTGAATCAGTTATCCGTGTTAATAACAAATCTATGTTTTTCTTCATCATATAAAAAATCCTCCTTAAATAAACTATATCACTTAAAGAGGAAGTATTACGTCAGTATGATTAAATATATTTTTCTTCTAATAATTTATATTCTAAAATTCGTTCTAATCTAAAATGTCTTATTTCAGCTCTTAATTCACAAAAAGCTGAAACATACCAAGAATCATTATAAAAAAAGACATCGCAAGGATGAATTACTCTATCTTTGCTATTTCCATCAGCTGACAAAAAATTTATTAACATTTTATTTTTATTTTTTATAGCTTTACAGATCATATTGTACTTTGTTTTCTCGTCTTTTTTATCTTCTAAATTAACACTACTATTTTTCTTTTTGGAACCGTGATAAATACCCGTTATCTTATCTTCTAACCGAATAAATTCTTTTTGTAATTTAAACTCATTATTATCTTTAATAAGATTATATACATTTTTTAATAAGTCAATATCATACTTACTAAAACCAACTTTAGGAAGATAAGTATCTCTATTTAAAATATAGCCACCATATTGGCCTCTAATTGTATCAATATAGATGCCAGCATGTTCTAATTCATCTTTATATAGCCTAACCATTCTAGGCGTAACCTCTAACAAATCACTTAGCTCTTTAATACTATACTTTTTACCATTGCTAAGTAATTCTAGCATTGTAAAGACATTAGATATTTTACTCATATTATCACTCTCACTATTTAATAAATTATTTCATTCTTAAAGTCTTCACTTTATCCATAAATTCTCTAGTGTTTTGTTCTGATACATCTCCATAGTCTTTGTGATTGTCTTTTAAATAACTACCAACAATACCTGCATCAGCTATCTTCAATTGTTCAGCACAATTATCTACCGTAAGACCTGCTCCAACTATTAGTGGAAATTCCCCTATAACTTCTCTAAACTCTTTTATTTTTGCTAAGGAGGTCTCATGACCTGTAGCGTCCCCAGTTACTACTATAGACTCACATCTTCTCATACCTATAATTAAATCTTGTTGCAATGTTCTTTTAGACAAATATGGTTGATATTTAAATCTTACACCACCAAAAAGATATGTATTACTATATTTACGTAGACGATTTATTTCTTCTTCGAAATCGTGGTCATCGCTTCTATTTAAATGACCTGCTATAGAATCAATTTGAATAAATGAAGCTCCATATTTATCCGCTAAATCATAAGCTTTATAATGGTCTCCTAAAATATTAACTCCATAAATTAACTTATCACGATAATCATATAGATATTCTAAGACATCTTCAACGTTATGTGGTTCACCAAAATAATTTTCAATCATTACAGCATCTATTCCATTATTAATTAATATATCTATTTCTCTAAGTGCAGTCCTAAATATTTCTTTATCGGTTTCACCTTTAAGATGTACCATTCCTATAATCGGTTTCTGCGTACCAAAAAGCCTATCCAAATTTTTCTTCTTAATATTCATTTCAAATTCCTCCCCATATCATTATATTTTAAATTAATTAATAATTATACCTCTTTCACAATGTTGACAAAATTCGCTAACACCTATTCCATAATTAGGTTTATCATATTTATATAAT
Organism: Caryophanales bacterium UBA5348; assembly: GCA_002411005.1. Lineage (GTDB taxonomy): Bacteria > Bacillota_I > Bacilli_A > RF39 > UBA660 > DHQC01. The sequence continues at coordinate 184,318 of DHQC01000009.1, read as the reverse complement.
ACAAGCATACCTTTTTCCTTTTCCTCGGCAGACAAGTCATCCATAAACTTTTGCTTTACATCCTCAAATAAGATGTTTTTATCTGAATATTGATGTATTCCTCGGTGCTTATAGAAACTATTTTCAAACCAAAACCAAGAATTATTTGATTCAAAGATTAGGAATGTATGTGTTGGACAACTTTTGTCATTATAATAAATTAAAAAATATGTTTCATATTTTAGTGCATTCTTTTCAAAAAAGTGCCTTTCTAATTCAACTTGATCCCAACAAACACCCGTTTTATTCTCTAAAATTTGATCTATAGATTGTAATATATAGAAATTAGCAAACATATTGTCAGAATCTATATGAAGTTGATGTTTATTATCCATCCAACCATAATTAATATCTTTCATAAATTCACTTAATTCTACTGGTGTTTTTAATTCATTAAATTCCTTCACGTCATCACCTAAATACATTATAGCATAAAAAAAGTCTGCTATTTCTAGCAAACTAAATATTCAATGGTTGTGGGAATAGGATTTGAACCTATGACCTTCGGGTTATGAGCCCGA
>DHQC01000009.1:0-183654 GCA_002411005.1 Caryophanales bacterium UBA5348 | reverse complement strand
CCCGACGAGCTACCAGCTGCTCCATCCCACGATGTGAGACTATTTCTTAGTCCGTTTTCAATTCTACCATATATTTTATGTTAAATCAAGGTTGAATATGTATTATTTATATAAATGGCGGAGGAAAAGGGATTCGAACCCCTGCGCCACTTGCATAGCCTGTCGGTTTTCAAGACCGATCCCTTCAGCCGGACTTGGGTATTCCTCCATCATTATTGGTGCTTGTGGCCGGACTTGAACCGGCACGAGGGTTTAAACTCGCAGGATTTTAAGTCCTGTGCGTCTACCTATTCCGCCACACAAGCATAAAATGGTGTCCTGTATGCGACTCGAACGCATGACCCTTTGATTAAAAGTCAAATGCTCTACCAACTGAGCTAACAGGACAAATATTGGCTGCCTCGGCTAGATTCGAACTAGCGCATGTCAGAGTCAAAGTCTGATGCCTTACCGCTTGGCTACGAGGCAACATATCAAGTGGTGGAGAGAAGTGGATTCGAACCACTGAACCCGAAGGAACAGATTTACAGTCTGTCGCGTTTAGCCTCTTCGCTACCTCTCCTTGTAATGGTGCCGAAAACAGGACTTGAACCCGCAACCTACTGATTACAAATCAGTTGCTCTACCAATTGAGCTATTTCGGCGAATGGTGGACCCTGTAGGACTCGAACCTACGACCCCCTGCTTGTAAGGCAGGTGCTCTAACCAACTGAGCTAAGGATCCAAAATACTAACTGACATGTATTAATATATCATTGTATAACAAGGATTGTCAATAAGAAAAGGAACTTTTTACGCAAGTTCTTGCAGCTTCTTTCTTATCCATTTTTCCCTATTTTTCTTAAGAGCAACAAAACCAGTACCTACTTCTTTAATATTTGAAAACTTATTAACATTCTTTCTAATGCGATAATCAATATCTTTAATAGATAATTTGACATGGTTTTCCGCCTCATCAACGTCAAGTACCTTAGCATATATAGTCTCACCTATCTTAACATAATCATTAATATCCTTGACAAAACCATTTGATATTTCCGATATATGGATAAGGCCACTATAATAATTATCTAAATTTACAAAGATACCATATTTTTCAATACCAGTAATACTCCCTTTGACAATCTTGCCCTTTTTATATTCAGTCACGTTTACACCTCAAGAGAATTATAACATTAATTCTTTTTTTTCCAAAATTATCTTTACCACCTATGTAAATATCTGTATAATTATACCATGAGGTGAAATAAATGGAAACTGTAGATAGAATTAAAGAAGTTTTAGATACAATTAGACCATTCCTTGAAAGTGATGGTGGTGACGTTGAGTTTGTGCGTTTTGAAGATGGAAGCGTTTATCTAAAATTGTTAGGAGCTTGCAGTAATTGCAATCTTTCTGATATGACTTTAGAAGGAGTTATCCAAGAAGCACTTACTTTTGAAATACCGGAGGTTATAAAAGTTGTTAATATAGGAGAATAGTTAATAACTATTCTTTTTAGTTAACCAATCTATTTGTGGTATTAAATTACCTCTATTAATAAAGATGTGAAATTCGTTCAAGAACTCCTCATATTCCGTCGTTTTGTATACTATAGATAAAATATACTCTTCATTTAATTTACCCTCTACAATCGCTTCATATACGTCGAAAAAATAGGACGGAAATAATAGTCTTGCATACAACATTCTTTTACTAAAAATAGATAATTCATAATTATTAAAATAATCCTCTATTTCTGGCCAAACATCCTCTGAAGCGAAGAACTTAGCTTTTATATATTCACTAATATCTCTAACTGAATAATCAATAATAAGAGAAAGAGGATTATATATATCAAAATCTGTATAATCTTCTTTTATACGTTTATGCGCAACAGAAAAAGTATCATAAGGTGTTTTTTCCACTTCTAACATTGTATTTCTAACATAAGCTATAGCATTTTCTGCGATACCAATATAATAACTAAAACACTCGCATATAATAGGATATTTTTTACCAATTTGGCTAATTTGATATTCAAAATAATCCATTTTAGCACTCCAAAGACCTTTCCAATCAGTTCTATCTAATGTTTGATTAGGTTTAATATTTAGATTAGATATACTCATAAAAACAATATCATTAAGCTTAATACCGTTATGTTCATTAATATATACTCTCATTAAAATATATGGAATATCATTAACTAAAGTTATAGCACTCTTATCTTTATTTAAAATTATTTCATGAACGAGTGATCCTCTTCTAATCATTTCTACATTAAGTTCATATAAATATTTAACATCTTCATAAGGACGGTTATAAGGCATAAAAAAGTACTTTTCATCATTATAAATGAAATAAAATGTCTTATTTTGCTCATGGATAGCATCAGGATATATGGTATAATAATAATTGATATAATTACTCATGTAATCACCCGTACTATCATATGATAAAAACGGATGTTTTATGAAAAGGGAGGAGTATAAAACATGAAGGAATTAGCCTTAAAAAAATTACAAGCAAGAGGCGTTGAAATTGATGATATTGCCATACTTGTATTTGAATTACAACGAGATTATCAAGATATTACATTAGATGATTGTAGGGCAACAGTTCAATCAATCTTATCTAAAAGTGAAACAATATGTACTATTTTAACAGGTATTGCGATTGATGTAGCTGCCGAAAATGATTTGTTAGATCCTGAAATAAATGATTTAATTAAGAACGATTATGGGTTATATGGACTAGATGAAATATTAGCTCTTAGTATTGTTAATATGAATGGATCAATAGCTCTTACTAATTTTGGTTATTTAGATAAAACAAAACCAAGAATTATAGGTATTATCGATAAAGAAGGTAAAAAAGGTAAAAAGTGTCACACTTTCTTAGACGATATAATTTGTGCTATAGCATCATCGGCTGCTAGTAGAATAGCTCATAAAACGGAAAAAAATAAAAAATAAGTACTAGTAAATACTAGCACTTTTTTTATTTAGCTTCTTCAATAGCTCTCGTTTCTCTTATAACTGTTATTTTTACTGTTCCAGGATATTGAACTTCTTTTTCAATACGTTCTTTTATATCACGAGCTGTCTTAATACTCTTAAGATCGTCTATTTCTTCTGGATTAACCAAAATACGTAGTTCTCTACCTGCTTGTATTGCGAAAACCTTATCAACACCACGAACATCACTTGCAATAGTTTCTAACTGTTCTAAACGCTTTGTATAATTTTCTAATGAATCATTACGAGCTCCTGGTCTTGATGCTGAAACCGCATCAGCTATAGCTACCAAACCTGCAATATTGCTTGTTACAGCTGTATCACCATGATGTGACGCTATTGAATTGATAACAATAGGATCTTCATGATTTTTCTTTGCTATATCAATACCAACTTCAATATGACTACCTTCAATCTCAAAATCAATGGCTTTACCAATATCATGCAATAAACCTGCACGTTTTGCTAAAGTAACATTTTCGCCAATTTCGCTAGCCATTATACCAACTAAATAAGCAACTTCCTTTGAATGTTGAAGTGCATTTTGACCATAACTTGTTCTAAAATGTAGTTTACCTAATAGTTCAACTATTTGTGGTTCTATTTTAGTAAGTCCTAATTCAAAAGTAGCATCTCTTCCATACTCTAAAATTTTTGCATTCATTTCTTTTGATGTCTTATCATATAGTTCTTCAATTCTTGCTGGATGAATACGACCATCTTTTATTAATGATTCGATTGTTATTTTAGCTATTTCTCTCCTAAATGGATCAAAACTAGAAATAACAATAGCTTCAGGAGTATCGTCAATAATTAAATCGACCCCAGTAACAGCTTCGATTGTCCTTATATTACGACCCTCTCTACCTATAATTCTACCTTTCATGTCATCATTTGGTAAAGTTATAACTGATATTGTTTGTTCACTAGCAACATCAGATGCATATTTTTGCATTGATTCAACAAGCAAACTCTTAGCATCACGATCCGCTTGAAGCTTAGCTTCTAATTCACGTTCCCTAATATATTCAGCTATTTCTTTTTCCATTGTTTCTTCAACTTTTTTCATTATAAGATCATGAGCTTTTTCTCTTGAAAAACTCGAAATCTTTTCTAACAAATCTAGCTGTTGTTTTTTAATTTCTTCCATTTCATTTTCTGTCATTTGGATTTCTTTTTGTTTCAACACTAAATTATTATCTCTTTGATCCAACATTTTTTCACGATTTTGAAGCATTTCATCTCGTTTATCCATGCTGCCTTCTCTTTGAAGTAGTCTATCTTCTAGTTCTTTAACTTCGTTTTTCTTTTCTTTAACGTCTTTTTCAACTTCCAATTTTAATTTATGTGTTTCTTCTTTAACTTCAAATAAAGATTCACGCTTAATCTTTTCCGCTTCTTTGCGTGCTTTTTCAACCAAATTCAAAGCCATATCACTAGTACGTTTATTTTTTATACGATTAATAATAAGAACAGAACTTGCTCCTAAAGAAAGTCCAAGTACAGAGGTTAAAATGGATAATGTTATTGCATCCATATATAACTCCCACTTTCTATATATACAGTTAAATGTTACTGATTTTAACTCTACACCTCTATTTTAAAATTGATTTAGGTTTGTGTCAAGGTTAACCGTTCTATTTTTTATCTTTTCACAAAAAAGAAAAAGCTATTTTGTTGCTTTTTCATCTTTCTTAACTTCTTTAGTTGATATGCCATAATGTTCTCTAACCTTTTTTTCTATTTCATTCATAAGACTTTCATTTTGTTTAAATAAGACTTTAACATTTTCCTTGCCTTGACCAATTTTTTCTCCTTTATACGCATACCAAGAACCACTTTTTTCAAGGATATTAGCCTCCGCAGCTAAATCTACTAATTCTCCAGTCCTACTTATTCCCTCACCATACATTATTTCTACACTAGCAATTTTGAAAGGTGGAGCCATTTTGTTTTTAACAACTTTGATATTTGTCTTGTTACCAATAATATTGTCTCCTTGTTTTATTTGCTCAGCTCTTCTAATATCAAGTCGAACAGAAGAATAAAATTTCAGTGCACGACCTCCTGGTGTTGTTTCGGGATTACCAAATATAATACCAACCTTTTCTCTTAGTTGATTAATAAATATTGCAATCGTATTTGTTTTACTAATTGTACCTGACAATTTTCTCAAAGCTTGTGACATAAGACGAGCTTGTAATCCGACATGAGTATCACCCATTTCGCCTTCTATTTCAGCCTGTGGGACCAATGCTGCTACCGAGTCAATAACAACAATACTTATCGCCTCACTACGTACTAATGCTTCACATATTTCTAAAGCTTGTTCTCCAGTATCTGGTTGTGATAATAATAATTCTTTAGTATCAACACCTAATTTTGCAGCATATACCGGATCCAAAGCATGTTCAGCATCAATAAATGCTGCTCTACCACCTCGCTTTTGAATTTCTGCTATTGCATGTAAGGCAACCGTAGTTTTACCACTTGATTCAGGGCCATATATTTCAATAATACGCCCCTTCGGATAACCTCCAATACCTAAAGCTATGTCTAGAGTTAAAGAACCACTAGAACAAACATCTATTTCATGAGTGGGATGGTCTCCCAATTTCATAATTGATCCTTTGCCAAATTGTTTTTCAATATCTAATAATACTTGTTCAAGAACTTTATCCTTGTCGATGTTTTTTATTGCCATTTTTTCCTCCTAATTATATTACATCTTAATTCTACATTATAAATATTTAAAATGCAAGCGTTTTCCGAACATTTGTTTGCAATTTTTGCAAAGGCGTTCTTTCTAAAAATAAAAAATCCTTTATTGATAAAGGATTTTTCGAACAATATTATCTTCACTTTTATAAAGTTTCAACAACTTCTCCTTTTTTAGTAATTAAGTCTCTATTCATTACATAATATTGAACAGCAGAAATAATTGATAACACAGTTGCTGTAATTAATAAAAAGTCTGCAACTTGAATATTCCATAATTCAAATGGTAAATTATAGAAAAACGTTAATGAGATACCAATCATCATACAAACTGTTTTTAATTTACCTGATTTAATAGCTGCTACAACTTTACCTTGACTTGCTGCAAGCATCTTTATTGAATTAACGATTGTATCACGCATTATTACAACAACAGCTACGATTGGACTAATATGATTGCTAGATGCTAAAATAATCAATACTGAATTTACTAACACTTTGTCTGCTATAGCATCCATAAGTTTGCCAAAGTCAGTTACCATGTTATACTTTCTAGCAATATAGCCATCAACAAAATCAGTTAAAGCTGCAATTACAAAAATAATACCTGCAATAATATATTTACTATCAACTAATATTTTTCCATCAACAAGAAATGTTTTAAAATCAACATTAATAGTATAAAATGGGAATAATAATAAAATTATGATTGCTAATGTTAAAATAATTCTAAGAATTGTAAGCTTATTTGCTACGTTCATTTACTTCACTCTCCCTTGATATAATAGGATAAATTATTATTTTCTACCGGTTCTTGATTGAAAAATTTATCATAAATTATATAACTAACAACTCCAAGAGCAGCTACCAAAAGTATAATTATCAAAAAATTTAGAAATGTGAATTTTCTTTTATATTCAACAGTATAAGGAGACATAATATCTCTTTTTTCTTCTTTTCTCTCTTCATTAGCTTTAGCTATTTCTTCAAGAGGAATTTTTGATGTATATTCGAAAACAAATTCATTAAATTCATCTTCTAATTTTTCGTATTCTAAGCTTAAATACTTAGCATAATCTCTTATTATTTGTTTAAGTTCAAAAACATCTTTAAAAGCATTTCTATCGCCTTTCTCGATGTTTTCTAATTGAGAAGGTTTAAGTTTTAAGTCAGTCGCGGCCTCTTCAAGCGATACTCCCATCGCCTCTCTGGCTTCTTCTAACTCCCGTCCTATATCCTTCAAGTAAAATCACCTCTTTTTTAGTTAAAAAAATAAAGTACCTAATAAGCCATGTTCTGTCCCTATTTCTAGGGGGTAAATATTTATCTATGTCACCATCCTCCGCTCTGTTCTTATTCCAGATTGGAAGTTCCCCTACCATATTTGGGTTTCTCACTTGTGGGGTTTACCACGTTCCACTATTTTAATTTCTTAAAATCATCGTCACTTTGGCACTTTTACACCCGACAACCATACCATAAGGCTACAGGTTGTCTAAGGAGCCGTTAGGATACTATCCTACCATAGGTTATTTTTTCCCTATGCACAAACACTACGACCATCACAGACCGTGTGAGCATGGACTTTCCTCTACATCATAAAGATGCAGCATTTACCTTGATACTTTATTCTTCATCACCATAAACTGTTTTTTCTAATTGAGATAAACGACGTATTAAATCAACATTAGTTACTTTAGCATCAGTACCTGTAACTAAGTCTACATTTTCTCTCAAAATTCTGTTTTCTTGTTTTAAGCGAAGATTCTCTTCAACTAAATTCTTTTGTTCTAAATCCTTTTGCTTTATCATTGAAATAAAGTTACTATAGTCTCTAATAATAGTATCCAAATACTTGTCTACTTCTTGAGGTCTATAGCCTCTTGTATCAATAGCAAAATCCTTTTCCAAAATTTCTTTAGGACTAAGTGTTATTTTATCGTACAACATACACTCACCTCGCTCTACTATATTGTATATACAAATAAAACAATTGTCAATTTATATTGACTATTTTCTCATTCTTATTGACCTAACACCCTTCTTTGTCTGTTTATAGGTTTGATAAGCCATTGTCGCTAAAGAAGACGATATTACAGCCTCAAAAAGGCTTTTAAAATTGAAACCCATAAATGTAAATTCAACCAGAATACTAATTGTAAGTAATATCCATATAATCATCCATCTTTCTATAAAAGGTACATCTTTTAATGCACTACCAATAACTATTAAGATTAAAGTTAAATATATTATCTGGGGTGTAATTTCTACTGTAAACAACAAATCTTCCATATGGCCTCCTACTAATCATATGAAAGATTCTATAAAATTATTTTTTTACTGCCGACATAAATTTATTGAGCTTATTTTCCGTAATAAGATCATCAAACATTTGATAAATATATACTCTATCCATATAGCCTCCTTAAATTTAATGTAACATAAATATTATTATCTTAAATTAATTAACCTTTATCATGACAATTTTCGATTAAACTTCTTCATAATCATCAATTTTTTCAGATACCTACTTGTAGAAAAAAACAAGCTTTTATAGTATAATTTAAATGGTGATTACATGAACTATCCAAACTCTATAAAAAAAAAGAATATTAAAGTAATAAATTACGCTAATAGAGGCATGAGTTTAGAAGAAGATTTAAACTTAACTAATACTTATTATCTAGAGAGCAATATTGCTATTATATATAAAAAACCTACTCCAATAAAAATTGTTAAAGTGTGTTTTGATAGTAAAAAAAATGCAACTATTAAAGAAGCTTATTTTAAATTACCATCAACGACAGATTATAATGGTTTATATAAGGGGAAATATATTGACTTTGAAGCTAAAGAAGTAAAACAAAAGAAATCTTTTCCACTATCTAATATAAATGCTCATCAAATTAAACATATTAGGAGTATAATAGATCATAATGGTATTGCTTTTATCATTGTTAGGTTTACCCTTTTAAATAAAACATTTCTCTTAAAAGGGGAAGATTTAATATCATTTGTTGATACTGAATCTTCAAAATCTATTCCCTTATCAGTATTTGAAAATAAAGGCTATATAATTAATGAATCGTACGTGCCTAGAATCGATTATATAAAGGTTGTTAACGATGTTTATTTAGGAGGAAAAAAATGAAATTAGATTGGAAGAAAATAAAAAAATTTATGGAAAACTTTTTAAGTGATAAATGGAACATTGCAGTAAGTATCTTAATACTAATAGTTATTATATTAGGTATAGGAGTAGTCGGGGCAATCAAAACATTTACCATTATTGCTATTGTTGTAGCATTAGTATTAGTATTAAAATATGGAGGTACATTAATCGTGGCTAAAAGAAGAAAAAGAAAGAGTCCTGTATCAAAACATAAGAAGAAATGGAAGAAAATCCTTAGTGTTTCAGCAATAATAATCCTTTCCTTAGGAATTATTGGATTGTTATGCGGAATGGGTTTCATTGGATATATTATGGTAAGCGCTCCTAAATTTGATAAAGAAAAACTATATTATAAGGAAGCTAGTATTTTATATGATATTAAAGGTGAAGAAATAACTCGTATGGGTAAAGAAATGCGTGACAAGGTAACATATGAAGAAATCCCCCAAGTTTTTGTTGACGCCATTATCGCAACTGAAGACTCGAGATATTTTGAACATAACGGTTTTGACCTACCCCGTTTTTTAAAGGCTGGTGTTGGGCAAGTTTTAGGTAATAGTGGTGCTGGTGGTGCTTCTACTATATCGATGCAAGTTATAAAAAATAATTTTACTTCAACTACACAAAGTATAACAAGAAAATTTACTGATATTTATTTAGCTGTATTTAAATTGGAAAAAGCTTATAGTAAAGAACAAATATTAGAATTCTATGTTAATGATATTCATCTAGGTGTTAATAATACACTTGGAATAGCTGAAGCTTCACGTGGATTGTTTAATAAAGAAATTAGTGACATAAATCTTTCTGAGGCTGCTTTATTAGCTGGGATGTTCCAAGCACCAGGAGCTTACAATCCTTATAGATATCCAGAAAAAGCTGCTGCTAGGCGTAGCACTGTTCTCTATCTAATGGAACGACACGGTTATATTACTAGCGAAGAAAGAGAAATTGCTAATAATATACCAATTGAATCAATGGTTGTAGCTCAAGAAAATACAGGACATCCATATCAAGGTTATATTGATTATGTTGCTGATGAAGTTGAAAAAAAGACTGGCTATGATCCTATGGAAGTACCAATGAGAATTTATACAAATTTAGATGTTAAAAAACAAAATTATATTAATGATATTTCAAATGGAACAACTTGGAATTTTGAAAATGATGTTGTTCAAATCGGTATTGCCGTAACTGATGTAAATACAGGAGCTGTTCTAGCACTTGGAAATGGGCGTAATCGCACCGGACAGAAGTTATTTAACTTTGCAACATTTACCGAAAACACTAAAAGACAAATAGGATCTACGGCTAAACCAATCTTTGATTATGGCCCAGGCATGGAATATAATAATTGGTCTACTTATACTCCATTTGTTGATGATACGCATACTTATTCGAATGGCGTAGCTATAAACAACTGGGATGGTAGATATCAGGGCATGATAACTCTTAAAAATGCTTTAGCTAAATCTCGTAATATACCTGCTTTAAAAGCATTTCAACAAGTTGATAATAAAAAGATTCTTCAATTTGTTAAGTCTCTAGGTATTACACCAGAAGTAGAAAACGGTAAAATTCACGAAGCTCATGCTATTGGAGGATTTAATGGTTCATCTCCGTTAGAACTTGCCGTTGCCTTTGCTGCATTCTCTAATGGGGGCTATTATATAGAACCTTATGCTGTTAATAAAATTGAACTAATTGATACTAACCAATCTAAAACTTATAAAAGTGAGAAAGTTAGAGTTATGTCAGATTCAACAGCCTATATGATTACAAACGTTTTAAAATATGCCGTTGATTACAAACACGTTGGTGGTGGTAAAGTAAATGGTGTTGAAGTTGCTGCTAAATCAGGAACATCAAACTTCGATTCAGCTACAAAAGAACGTTATCGTATGGCAGGAAATGCCGTGAATGATTTATGGTATGTAGGATATTCTCCTGAATACTCAATTGGAATGTGGTATGGTTATGAAAAGACTAATTCTACATATTACAGTACAACTCCACGTACTTCAGGTATTAGAGATAAATTGTTTACAACTATTGCTAAGGGAATATTCAACAAAAATGGGAAAAAATTTACTGTACCAACTAGCGTAGTTGAATCAAAAGTTGAGATTGGGACAATACCTGCAATGCTACCTAGTGCTAATACTCCTAGCAATATGATTACAACTGAATATTTCAAAAAAGGCACAGAACCAACAGAAGTTTCACCACGTTTTAATGCTCTTCAACCTGTAACAGGACTCGATGTTAACAAAGACGGCTCAGACGTGAAACTAACTTGGAAAGCTTCTACTGCCCCTTATATTATAACTGAGGAATATTTAGAAACCATCTCTGGTAAGAAAACAAAATATTTAAATAGATACGAAGCGGAAAACAATTCCCTCTTAGGAGCCTTTGGTTACAACATTTATATCAAAACTGAGAATGATGAATTATCATTACTTGGATGGACTGCAAATACTACTTATACACATACCCCAAATACTAGTGGTTCATTAACATATGTAGTTAAAACAGCCTATTCTTCATTCAAACAAAGCGAAAGTCCAGGAGCTCAAGCAACATTAAGTGTGAGTCCTTATGAAGTAGTAGATATATATATGAATGGCAAAAGAATTGAAACCGTTATAAAAGGTACTCCTTATGAAGATAAAGGAGTCACGGTTATGAGTAATTTAGTCAATGTTACTAAAGATGCCCAAGTAACAATAGAAGTATTTAAAGATTTAACTAGTATTAATAAAATAACTGATGGTTCAATAGCTAAACTTAATGAAGTGATTGATACCTCCGCTGTCGAAACCTACACAATTAAATTTAATATTGTTTATAAAGAAAACGCAGAAGCATATACGAGAACAATAAATATCATTGAGGATGAAACAAAGCCAGAGGAACCAGGAGTATAAAAGACACTATTTAATAGTGTCTTTTTTTCATACTTACATATTTTATTCAATTTACAGTTTATACAATTAGGTTTTGGTGAAGTACAATAATATCTTCCAAACAATATTAATTGATAATGGGCTCTTGCTAATTTATCTGAATCAATTAACTTAGTTAATTTGTTTTCGATAGTCAAAACATTATCTTTTTCCAAAACTAATCCTAACCTTTTTGAAACTCTTGCAACATGGGTATCAACAGCAATATATGGCTCATTAAAAAGTTCTGTCATTACAACCGAAGCTGTTTTTCTACCTACGCCACTAAGACTTTCTAAGACTTTTCTATCATTTATAACCTTACCATCATATAAATCAATCAAATCAGCTGCTATTTGCTTAACAAACAAGGCTTTTTTATGATTCATGCCTATTGGTCTTAAAATCTCTATCAAATCTTCAACAGGAGCCGTTTTTAGGGTGTTTAAGGACGAGTATTTGTTAAATAGTACCGAAGTTACTTTGTTTACCTCTCTATCAGTTGTTTGAGCACTCAAAACGACAGCAATTAAAAGTTCATAATCTTTATTATAATTAAGTTCACAAATTGGATCAGGTATTATTTCATCTAAATATTTTAAAATGTTATTTATCTTATTCATGTTCCTCTAACCAATTATAATCAGGGATTTCAATCTTCTCCCTTTTAGACTTATTAAACTTCTCTTTTTCTTTGCGAACCTCCGTAACACTCTTTATACCCTTTTTATTCCATTCATATAAAATACGATCAATATAGCGGAGATTGCTTGCTCCATTATAAACAGCCTCTCTTAAAGCTTCAATTATAACTTCTTCATTATAACGGGATTCAAGCCACCCAGATATTATTTCATACTCCATCGAAGAAAGAGTTCGGCCAAATTCATGTTCAAACTTTTCATAAATATTAGTTTCAACCGTGCTTTCCTCTCCTATTAGATTCAAAGCTAATTTATTATATAAATTATCAATTGAAACATGTTCCTCCATAACACCGTCATCGTTTTTTACTAATTTGATTTCTAACAAACCTTTCTCTTGTATATTATTCAGGGAAAGAAGAACATCTTGCTCAGGAATATTTAAATACTCAGCCATCTTTGCATAATCAATTACATCACTACTTTCCATTAAAACACTAATTATCAGTAGCTCTTTTTCATTTATTTTCAAAGCTTTATAATTTCTTACAAGATAAAGAGGAATATGAATACTCTTCATCTTCATAGCCTCAATTAATTTTTCAATATTCATAGCTATCACCTAATTGTATTATATCATTAATCATTGTCTATAACAATTAAATCATAATCATCCTCATTTACTTTTATAATAGTAAACTCATCATCTCTAATTGGAAATGTATCAATCGATTGTATATAAATTTCCTCTAAAGCTCTTGGTGGTAGAGGATTTTTATAATAATACAACAGTACTTCATTATAATCATAAACTTTAATATCAGATATATCAGTATTATAGAAATAGACAAACTGACATCTGCTAATATTATAGCCACCACCAATATAAATACAAACATTCGTATCTTTATAATTTATATTTATCAAGCCGTTTTCTAAACTATATAAAACATCCCCTATTTTATGATCCTCATCTAGAATAAATTCTTCCTTATTATCAATATTAATTATATTTTTTTTCAACATTAGGACATTTAAATTACCATAGTCAAATTTTTCTAAATTACCAAGATTATCTGTATCCAAGACAAGTAAAGTTGATTCATCCTCATCCATAACAAGTAACATATTTTTGTTGATAAAAACTATCCCTATTTCATCATCAAGTTTTAAATCTATTTTTTTTGATGCAATAGCATGAGCAATATAAAAACCTAGAAAAAAAACAGTAATAATTAATACCAATATTTTACGCATAAAAAATACACCTCATTTAAGAGTATGTATTTAATTGCTATTTTACTAACAAAATTGAATCTAAGTGATCAGAAACAAATTTATGTATGTCTTTTTCTTTGTTTTCTAAATCGCCATTTAAAATATTTTGTTCTAACATATTATAGGCTTCTTTAAGCCAATTGCCAGGGGCTATTTTTAATTCCTCGCAAATTTTTTTAACATTAAGCTTTATTTCGTTACGGCTCTTAATTTTTAAATTAACATATGTTTTATTTAGTGTTTTCTTATCTATACCTTTAATAGACACAACAATACTCATAACATATAAGCCATATTTATATAAATCATAATTGTTAATATTTTCTTTTAATAGAACTTCTTGTACTTTAGTAATAGTTTCCCTCTCGACTTTACTAAAAGGATATATTTCTAAAACATCGAGTTGTGCCCAAATACCCAAAATATCATCCACTATTATTAAATTAGAAAGATTAGATAACTCAAGGTGTTTATCTAATTTAAGTTCTAGGAGTAGCAAAACACCACGAGCAGATGAAGAACTTGTGAATATTTTAGTCAATTCATCCTTTTTTCTTGTATAGGACAGCTTTTTTAGAAGACTACCATTATCTACAATAGATTGTTTTACATTATTGCTTATATCAAAATTGAGTGTTGTTGCAAAACGAACTGCTCTCAAAATACGTAGAACATCCTCTTTAAATTGTAGATTTGGATCTCCAACCGTTCTAATTATTTTATTATCTAAATCTTCTTTTGCATTTAATAAGTCGATAACCTCACCCTTGCCATTCATGCAAAGAGTATTAATAGTAAAATCACGTCTTTTCAAATCATTTATTAAACTATCAATATATTCTGTTTCAACCGGTCTTCTATAATCATCATATCTAATATCTCTACGATAAGTAGTTATTTCATATCTAACACTATTAGACATAAGAGAAACTGCTCCATATTTTTCAGTCGGGATTATTGCCCCTTCAAAGATTTCACTTAATTCTTTTGGTGTAGCGTTAGTGCATATATCAACATCTAGGCTTTTCTTACCTGTGCAATAGTCTCTAACAAAACCTCCAACAATGTAAGCTTCATAACCTTGGTTTTCGATTTTTTTTAATATCTTTTGTGCATTTTTTAGCATATCTTTTTCACCTACAATATTATACCTCATAAAAAGAAAAAGATAAAGTATTGAACTTTATCTTTTATACTACGCATTATTAATTAATTGCGTCTTTTAATTTGCTTCCAGCTTTAAATGATGCAACAGTTCTTGCAGGTATCTTAACTTCAGCACCTGTTTGAGGATTACGGCCCATGCGAGCTGCTCTCTTCTTAGCTTCGAAAGTACCAAAGCCTACTAAAGTTACTTTATCACCTTTCTTTAGAGCTCCTGTTACAGCTGCTTGAAATGCATCTAATGCACGAGCAGCATCCGCCTTTGTAAGTTCAGCCTTTGCAGCCATAACTTCTACTAATTCTGCTTTTGTCATTTTAAATTACCTCCCACATGTAATTATTCGTTAAGCAATACTATGCTTACATATATAAAATAGCATGATTCATCAATTAATGCAATAGTTTGCAACACATTTTATTACATATAAATACAAAAATTGTTAATATTTAAAGATATTGACGTCAATATTAAACACTTTGTTTGCGTTTTGTATAATTCGAAAAACTTATGTAATTAAAAGAAAAACTATCGTTTTATAGAACGATAGCTATCATATTATTAGATCCTTTATTAACTACTTTTGTAAGAATGTTTTCTAATTTAATTTTTATACTATCTGGTACCATTAGTAATTTAGCTTGAATACCTTCTTGAACAATCACATCTAAACTACGTCCAAATATTTCTGATTTCCATATATTATCTGGTTGTATATCATAATCTTTCATTAAATAATTAATTAATTCCTTACTTTGTAATTCAGAACCAATAATAGGTTCGAAAGTGCTTTCAACGTCTACCCTAATTAGGTGTATAGATGGTGCAACCGCTTTTAACTTAACACCATATTTGCTTCCCTGTCTTACAATTTCTGGAGTATCAAGTCGCATATCATTTAATGTAGGCAAGGCAATACCATAACCTGTTTGTTTTACCATTTTAAGCGCACTCTTTATTTGGTCATACTCCACTTTAGCTTCATTATAATCTTGAAATAACGATAACAATTCAGCTCTATTAGCTACGTTTACCCCTATTATATCTTTTAAGACTTGGTTATATAAATGACTTGGCGCGTGAAGGGAAATTATAACTTCCCCTGTTGCAGCATTAACATCAGATAGATAAGCCTTACTTATAAATTCACAACCATTAAAGTTACTGGTTATTCCTTCAATATCTCTTAATTTATCGACAGGCGCTATACTTTCCTTAATCTTTTCTATATATACTTGTTTTATAGGATGAGTTGGTTTTAAACAACCTATCCATTCAGGCATGTTAACTTTAACTTCTAAAATTGGGAATTCATATAAGGCCTCTTTTAGTATGTTGTAAATTTCTTTCTCTCCCATCGTTTCAACACTAACAGATATAACAGGAACCGAGTGTGTCTCTCTCAACTTATCTGCTAATCTCTCAGTATCAGGCAACGTTGGGTGAGTTGAATTCAATAAAACAATAAACGGCTTGCCTATTTCTTTAAGTTCATTAATAACCGTCTCTTCAGCCTCTACATATTCATTTCTAGGTATTTCACCAATTGAACCATCTGTTGTAACAACAATACCTATCGTTGAATGATCTCTTATAACTTTCTCGGTACCAATTTCAGCAGCCTCTACAAATGGTATCTCTTCTTCATACCATGGTGTCCTTACCATTCTAGGTCCATTCTCGTCCTCATATCCTTTAGCTGCCGGAACAACATAACCAACACAATCAACAAGCCTAATATTGGCACTGAAGGTATCAATATCTATTTTAGCAGCATTACTAGGCACAAACTTTGGTTCAATCGTCATTATTGTTTTGCCATGGGCACTTTGTGGTATCTCATCTAAACATCTTTTGCGTTCATACTCATCTGCTATATTAGGTATTACTAATGTTTCCATAACTTTTTTAATAAATGTTGATTTTCCAGTCCTTACAGCTCCAACAACACCTAAATATATATCGCCCCCGGTACGTTCACTAAGACTTTTGATGATTTCCGTTTTTTCCATATAATCCCTACTTTCATATCATATTTCATTTAAATATATGTATTAAAGCAAAGTGTTATGAAAAATATTGTAATATTTATGATTATTAATTATATTAAACTAATAAAAAAAC
This sequence comes from Caryophanales bacterium UBA5348, assembly GCA_002411005.1. Taxonomy (GTDB): domain Bacteria; phylum Bacillota_I; class Bacilli_A; order RF39; family UBA660; genus DHQC01. The sequence goes on along the minus strand of DHQC01000009.1, from coordinate 166,609 downwards.
AATAAAAACGACAATTATCATTTCTATTGTTTCATATTACAATTAAAATTTTTAGTTATTATAGTTTTGATCAACAAATTTATCTAAATCTTTCGGCACTTCGTCATTAATAATTGCCTTTACAATTTTATCTTCCTGTTCTTTTGAAACACTTTTACCAGCCATATTGCTAAGTTCTTTGATAACATCTCGCAAAGTATCTTCATCCTTTAAATTATTCTTTTGTAATTTAGAAGCAAGGTTAACAATTGTTGATTTATCTACCTTTGTTTTATTTTCAACTTTCTTAAAAAAATTATCACTCAAAATCATATTTAGAAACCCCCTATCCTAATATATGATTAGTGATAATTTTAGTTATTGATTTTCTCCTCTATTTTTAAATTGTAAAATAATCGGTGTACCCTCTAGATCAAATGATTCCCTTATTTTATTCTCTAAATAACGTTCATAAGAGAAATGAAGTAGTTTTTTATCATTTACATAAAAGACAATTTTTGGTGGTGCGGTATCAATTTGAGTTACATAATATATTTTCATGCGTCTTCCTTTATATGAAGGTGGGGGTGTTAAACTAACTGCTTCAGCAATAACATCATTGAGCATACTAGTTTGAATTCTTTTCCTAGAATTTGCAAAAGCTGCATCAATTTTCGGCATTAATGTGTGAAGACGTTTACGTGTTAAGGCTGACAAGAAAACAATCTGAGCATAAGGCATGAATTGAAAGTTATCTCTTATTTGTTTAGTAAATGTTTTTATATCTGCATTCTTATCTTTAGCAGTATCCCATTTATTTACAACAATAACAACAGCTTTCCCAGCTTCAACAATATAACTTGTTATATGCTTATCCTGCTCTATAATGCCTGTTTCTGCATCTATAAGGATTAAACAGACATCACTGCGTTCAATAGCCTTTAAAGCCCTTAAAACACTGTATTTTTCGATACGTTCAAATAATTTTCCTCTTTTTCTAATTCCTGCTGTATCAATAACAACATATTCTTTTTTATTATAAGTAAAAGGAGTATCTATAGCGTCCCTAGTTGTTCCTGCCTGATTTGATACAATAACACGTTCTTCATTTAAAATAGCATTAACAAGAGAGCTCTTTCCTACATTAGGTCTTCCTAAAACACAGAATTTTATAACATCCTCTGCATACTCTTCACCTTCTTGAGGTTTAAAATTAGCTATTATAGCATCGAGCAAAGTATTTACTCCATCACTATGTTCCGCACTGACAGGTATATATTCATCAAATCCAAGTTCATAGAAATCATAAATATTTTCACGAGCTTTTTTACTGTCTACTTTATTAATAGCAACGATTGTCTTTTTATCACTTCTAAATAACATATCACAAACAGCATGATCATTAGCTGTTAATCCTTCTTTTCCATCTGTGACAAAAACAATAACATCAGCTTCTTCAATAGCAATGCTTGCTTGAATAATAATTTCTTTATTAAATAATTCAGGTGTTACATCAATACCACCAGTATCGATAAGATGAAAACGGATATCGCGGTGAGTAACATCTCCATAGATTCTGTCCCTCGTGATGCCTGGAATATCATCAATGATTGATATTCTTTTACCTACAAGGCGATTAAATAACGTTGACTTTCCTACATTAGGACGTCCAACTAATGCTACAGTTGGTATTTTCATATAGCACCTCCTCTAACTAATAAAGTATTATAACACATATAGATAAAAAATTATAACATACTGGCTGTTACAATTTAATATATTTTGAATTTTTCCTCAATGTTTAATGGGGTTTATAATTATGTACTTTCTACAAAAGAGAGGACGTTGCCATTATTTCATGGACCTGATCATTAAAAAGTATTCTACTATGTTCCATTAAATAAAGATAAAAAACCTCGTCTACATTTTTACATAATTCTAAATAATAATTTTCATCTTTATAATAAATGTTTTTAATATAATCTTTAAATAATTCAACTAAAAAGTAATCAGTAATTTCATATAAAAAGATACTATCACTGTTAATCATGATTTTCATGTCAACCTTATTTCCGGGCACTTTAAAATAATCATTACTTAATTTAAACACATCAATTATTATTCCATATTGTTTATCTGTATAAACTTTTATATTATAATAACCATAAATATCTAAATCATAATTGTTTCTCAAATTCATAAATATTTGTTTAAAATATTCTTCAATACAATGCTTATCATCTAGTTCTAAATCTATCAAATAATACTTATTTAAATAAATATGAAAATTATATTCATTCACATACTCAATCTTCATAAAATCACCTATGTTATTTTATGAAAGCAGAGTAATAAAGTTATTTAATCTACATCAATAAAATCTAAATATCGTTCAATAACAGCATGAGCTTCTTTTTTACCGTCTTTAGTAATGCTTGAAAACATTATAAAACTATCACCTATAACTAAATCTAAAGTATCAAGAATTATCTTTTTATTCTTTTCTCGTTGATTAACTGATACCTTGTCCACTTTAGTTGCTATAATAGTAACTCTTTTTTCAAAATATTTAAGGTAATCATACATCATTAAGTCTGCTTCACTTGGTTTATGACGAAAATCAATTAACATAAATACTTCCTTTAAATTAGGTCTTGTTGAAAGATATTCTTCAACCATCATACCAAAACGCATTTGTTTTTGCTTACTCAAACTTGCATAGCCATAACCTGGAACATCGACTAAATAAAAATCGTTATTTACTAAATAGAAGTTAAGCGTTTGTGTTTTTCCTGGCCGACTAGATATACGGGCATAATTTTTACGATTTATAATCGTATTAACAAAACTGCTTTTACCAACGTTTGATCTACCAACTAATAAAAATTCTGGCTTATCATCTTTTGGATATTGGCTTCGCCTAACAGCACTTATTGATAATGCTACATTATTTATCTTCATCTTCCTTACCACCTTTCTTATTCTCTTTATATTTTTTACATGCCTCATCAAGCTTTTCTATTATCTGATAAGCTTCCTCATATGAAGAAACTCTTGCACCACTTGCAAACTTATGTCCACCACCATTATATTCTTCTGCTATTAGATTAATAACTGGTCCCCTTGATCTGATATTAATTCGTATTATTTTTTGTTTAACATCTTCCGAAATCATCAACCAAACCAAAACACCATCTATAAAATTAAAATTATTAACCATATTACCTGCACTAGCAGCATCAACATTAAATTCTTTTATAGTTTCATCAGTTAATTTAACATAACCTACACCATTATCAGTAACTACCATGTTTTGGGATACATATCCTTGCAATTTCATTTCGTTTATACTTCTCATATATAAGTCTGCATATAGTGGAGTAACATCTATCTTAGATTCGGATAGCAGATACCTGGTCAAATCAAATATTTTGACAGTTGATTCGTTACCAGAATTAAATAAAAATCTGTTTGTATCAGCTACAAGACCAATGAATAATCTTTCTGCACCATATTTAGAAAATTCTAATTTAGTTTTTAAACATAATTCAATAATCATTTGGCAAGCGCTAGATGAAGTTTCATCAATCCATTCTATATCACATACCTTTTCAATAAAGGGATGATGGTCAATCTTAATTGATTCCTTAAATAAACTAACATCTACTCCATCAATTCTTCTTTTATCAGGGGTGTCAAGAACAATTAAAAGAGCATCTTTTAATTCTATTTCTTCTGTTAACTTGTCTAGAGCTCCAATAAATTTAAATTTAGCGGTAGGAGCTCCAACTGCGTAAACCTTTTTATGAGGGAATGTATGAGTAATAATATCCCTTAATCCTATTTCTGATCCTAAAGCATCTGGATCAGGGCCAATATGCCTTGCAATAACAATAGTATTATACTTTTTTATTTTATTAAATATTTTCCTATGCATAATACCTTCCCTTCTATTCTGAGCTTCAATTAATGTCCTCGCTCCTTACTAATTATTTTGAAAGTTCATATGTTTCTCTACCCATCATTAATTCTTCATCTGTCGGAATAACATAACACTTTATTTTAGATGCAGCTGAAGAAATTAAACATTCTTCGCCTCTTCCTTTATTCGCTTCTTCGTCAATTTTAACTCCTAATGGTTCAAGAGCATTCATTATATCTTTACGAGTTAAAGCACTATTTTCTCCAATGCCAGCTGTAAAAGCTATAACATCAGCTCCACCTAATATACAATAATATGATGCAATAAAAGATAAGATTGAACGAACATAAATCTTTTGCGCTAATATAGCTCTTTCATTTCCTTTTTCAATAGCTTCCTCAATGTCTCTTGAATCACTACTAATTCCACTTACACCTAATAAGCCACTCTTTTTATTTAATTCGAACATTATATCATCAATTGATTTACCAGTTGTCTTCATCATATATTCAATAATAGATGGATCAATATCACCACATCTTGTCCCCATTGGAATACCTGCTATAGGGGTAATTCCCATTGAGGTATCAACACATTTACCATCTTTAATTGCTGTTATACTAGCTCCATTTCCTAAATGACAAATAATAGCTTTATATTTGTCAGTACCCAAAATATCAGCAATACGCGTTGCAACATATTGATAACTTGTTCCATGAAAGCCATATCTTCTTACAGCATTTTCTGTATACCATTCATATGGTATAGGATAAATAAAAGCTTCATCCTCCATTGTTTGATGAAATGCTGTGTCAAAAATTGCAACATTAACAGCATCAGGTAAAGCTTCTCTAATAGAATTAATTCCTAGAATGCCAGCTGGATTATGAAGAGGCGCTAAAGGGATAAAACTTTTTATATCCTCAATAACCTTTTCATCAATAATTGCAGATTCACTATATTTATCGCCACCATGTACTACTCTATGACCTACAGCTTCTATTTCATCTAAATTACTAACAAATTTGTTAGCTTGCAATTCATTCAAAAATAAACAAACTGCTTCTGTGTGATTTTCTAAAGATGCTTCTTTTTTAATTTTTTGACCATTAACTTTTATAGTATAAAAACTATTGTTTAATCCAATACGTTCAAAAGTTGATGACACTAATACTTTTTCACTAGGCATATCAAAAAGTTGAAACTTCATTGAAGAACTGCCTGCATTTACAGATAAGATTTTCATAATTAACACTCCATTTCCATATCTATACTATTATACAATAAAATGGGGTGTTTTGTCTAAAAAAACCATAAAACAAAAAAACAGGGTCCTATTTACAACAGGATCCTGTTATTAAAATTTATTTACCTTGCATGTTACTCATGTTTCCGCCCAATTGTGATTCTCCCATTTGAACTAAACGTCTAGTAATTTCGCCTCCAACTGTACCATTAGCACGTGAAGTTGCATCAGGCCCTAAATTTACGCCAAATTCATTAGCTATTTCATATTTCATTTTATCAATAGCTTGTTTTGAACCTGGAGTAACTAGTCTATTACTATTTCCACTTTTGTTGTTCATCTTCTTTCACCTCCTATACACTAATAGAATGTGAAATTTTTGTTATATCATACCTTATTTAACCTGGTAATTAATGCCTATAATAGATCACTAAATTTGTTGGTATCCTCTATTTTTATTGTTTTAATATTTGAAATACAGGATTTAATTAATGTTTCATAATCAAATTTTTTTTCTTCCGCAAAACACTTTTCTACACTCGGATTTATGACTGGGTGTTGAGGAACAAAGATAGTACAACAATCTTCGAATGGTAAAATACTAGTCTCATATGTACCTATCTTTTTAGCAATGTCAATAATTTCCAATTTATCAAAACAAACAACAGGTCTAATAACAGGCATATTGGTTACACTATTAATAACCTGCATACTAGTTAATGTTTGACTAGCTACTTGGCCAATACTTTCACCATTAATTAAAATGTGGGCCTTATTTTGTTTGGCAAATTGTTCACCAATACGATACATCATACGTCTCATTATTGTTATCATATAGGTCGGGTCAACATTCTTATATATTTCCTCTTGTAGTGTCGTAAATGGTACTACGTGAAGATTTAAGCTTATAGAATATTTAGATAAAATCCTGCATAACTTAATTACTTTATTTAATGCTTCAATACTAGTATGAGGTGGCGAATCAAAATAAATACATTCTATCTCAACACCACGCTTTAAACTTAAAAAGCCCGCTACAGGTGAATCAATACCACCGCTTAACATTAATACTCCTTTTCCTTGTATGCCAAAAGGATATCCTCCCAAGCCTTTGATTTCTTCAATATATAAATATGAATAATCATACCTTATTTCAATATTAAGCACATATTCAGGATTATGAACATCAACCCTTAAATCATCTATGTTAGAAAGAATATGAGAGCCAATTATATCATTAACTTCCATACTATTATATTTAAATTGCTTATAAGATCGTTTGGTTGCAACTTTAAATGTCTTAACTTTTTTTGTTTTCATTACTTCTAAAGACTTATCTTTTATAATTTGAATATCAGTTGAAATACGATAAGCTAAAACAATAGCTTGAATGCCAAAGATTTCTTTTAATCTTTCAATTACGATTTGTTCATTATCCTCATTAAGCTCAATATAGGTTCTAGCGATAGTTTTATTTATCGAAACATTACAATCTTTTAATTTATGATTTATATTTTTGTATAAGGCATTAATAAAAATTTTAATATTACCTTTTTTAGTATTAAGTTCTCCATATTTAATAAAAATTATTTTTTTCATTATTATTATTCCTCTCTTTAGATGATTAATTCGTTTTAAACATAGATATTATAGCATAAATATTTACATACCATAAAAAAAGAAGATTAAATCTTCTTTTACTTAACTTTGTTTTCTCCATCAACTGTTGGAACAATTGTTGGTTCGGTATATCCAATTGCTCTTTTAAGAGCTAGAATTTGGGTTTTGTAAAAATCTCTTTCATTTACAATTTTATCCATATCCTTTTCTAACTTCTCAAGTAATTGTAAATTTTCTTTAGTTGAAAATTTTAATTTTTCAACTTCGGTGCTCATTTCAATACGTTCTTTTTCCTGTCTAGCAATTATACTTTCATATTCAGTAAGTTTTTGCTCTAAACCAGCTTGATTTTGAACAGACTTTTCTAATTCTTTTTTTTCTTTTGTTAAACTAGCTATTTGGGCATCTTTTTTAGAATTTTGTTGTGCTAAATCTTTGATTTGGCCTTCTAAATCCTGATTTCTTCGAGATAATACAACATTTTGTTCAAGTGTTTTTTTAGCATCATTATAAGTATTTATAATTTTCTCGATAGCAGGATCCACTTTAACAACTTTTTCTTTATTTTCAATTGGCGTTTCAACAGTTTCAACTTTAACTTCTGGGTCTGCAACTGGTTCGGCAGTTTGTTCAACAACCGGAGCTAGTTCAGCAACTGGAATACCAGCTTGGTTAAGTTCTCCGTCTATTTCGTCATATGTTGAAGGCTCAGCATCTAAAATCCCTTCTTTATTTAGAATTTCATTTAAATCAAAACTTTCACCATCTATAGTTTCTACCTTCACCTTTTTGTTTAAATATTTCCCAAGTTTTTCTTCTAATTTTTCTAATTTTCCTTCTAACTTCTCAGATTCTTTTTGAGCAGCAGCCATAACCTTATAATCTGCAGAGTTTGCTTGTTTATCTTCTTTAATAAGATTAATTAAATTTTGGTTATTATCAATTTGATTAGTAATTCTAATAATGTCATCAGCTTTAGCAGTTGCTGCCTCTAATTTCACACTATCAACCATAGCAGTAGGAATAGCCAAAAACTTCTTCCATCCTGAACTCAATTTTTTTGAAGCTTTAGCCAAAACTCTAACAGCAGTAGATTCAACTATTCTAGCAGACACAGGTTTAACTTTTAATTTTTTATATTCATAATAACTAGTCGCCATATCTTAACCTCCTATTCATTTTCATCCTTTTGTGCCATTTCCCTCATTATATCTTTAATAGCAGCCCATTCTTCGGGTGTTGCTATTGCTTCAAAAGAATACATATCTTCTTTTTCAATTAAGGTAGAAGCATATATTTTTATCATGTCATTTTCGTCTCTCTCATCGAAAGTATATAAAATGTAATCTTTCTTGTATTGCTCAATGGTGAAGACAGATAAGACTTCGGCTTCTCTTTCTTTTCCTTCTTTGTCTATAACAACAATCGTTTGTTTTTCTTCCATCAATTTCACCTCTTTATATTCTTTTACTTTCATTCATTATAACAAATAAGTTATTTTTTGTATACCCTTTTTGCAATAAAATATTTACAACCAAAAGCACAATTGTTTTTTAAATAATCTTTTGCCATAGAATAATCATTTATTTCTTTTACTTTTTTGTTTGAAGAATCATAAAATCCTTTTAATCTTAGCTTTCCATAAGCCCAATCCCCAATAACATAATCGTAATCATAAAAATAATCAGTCATTCTCAATTTAAATTCTTCTTCATTATAACCATCATTATAATTTTCAATTATTTCATAATTATTGGATTCTATTGTAATTATTTTTTTCATTTTCTAGTACTCCTTATCAAAGACTTCTTTTTGGCTTTTGTATCTTTCTAGATTTGAACTAGATAACCAAGTCATGTATCCACCAGTTAGTCCTGCATCAAATAGTCCCTTTATTTGGGCATCAATCTGCGATACACCATATGAAAATCCACCTGGATGTTTATATTTAGATACATCATATGCCTGAACCCATGTTCTTATAATCGCTGGTGTTGGTATTTCAGTCTGTCTCTTCATAACATATTTAGAACCCCAATGATTCAATAATTCATAAGGCACAGTCCACACTAGTTCTTTGAAATCAAATTCATATTTATTAAAATGATCAGGGTACGGCATACCACTTATTACATCAACAATATTCGATATTGCCGGCCAATACTGACCATATGCTGTAACATAATTATACGCTGATTCACCAAAAACATCAACTGATACATAAACGTTTAGTTTGTGTAATTCGTCGGTTGCGTATCTAACGAAGCTTTGAATTGCTTGAGCTTTTTCCTCTCCATAATCATTTCTTAAATTCATTGTTCCATTTTTCTCGGCCCCTCCGGTCTTGTCAGGGAACCTAACATAATCAAACTGTATTTCATTGAATCCCATTTCGGTTGCGGCCTCTTTAGCAAGGTTCACGTTAAACTCCCAAACAGGTCTCTGAAAAGGGCTTGGCCAATATGTATTGTTGTGAAAATATGGTTCGTTAGTTTGAGTATTCAAAATAGCCATACTAGGGTTGTCTATACAATAATTTCTATCCTTAAAGACTGTAACTCTACCAATAACATAAAATCCCGCCTCTTTGATTTTAGTAATAGCTGTCTTATATCCTTCAAGACTATTATTTGCATATTTATAATTTGTAGGCGACAGAGTTTCAAGAACTTTTGATTTATAACCTGCTGAATCATCTTTTATATCTACAACAAAGGCATTAATTTTTGTTGATAACGCATACTCAATATAAGCATCTATATTCTTAAGAATATGAGATCCACTATTCAAATATAAAGCATATACCTTAGGAGGCATAACATTATCTTCAAAAACGGGCTTTTCGACAGGGTAATAATCTAAATTACCAGCATGTCCACCATTAAAACGATTGCCTCTATTATTATGAACTTCATAATATTTAGCGGGATCATAATTCACTAAAGACTCCTCTTGATCTAATAAAACATATTTTTGATAAACATATCCCTCTTGTTCTCCAACTTTAACTTTATAAACATTTACTTTACCGTTACCATCTATAGTATCGTAATCAAGTACAACAAGTTCATCACCTTTTTTTAGAGAGCTCTCTATTTCACCAGTATCAATTGATTTATACAAAGTAGTCGGGGTTCTGACGTATACTTTCTCTTCTCTTACAATATCTCGTTTTTCCTTTGTTAAATTTATATCATTTATATAAAATGTTTTACCCTCATATTTTATTTTTGTATAAGTATTTTCTTCATTATCCTTTAGTTGATTTTTATAAACATTAACCTTCTTACCACGATTAATAGTATCTTTCTTCTTTAATTCGTTATCTAACAAATCAACTGATTCCTTATTGCTACAAACATATTTTATTATAGGATTAGAAACGATTTGGGCTCTATTAAATAATTTATATACTCCAAAAAGTGATAAAGATAAAACAATGAGAAGTCCAACAAATAACAATCCTCTTACCCTTCTTTTTTTAATTCTAATTCTGCTAACCCTTGTTCTTGGCTTTCCCATTTTTTCACTTCCTTCGTATGTATGTTACTGTATTGGTAATGTAAAAACTGAGGAATTTTGTTTTAATCCACTATTATTATAATACTCCGGTATTTTTCCTTGAACAATTTTCATTGCTATTGGTATATCTGATGAAACAACCATATCTTTAGATGACAGGGGAAGATTTATTTTCTCCGTTACCTCTATTTTTATATAAACTTCAATCAAAGCATTGTTAATACCATATTCGCTAATCCTTGTGTTAATATTACTATTTACGCTTCCGATAAGGTTTAGTTTAACAGGTATCTTGGGTCCTAAATTTGCTATAAAAGCATTACCTGATATAGCTCCTAAAGGAATTTCAAAAATAATGCCTTTCTTGATTTTTTCTTTATCATATTCAACAATAATACCCTCTGGTATTTCTATCATATCTATTTTGCCTTCTTCAACTGCCTTTAGACTAGAATGTACTGCATTTGTTGTCATATTCAAAACTTTATTTACAATTGTAGGATTAAAATCAACTGTTTGAATTTCACCGTTATTGTTTTTAATAGTTGAAAATAATTTATCAATATCAATTTCATTCGTTATTTGTTTAGTTACTGCTCTATTAATTATAAGATTCGCAAATTTAGCTGTTTCTATCTCTGCAAAATCCAACAATAAAGGAGATAATTTTGCATTAATATATCCTAAAAACATAGTAATTGACAAGAACAACAAAATTATAACAATAATAATCTGATTTATTTTGTCGAATTTTCTTTTTCTTTTGGTTTTCATTCTTTTCATATATATATCACCTAATTATATATATGAAAAATTGCTATATTTTAATAGCAATTAAAGAATAGTAAAAATAATAAGCAAAGCTACAGCTACCAGAATAATAGTTAAAATACCTATTAACACCTTCATTAATTTATTATTTGTATTAACTTTTGTTTGTAAATTATGAAATTCATCAAAATCTTCTTTGGTAAAACTTAAACGATCTGTATAAAAAGTATTTTCTTGTTCCGTCTTAACGTTTAAAACATCAGTATTAGTAATTGCATTAGTTAAGATCGTATTTTCTCCACCTTTAAGATTTTCGAACAAGTCTACAGTAGCACTACTTTTAGATTCGCCAAAGTCATCATCTATTGACTTGTCACAAATAGAAGCGACAAGTTCTTTCATTGTTTTATCTTGAGTGAAAAAGTCAGTTACCATTTGTTCTGGTTCTGGTTCCTCATTTAGATTTAATTTACTTAAGATATCATATTGAGTATTTCTTAAATTCCGATAACGTTCACGTTCTGAAGTCCCCCGTTTTGACTTGGCTTCTTCTAAAATCGTATTAATATCATATATTTTATGATCGATATCTTCATATATATCATATTCCTCTTGATCGTCATTTGTAGTATCAGTTTCTAAAATAGATTGATATTGTCTAACACGTCTATATCCTTCTCTATTTTGAGATAATTCCTTGAGCTTAGAAATATCAATTTCACTTTCATTATCAAGTACTGCTACATTGGATGATGGTAAGCTATTATATATGTCCCCATATAATTCTTGATTCTTTTTGGTTCTAGCTATTTGTTCTTGATCATCTAAATAGCGTTCCATTCTTGTTTTCAAAGATATCACCCTCCATCATATATAAATAATACCATATTAAAGTATTTTTGTGTAGTATTTTTACATTGCTTTTTGTCTACTTTAATATTATAATGTATAAAGACTAATAGGAGGATAAGATGAAAGTAAAAGTTAACAAAGATGCTTGCATTGGATGCGGCGCCTGTGTAAGTATTTGTCCAGAGGTATTTGTTTTCAATGATGAGGGTTATGCAGAAGTAATAGCAGATAATGTTAAAGAAGAATACGAAGAGAAAGTAACAGAAGCTATTGAAAGCTGTCCAACTGAAGCTATCTCTGAAATAAAAGAAAACGACTAACTTTAAGGTTAATCGTTTTTTTGTGCTAAGTTAGTTAATTCCTTTATTTCTTTTGGTGTAATTCTTCTATATTCGCCTGATTTTAGATTCCTTAAATTTAAGGTACCAAATGTTTCCCTTTTTAACTTTTCTACAGGGAAACCAACACTTTCAAAGATGTTTTTTATTTCATGATTCTTACCATCATGAACGACTATTTCTACTAAAGAAGTATTTTTCTTAAGATCTTTCTTTCTTAATTTAACACGAGATGGATAAACTGTAACTCCTCCTAGGCGAACACCTGCTTTTATCTTGTTAATTGCAGCGCCATCAATAACTCCTTCTAATTTAGCAATATAAACCTTATCTATTTTGTGAGATGGATGTAACATTAAATTGGTAAAATCACCATCATTTGTAACTATTAAAGCTCCAGTAGTATTATAATCCAGTCTACCTACAGGATATAATCTTTTATTAGTATCAAAATAATCCATCACTGTTTTACGCTTTTTATCATCACTAGTTGTAGTAACAACACCTCTTGGTTTATTAAATAAATAATATTCCTTTTCTTCCATTTCAAGTTTTATACCATCAATAACAATATCATCACCAGGCGATACTTTAACACCTAGTTCCCTAACAATCTCACCATTAACCATAGCCTTACCTTTTAAAATAAGTTCTTCAGCTTTGCGACGAGAAGCAAAACCAGCATGTGCTATAACCTTTTGTAATCTTTCCATAAATAATCACCTACGGTTATTATATACTAAAGATAAAGATTAATCTAGCAAAGTATATCATTGTTATAAACATTTTAAAAAACTAAACTAACAACAACTATACTTGCTACAATACCAATCAAATCAGCAGCAAGTCCAACCCACATAGCATATCTAATTTTATTAATACCAACAAAACCAAAATAAAGGGTTAAAATGTATATTGTTGTATCTGTACTGCCTTGTATTGTGGAAGCTAATCTACCTAAAAAAGAATCAACACCATACTGAATAAATATATCATTCATTAACGCTAAAGTTGCCGTCCCAGAAACCGGCCTCATAATGGCCATCGGAATTATCTCTATTGGTACTCTTAAAATATCAAATAGTGGTTTTAATAGACCTAAAAAATCATTTATTATATTACTTTTAACAATAATATTAATACTAAAAATCATCGCTAATATATACGGGAAGAGATTAATAGTCATTTCCACTCCCTCTTTAGCGCCTTTGATAAAACTCTCATAGATATTATTTTTCTTGAAGAAGGCATAAGAAATAATTGTAATAATTATTATAGGCATGATTAATTTAGAGAAAAGAATCATCTATTATCACACACCTTCCCCCATATTCTATCTATTATTAAGCCGAAGACAGTTGAAATAAGAGATGCTACTATAACAACCCCTATTATTTCCATAGGGGCAGTACTATTATGCATAACACGCAACGATATAACGGTTGTTGGAATTATTGATAGACCACTAGTATTTAGAACGAGAAAAGTTATCATACTACGAGTTGCCGTATCTTTTTGCTTATTTAAAGTTTGCAGAGATTCCATAGCTTTTAAACCAAATGGTGTTGCAACATTACCCAATCCAAAGAGATTAATAATGATGTTTGAGGATATAAAACCTAACGACTCATGTCCTTTAGGAATCTCAGGGAATAAAAAAGATAGAACCGGTGCAAAAAAAGAAGCAAGCTTATCTAACAACCCTGAATCCTTAGCAATAGTCATAATCCCTAACCATAAAGCTATAATAGGAAGTATCGTTAAAATCATATCAAACGATGTCTTAGCACTATTTAATATTTCCGCATTGACTGCATTAAGATCCCCCATTGCAAGACTATATCCGATACCGATAATTATAAAAAGGGCCCATATTATATTAATCATCTACTAAGCCACTCTACTATTCGTTGCCACCATGTTTTTTTATCGGATTCAGGAATACTCACATATATATTCTCTTCATGAACAAGGTCTTCTTTATAATAAATAGAAGCTACCCCAACCTTATCAGAATCTTTATACCTTTTTAATTTTTCTAATTCTACTTTAATTGTTATATTACCTGTTTCGCTCTCCATAAGTGGATAATAGCAATCTTTTTTAATATATAATTCCTCTTTATAATAATCACTATCAACTCTAAAAGTATTAGTATTTAGAATGCGATAATTATTATAATTAGTAAAACCATAATCATAAAGGTTTCGATGCGTTGTCCAATCATTACTATCATCCAGTGTTACAACAATTAAATTTAAATTATTTTTACTTGCCGTTGTAACAAGTGTTCTCTTAGCTTTTTCTGTATAACCTGTTTTACCACCTGTTGTATATTCATAGTACGTAAGAAGCTTATTTTTGTTAGTCCAATCGTAAGTCTTATAGTTGGTTTTTACAACATGTCTCTTAGTTCCTGTAATTTTTTGATATTCTTTATACTTATTAGCATATTTAGTAAGCAAAGCCATATCATAGGCCGTTGAAATATTGCTAGTCTCTTCATCAAGACCGTGTGGATTTATAAAAACTGTATTTTTCATACCAATGATTTTAGCTTTATCGTTCATTTTAGCAACAAAATAATCTATTCCACCCAAATAAGAAGCAATAGCTATAGCTGCATCATTGCCACTTCGTAGCATTAGTCCATATACTAAATCCCTTAAAGTTATTTCTTCACCTATTTCTATATATATATTTGAACCATAGGTTTTTAAGATATTATCATCAATTATTACTAAGTCGTCTAGTTGGTTTGATTCTATTGCTAAAACAGCTGTCATTATTTTAGTTGTACTAGCAATTAATTTCTGCTTATTTATGTTTTTGCTATATAATATGCGAGAAGAATTCTGATCCATTAAAATTACTCCATCACCACTTGTTGTTATTGCCTTAACTGGAACAATAAAAATAAGAAAGCTTAAAAAAATAGTTACTACTTTATACATGTTATCACCTAATAAAAGCATATGAAAAAAAAGGACTTATTAGTCCTTTTATGAATTATATAAACCATGAATTTTTTGTCTTTCCATATCACTTAGATCATCTAATTTCCATTTGTTGTCTTCTTTAGTTAAACCTAAATCAAGAGTATATTTAATTTTATCAGTAACAGTCTTTAATTGCTCTATCTTATAATCCTGATATAAACTTTCAGAAGCAGCACCTTCTTTATCTAGAAATTTATCTTCATTTTCAGCTGCATAGATTTCTGCGTCATCAATTGCTTTTGCATAATCAAAAACCTCAATTTCTACCGTCACAACAGCTGTATCACCATCAATAACTTCTTCTTTTATTGAATAGGTTAAGTTTTGATATTGCTTACGCATCAATTCCTCATAGTCATCTTTTTGGGCTATTGTTAAATTTTCTCCGGCAATAACTTTATCAAGTTGATTTAGAACTTCAGAATTTAAAGATTGATAATTACCAAGCATCTCCTCTACTACTCTTTTAGGAGCTATCCCAGAATCTGTAAGTGAGCAACCGACTAATACTACTATTAAAGATACAAGAATTAAAATTTTGTGTTTCATATATTGCCTCCTTAACTATATATTTGGCAATATTATGAAATTTATGCGTTAAAATTCACAATTGTTTGGTGTTCTTGGGAACGGAATAACATCTCTTATATTTTCAACACCTGTTAAATAAATTAACAAACGTTCAAAACCCATTCCAAAACCAGCATGTTTAACTCCTCCATATTTTCTTAAGTTTAAATACCAGTCTAATTCTTCTTTTGAAACACCTTTTTCATCCATAATTTTTGTTAAAACTTCAAATCTTTCTTCTCGTTGAGAACCTCCCATTAATTCACCAGCTCCAGGAACTAGCAAATCAACGGCAGCGACTGTTTCTTTATCATCATTAAGTCTCATATAAAAGGCTTTTATATCTTTTGGCCAATCTGTAACAAAAACTGGTGATTTAAATTTTTCCTCCGTTAAATATTTTTCGTGTTCTGTTGCTATATCTTCACCATGTTCAGGTAGAACTTCCCATTTTTTATCAACCGAAAGCAAAATATCAATAGCTTCTTTATGAGTTATTCTAACTGCCTTAGAATCAACAACCGCCTGTAATTTATTAACAATTCCTGGTTCAACCCATTTATCAAAGAATTCCATTTCAGACTTAGCGTGTTCTAAAACATAAGAAATAATATATTTTAAAAAGTCCTCTTCAATATCCATAATACCTGTTAAATCGGTAAAAGCTACCTCTGGTTCAATCATCCAGAATTCCGAAGCATGCGTCTTAGTATGTGAGTTCTCAGCTCTAAAAGTTGGTCCAAAAGTATAGATACGTTTAAACGCTAAAGCGAATATCTCACCTTGTAATTGGCCTGACACTGTAAGCGATGCTTTTTTACCAAAGAAATCTTTTGAATAATCTATTTTTCCATCTTCAGTTCTCGGAACTTTATCTAGATCAAAGTTTGTTACTTGAAACATTTCGCCTGCTCCTTCGGCATCACTTCCAGTTATTATTGGGGCATGTAAATACACATAACCTCTATCTTGGAAGAAAGTATGAATAGCATGAGCAGCTATACTTCGAACCCTAAATACTGCTTGAAACAAGTTAGTTCTAGGCCTTAAATATGCTACCTCTCTCAAATATTCCCTAGTATGTCTCTTTGGTTGAATAAGATAATCCTCAGGTGAATCCCCTTCTAAAATAATACTTTTAGCTTTTACCTCAAAAGATTGACCTGAACCCGGCGATTCTACAATTGTACCCTCTACCATAATGGCACTACCTACTCTAAATTTTTGAATATCATCAAAAGATTCTACATCTTTTTCATATACAACTTGAATTGATTTAAAACAAGTTCCATCATAAAAATCAATAAAACCAAATTCTTTCTGCTTACGGTGAGACCTAATCCATCCTTGTAAAACAACTTCTTTTCCCACGTAATCACTTTCATATAATTCTTTTATATCCATTATCATATTTATCACTCCATCTTTATTATATATTGAATAATTACAATTATCAATTATTACTTGATTTTAGAATATATTTTTTTACAATAAAGTAATACCTGCTTCTTCACATTCTTTAATCACTTTGTCTGACCAAACAGAACATTGAACCTCTCCAATATGAGCTTTTTCCAGGAAAAACATGCATAATCTAGATTGTCCTATCCCACCACCAATAGTATACGGGAATTGTTCCTTTACAATCGCCTTATGATAATCAAGTTCTAATCTCTTTTCTTTACCAGCTATTCTTAACTGTTTAATTAATGAGTCCTTATCAACTCTAATTCCCATCGAAGATAACTCAAAAGCTTTTCCTAATACATCATTGAACACGATTATATCAGCATTTAATTCCCAATCATCATAGTCTGGTGCACGTCCTTCATGAACTTTACCTGACTTTAATATTTTACCTATTTGGGTAATACAAACAGCTTTGTGTTTGTTGCATATTTCATATTCTCTCTCTTTACCTGTTAGTTCAGGATACTCATCTTCTAGTTGTTGTGCAGAGATATAAAATATATCTTGAGGTAATTTTTGATGCAAAGCAGGATATTCAAGTGTAATGTATTCATCTGCTCTTTTTAAGACTCTATATATAGAATCTACGGTTTCTTTCAATGTCTCCATTGTTCGATCACTCTTCGCTATTACTTTTTCCCAATCCCATTGATTGACATAATAAGAGTGTATATCATCTATTTCTTCATCTTTTCTTATGGCATTCATATCTGTATATAAACCGCTTTTTTCTGAAATACCATATCTATGGGTAGCCATTCTCTTCCACTTAGCAAGAGATTGTACAATTTGTACTTTTTGTTTATCAAAAGTATCAAAAGATACCGGGCTTTCAATTCCAGTTAAATCGTCGTTTAATCCTGTTTCTGGATTTACAAACAATGGTGCTGATACACGAATTAAGTTTAATTCTGCTGCTAACTGAGTTTCAAAATAGTCTTTCAATTTTTTAATTGCAATCTCTGTATCAAGCAAGCTTAATTTGCTTTGATACTTCTTAGCTTTTTCTTTTGTCATTATTTATTCCTTCTTTCTTTTCTTGTATGAGAGAACAATTTTTATAAATAAAAAAAACAGTTCATCCCACATAGGGACGAAACTGTTGTTCCGCGGTACCACCCAAATTGCCATTTATATTAAAAATAATATGACCATCTTATTGATTCTAACAAATCTTGTAATTATTAACGGGTTACATCCGGCTTAGCCTACTATAATGTTCGGTAAGCAACTCCAAGGCGTTTTTCTTATTAGTCTTTATTTGTTAGCTCCCACCGACTCTAACTCGCTTTAAATAGTACTAATAATACTCTTCCTCTTCACAGTTATATTTGAGATTATATACATTATCATACCCAATGTCAAGCGTTTTTTGTTTTTAGATAGTTAATAACTCTTGTTCTTTTGCTTTTAATTTCTCGTCAATCTTTTTATTATACTCATTTATTAAATTCTGCACTTCTTCCATGCCTCTATCTTGTTCATCTTCGGATAGTTCTAATTTTTTTATACTATTATTAGAATCTTGTCTAATATTACGCAAAACAATACGCGCTTCTTCTACCATCACCTTTACTTGTTTAACATATTCTAAACGTCTTTCCTCCGTTAAAGCTGGAAAATTAAGCGTAATTGTTTCTCCATTATTATTTGGAGTCAATCCAATATTTGCCTCAAAAATAGCCTTTTCAATATTACCTATAGAACTACGATCAAAAGGTTTAATTGATAAAACACGAGCCTCAGGCACTGAAATAGTCGCTAATTGAATTAAGGGAGTATCACTTCCATAATATGATACTTTAATACCATCTAAAACTGAAGGATTAGCACGTCCTGCTCTAACATTCATAAATCTTTTTTCCATTGCTTCTAATGCTTTCAACATTTTTTCCTCAGCTTGTGTTATAACACCATCCATAAATACACCAATATCCTTTCTTTATATTATTATACTATAAAAGGACTAAAAAGTCCTTAATATCTTTATTCAATACTATAAGTTTTTGCAATTAAATCCTTATAAATATTCTTCTTTAAAGCGACTAGAATCATCTTCTAAATCTTCAATAGGAGTAACTGAGCACCCGTAAGAAAGAAGGCACCTAATACTATATATAATATTTTCTTCATATGTCACCTATTTATTCAATTGATTCATTACTTCTTCAGCAAAGCATTCTACCCTCTTTTGTAGACCTTCGCCTACTTCAAAACGATACATCGCTTTAATAGAACCATTATTTTCTTTAACAAAAGCTCCAACTGTTTTATCAGAATCTTTTACAAATTCTTGCTCTTCTAAACAAATTTCTTTGTAAAACTTTTCTATACGTCCAGCAACCATTTTTTCAGCTATATCAGCTGGTTTACCTTCATTAATAGCTTGTTCCTTAATAACTTCTCTTTCTCTTTCGATATCTTCACTTGGCACTTGATCTCTTGTTACACAAACAGGTCTCATAGCTGCAGCATGCATTGATACATCTTTAGCTACTTCTTCATTTGCGCCTTCTAATAGAATTAATGATGCAATACGTCCACCCATGTGAATATAGCTACCAAATACTTCGTTAGATTTCTTTTCTATTTTAGCAAAACGTCTAAAAGATAATTTTTCACCAATTGTAGCAGTCTTTGCTACAATTAGTTCATTTATTGTACCTTCTTCAGTAGTTAATGCTAATACATCTTCGTTATTAGTAACATCATTATTTAAAATTTCCTTAGCAATTAGTGATACTAAAGATTGAAATTCCTCATTTTTAGCAACAAAATCAGTTTCTGAATTAACTTCTACAATTACTGCTTTATCACCCTCAATAATGATATATGCCAAACCATCAGCAGCAATACGACTAGCCTTTTTCAAAGCCTTTGAAAGTCCATTTTCTCTTAACCAATCAATAGCCTCTTCCAAAACTCCATTCGTTGCTTCTAATGCTTTCTTACAATCCATCATACCAGCACCTGTAGCTTCTCTTAATTCTTTTACCATGCTAGCTGTAATCATAATTGTCATCTCCTTTATTGTAAAACTTTTATAAGTTCATCTTTTTTTAATTTTGAATAACCTTCGATACCTGCTGCTTTGGCTCTTTCTTTTAAAACAGCTACTGTAAGTTTAGATAAATCTTCTTTCGCTTCTTCTTTTACAGTTTCTTTCTTAGTTTTTTTGGTTTTTTCTACTTTTTCTTCTTTTTTAGCTTCAACTTTAGTTTCTACTTCAACTTTAGTTTCAGTTTTAACTTCAATTTTCGCTTCTTCTTTGACCGGTTCTGTTACCAAGTCTTTTGAAGTTGAGGCTGCAGCAGCTTCTTTAGCAATAACTTCTGCTTTTCTATTTTTTCTTATCTTATCTTCTTCGATTAGATAATCATTTAGTTCGCCACCATTAGCTTCAACAATAGCGTTATTTAATACTCCTAAAACTAATTTAACAGCACGAATAGCATCATCATTAGATGGAATAACAAAATCAACATCATCTGGATCACAATTAGTATCAACAATACCAAATACTGGTATTTTTAATTTTCTCGCTTCTCTAATTGCATTGATTTCTTTACGAGGATCAACAATTATTAATGCACTAGGTAATTGTTTCATTTCCCTAATACCTGCTAAATATTTGTCTAACTTTTCGTATTCCTTCTTAATTTTAACAACTTCTTTTTTAGGCAGAAGTTCAAACACACCATCCTTTTCCATCGTTTCGATTTGTGATAGTCTTCCTACTCTTCTTCTAATTGTTTTGAAGTTAGTTAAAGTTCCACCTAACCAACGTTCAATTACATAATACATGTTAGAACGTATAGCTTCCTCTTTAGCTGCTTCTTGGGCTTGTTTTTTTGTTCCTACAAATAAAACCTTTCCCCCAGCTTTAGCGATTTCGAATAATTCCTTATAGGCCTCATCGATCTTTTTAGATGTCTTTTGCAAGTCAATAATATAAATATCATCTCTTGCTGTAAAAATATACTCTTTCATCTTTGGATTCCATCTTTTAGTTTGATGGCCAAAGTGAACACCTGATTCCAATAAATAACTCATTGAAACAACTGTCATAAAACATTCCTCCTTCGTTTTTTCTTCCGAATATTTCTAAAGAACATCACCATCTAAATGGCACTAGATATTCAAATCCATATTCGTGTATATTTCTTTAAAAAGCCACTCGTATTATATCATTATAATCCTTTATACACAAGTATTTTATGCATCAAATGATCTTTTTTGCTAGAATCTCATTGGATTTATTTCAATTTCAACTTTTATCTTACGATTATTATCATAATGATTTAATATTTCCCTTAAAGCTGTATATATTCTGGTTTTCTCTTTATACTTAATAAGACATGCAAAACGGTATACATTATTAACTTTAAAAACATTGGCCATTGTTGGTCCTAAAACAGTTTTGTTAGGCAATTTTTCTCTTAAATGAGTCCCTATTCTTTTTGATACCTCAAAACCATAATCATAATCTTTAGATAAGACTCTAACCATTGCTATAAAACAAAATGGGGGATAAAACAGTTTTTTACGAATAGCTAGTTCTCTATTATAGAACCCAATATAATCATGCTTTTTAGCTGCTTCGATAACATAATGATCACTATTAAATACCTGTAATATAACTTCACCTTCTAATTTGCTACGTCCTGATCTACCTGCTACTTGACTTAGCAATTGAAAGGTTCTTTCAGAGCTTCTAAAGTCGGGAATATTTAGACCCATATCAGCATTAATAACACCAACTAAAGTCACTCTAGGGAAGTCTAATCCCTTAGCAATCATTTGTGTCCCAAGAAGTATATCGTATTTATGATCTTCAAAATCCTTAATTATTTTACTATGGGAACCCTTCTTAGTCGTTGTATCTAAATCCATTCTGACAATCCTAACCTCATTGAAAATTCTCTTAAGTTCTTCTTCAATCTTTTCTGTTCCAATACCAAAATCTTTTAAATTCTTTTCGTGACAACTAGGACATTCGACGCGTCGCTTATCAGCATAGCCACAGTAATGGCATCTTAAAGTATCGCTTGTCTTATGATAAGTCATAGTAATATCACAATGTGGACATTTATAAGTATACCCACAATTAGAACAAACTAAATAATTAGAATAACCTCTTCTGTTTAACAAAATCATAATTTGTTCTTTTTTCTCTAAACATAATTTAATTTTTTCTGCTAAATCAAGAGACAACAATCGATGTCCTTTTTTTATACTATCCTTCATATCAACAACAATAACTTTAGGTAAGTTTTTTCCATTAATTCTATTCTCTAACTCAAGCAATCCATAAAGACCTATTTTAGCTCTAGCATAACTTTCTAGAGAGGGTGTGGCTGCTCCTAATAAAACCTTCGCTCCATGTTTCTTTGCACGGTACATAGCAATATCGTGAGCATGATAGCGCGGACTATTCTCTTGTTTATAGGTTCCTTCATGTTCTTCGTCAATGATGATAACACCTATATTATTAAGTGGCGCAAAAATAGCACTTCTCGCTCCAATAACAATCGATACTTCCTCACGTTCAATCTTACGCCATTCATCATACTTTTCACCGTCACTTAAACGACTATGAAGAATCGCTACATCGGTTCCAAAATGGTTTTGAAAGCGAGCTACAAGTTGAGTGGTTAAAGCTATTTCAGGCACTAAAACAATCGCTGTTTTACCATTAACAAGCATTTTATCAATAATATCCATGTATACTTCGGTTTTGCCACTACCTGTCACACCACGTAGTAAAAATACATCTTTATCACCCTTTAAAAAATCACTAACAACTCTTTGCTGATCATCTGTCAATTTATGTATTTCCTTATTATCAATATCATCTGTTTTAAAACGATATACTTCTTCTTTAACTTCCTTTAGCAATTCTTTATTAATTAGGGTTCTTAAGACTCCCTGATTATTGATATCCTGCTTTTTAACCTTCTTCAAACTTAGAATTTGAGATAATATATTGTTTTGTAAAACCGATTTATTATGTTTTATATATTCTTCAATTGTTTTCTCATCTTTATTTATATATATATATTTATCACATTTTACATTAACCTTTGTTCTTCTTTTAGCTTTTAAAGCCACTGGTAACATCGTTTGATAACAATGAATAAGTGGTGCTAAATAAAAATCCGACATATAATTTCCTAGATCTAACAACTCTTCATTTAAAACTGGCTTTTCATCCACCACTTCAATAATGTTTTTTAAATCATATTCTATATCAGTTGTATTATTAATATTTATTACAAAGCCTTCAAGTTTTCTTGAACCAAAAGGGACAATGACTCTGATACCTGTTTTTATTTTAGGTTGTAAAGATTGTTCAACATTATAAGTAAACATTTGATTCTGGTTTCCCACACTAACTTCTACAAGAACATCTACCGTCATAAAATCACCATCCTTTTCATCATTATTTTATCACATAAAAACTATACCAACAATTACATAAAAATATATATTTAAAAAGGACTTTATAAGTCCTTATCCTCAAACCAAATATTTTTCAAATATAAACCTTCTGGTTTAGCAGTCTTTCCTGCTTTACGTCTATCCTTGGATTTTAATATAAATTCTATCGAAGAAGGTTCTCGTTTGTTAATACCTACTTCAATTAAAGTTCCTATCATATTTCTAACTTGATATTTTAAAAAACCTGTTCCGATAAAAGTTATATATAATTTGTTTCCATCTTCTTTTATAGATGCCTCAAATATTATTCTATTATTATTTTCCTTTAAATCTTCTGCGCAAACAAAGGAAGTAAAATCATGTTCACCTGCAAAACTTTTTATTGCATCTTTCATTTTTTCTACATCTAAGTTTTTATTATATTGAAAAACGGAATTTCTTTCAATAGGATTATACTCACCCATATTTATTATATAAACATATTCTTTTTTGATAGCATTATATCTGGCGTGAAAATTATCGTCAACAAATTTGACGTCGTTTACATGTATATCGTCTGGTAATTTACTGTTAAGTGCCCTTTTCAATTTGAAATTTGTGATATTGGTTTCAAAATCAAAATGGGCTTTTTGATTAATAGCATGAACTCCTCTATCGGTTCTACTAGTAGCATGAATAATTACCGTTTTGCCACCGTTAATACTTGTTAGAGCATCTTCAATTGTTTGCTGAATAGTTCTTAATTTGGGTTGCTTTTGATAACCGTGATAATTGGTAGCATCGTATGAAAAACTTATAAGATATCGCTTGATATAATCACCATCCTTAAGATAAAATACAGTAATAATCCAAAATGAAGAAGAACTATATTCTCATCAAAACTGCTCCATTTATTAAATCGATAATTTGTTCTCTTTGCATTAAGGCTATATAATCTTACATCCATTACACCTGCTGTAGCATTAGCCTTTTTGAAAGATAATGTGAATATAGGAACAATCATTGATGAAATAGCTATCATTTTTCCTTTTACATTTGTATGTATAAAATCAATACCTCTACTAGCCTGTGCCTTCATAATTTTTTCTATTTGTTCAAACAAAGCAGGAATAAAACGTAAAACCAAAGTTAATGATAAAGACATTTTCTTGACAGGTATTTTTAACAAAGATAATGGTTTGAAAACCCGCTCAAGAGCATAAGTAATCTCACTTTTTGATGTTGTATAGGTTAAAATCATTATATAAATTATACCTAAAATAATTTTTAAAGTTATTGTAATTGCTAAATACCAAGATGAGCTGAAAGCTAAAATAAGAACCATAATAAAAGCTAACAGAATCTTTAAAACATTTATACTTTTAAAATATAACTTTAATGGTACTTTAGTTAACAACATCATTACAAAACACAGAATTGTTAAAAGAACAAGTAAAAGCAAATCATCTAAAAATAATAGAATAAAAAACAATAGAACAGAAACTATTTTACTTGTAGAGTTCATTTTATGTATCTTAGAATTAAAGGGAATATATTTACCAATCATTGTATTATACATTACGATATATATCCTTTATTAAATCTTTAACATCGGTATGGTTACCTAGTTTTATTCCCTTTTCTTTTCTTACTTTCCCTATAAACTCTACTATTTTTGGTAAGTTAAGACCATATTTTTCAAATAGTGAAGTGTTTTTAAACACTTCTCTTTTAGTACCAGAAGCCACCACTTTACCTTTATCCATTACGATAATATCATCTGCTATTAAATTCAACATATCAACATCATGGCTTACAATAATAACTGTTTTCTTATATCGATTTCTTAACTTCTTTAATAAGTGTAGTAATTTTTTTTGGCTTTTATAATCGAGTCCAACAGTCGGTTCATCAAGTACTAAGACTTTGGGATTAAATACCATAACTGATGCAATCGCTACTTTCCTCTTTTCACCACCACTAAGACTAGAAACTTTACGTTCTAAATAATTATCATCCAAACCAACAAGCTTCAAGGACTCAGAAACTTGTTTGTGCAAGCGATCACTTTTGTAGCTAAATGTTTTAAGAGCAAATGAAACCTCTTCTCTAACTGTAGGATTGAAAAATTGATCTTCTGGAAATTGAAAAACAAGACCAATTTTACGTCTTAATTTATTTATATTATCTAATCTCATATTTTTTTGAATATTAAAATCAGCTACTTGCACATTACCATAACTAGGTATAATCAAAGCGTTTAAAAGCTCGACAAGCGTTGTTTTTCCGCTACCCGCCTTACCTATAATGCCAATTATTTTTTCGCTCTCTAAACTCAAATTAATGTTATCTAACGCTTTTTTGGCAAAAGGGGTAAACTCATTATAAATATGATTAACATTATTAATTTTTATTTCCATAACGCATTCACCATCTCATCCATATCTAAAATTATATGATCAATAAGTCCATACAATTTTAACTTAATTGATAGATCAACCATGAAGGGCAAACTAAGACCAATTCGATTAAATATTTTGTCTTCTTCCAAAACATTTATTGTTGGACCATCAATTAAAATATTTCCATCATTAATAACTACCATTCTGTCTGTCTTATATGTTTCTTCTAAATTCTGTGTAATAGTTATAATTGTCAAATAACGTTCTTTATGAAGTTTGTTTAATATTTCTAATATTTCATTTTTACTTTTTTCATCAATCATTTCTAAAGCATCATCGATTATTAAAATCTTTGGTCTCGCTACCATCGCTGATGCTAAGGCTACTTTTTGCTTTTCACCACCGCTTAAAAAATTAGGCTCTTTTTCTAAGATATCATCAATTTTAAATTCCATTGCAATATCCTCAACCATACGTCCTATTTCTTTTGGATCATATGCTAAATTTTCTAAAGTAAAAGCAATATCATCAGCAACCGTTTCAGCCACAAAAGAATCCTCAGTATTTTCAAAGACAACGCCTATTTTCTTTCTAAT
Organism: Caryophanales bacterium UBA5348; assembly: GCA_002411005.1. Taxonomy (GTDB): domain Bacteria; phylum Bacillota_I; class Bacilli_A; order RF39; family UBA660; genus DHQC01. The sequence goes on along the minus strand of DHQC01000009.1, from coordinate 139,902 downwards.
CTTATCAATATTTTCTCTGTTCAACGTTAATTTATCAACAATGATATTACTATCAGACTCTAATAAACCTATTAATATTTTAACTAATGTTGATTTGCCACTACCGTTAGGGCCTACAATAGAAATCCATTCTCCATCTTTAATATTCAAAGTAAACTTCTCAAAAATAAATTTACTTTGATAACGGAATGATAAGCTATTAATTCCAATAATATTATTCATATAAACCACCCCATATAACTGCATATATTATACTAAAAATCAACCAAAAAAGAAACCATCTCTGTTTCTTTTGGTATAGTTCTATTTAATACTTTTTTCTTTACTCTCATCATCAATAACATTTTGCGCTTGAAAAAACATTTTCATTGCCAAAAAATCAAGATTCTTTTTTACGTTACTCATTACTTTATAATCAAAAACTCTGCTACCCATATTTGTTAAATAGTATCTGTATTTTTTAAATCTAATATTTGAATCTTCTAAATCTCTATCCATATCTAACATCAAACATTTTAAGGTTATAGATTCTAATGAAACAATTGCATCAGTTAAAGCTTTAGGATTATTAATTACTCTTTTACAAGTTGCTACGTTAGATGTCATGATTGATTTAAAACATTTAATATCTTTTCTAGCATCTATTTCATCTTGGACAGAATCATATGCATGTTCCAATGAGATACGATAATTTTCCTCATTCAGATTTTTTATTTTCTCATTAAGTTTCTTTATAATACTTGGTTTACCAACCCTGGATTTCTCCAAACATTGTTTAGCATTTAAGATACTTTCCCTTTCTCTATTATAAGCTTCTTTAAATAAGTCTTCATCATTTAATATATTAAAAATAATATCATGTTCATCATACGAAATATCTAACGAGATATCATTTCCCGCCGAATATAATAATGAAATGTTTTGTTGTTGCTCTGCAATTAATTCTATATCATCGTTTGAAAAATTACTTAAGCTAAATAGGATTGATTCTATATTCTCATATATTTTTTTAAAAGTATTTTCGCCATATTTTCCATCAAGTTGTTTGCGCGCTTTCGATAAAAACTTATTATTATCTCCAGCAATAGCCCACTCGCTCATAAATTCATGACCCAAAAGGGTTTCTAATTTATAATAAAGATATTTATAAACTCCATAGTCGTTATTTTCTCCTCTTATAAATTTGTTCTCAACTTCATTATAATTAAAAGGAATAGTATAAAAACTAGGTGTTAAACCATTAACATATCTTGCCTCTCTCATAGCATGACCCTCTCTTAATACTCTAATAAAAAGATCTCTGTTCATTACAAACCATGGTAATTCAAATCCTCTTTGATAAACATGAGTAAGTTCATGGATAAGGGTTTCTTTTAATAATGGCATACGCTCTTTAATTGTTTCATCAAACAGTATAGTTACCTCTCCAGCTATATTATTAGTAAGGCCTAGTAATAAACAATAATACTCAGGATTATTATGGGTTACAATATAACGGTTTTCACTATCTTTCTTATATCCAACAGACAATATATTTCCTCTAAGTGGTGTTACTTTACGTTCAAAATCTTTGTCTTCATTAACATCACGAAGAACAACAAACTTATCAATTCCCTTGAATACCTCAATATATCTTCTAATAAAAGTATCACGAGCAATAATTTCCGGATCAAATTTAATATATTCTTGATAATGATTATTAAGTGACTCAAAACTTTTCAATATATAATCGCAAACATCATCATCATAACCTTTTGCTTTCAAATAAAAGGAGAAACTTTTTAATTCATCATCAATCATTTTTACTGCCCCCATAAATTAAACCATTATTAATATCTTTTATTATTTCGATATACACATCCCCTTCAAGTTCTTTTAAAGGTTCTGCTAATTTAACAAGTTCTTCTTTAGAAATACTATTATCAGATTTAATTATCTGATTTTCAATTAAGGCTAAGATTTTACCTATTTTCTCATACTGATTAAAATCAGGTTGTTTAATAAGGCTATAATACTTTGCTTTCAAAAGTTCATTCATTTGTTTTTGCCACCTTTTCGTTGTTGAATATTATAAGAAATTTTTAAAATCATTTTAGTCGATGATATACGGCTAAAAATATATAATATTTTCATATATAAACTTGGTATTATTATTAATTTTTTCTTAAACATATTATCAATACCGTATTTAGCTACATAATTACTTGGTGATGATTTTAATTGAAACTCTACATTTGCTACATTATTAAAATTAGTTTCAACTGGTCCTGGACACAGAACCGATATAACAACATTAGAACTCTCTCTTCTAAGTTCTTCATAAATAGCTGTTGTAAGTCTTAAAATATAAGCCTTAGTCGAATAATATGCGGCCATTAAAGGACCTGGTTGAAAAGCTGCTGAGGATGCCACGTTAAGTATATACCCGTGATCCTTAGCTTTCATATCTTTTAAAAATAATTTAGTTAAAATATGAACAGCTTTAATATTCAAATCAATCATGTTTAATTCTTTATCCAAATCTGTCTTTGTAAATTGCCCAAAAGTACCAAAACCAGCATTATTAATTAAAATATCAATATCATCTTTTTTAACCTTATTATAAAGCTTCTTACAATTATCAACATCAGATAAATCAGTTGCAATAATCCTTGTTTCTGTCTTTATGTCTTTTGCAACTTTTTTTAAACCCTTCTCATCTCGTGCTACTAAAATTAAATCACAACCCATTCGACCTAAATACTTAGCCATGTCACGACCAATACCACTAGACGCTCCTGTAACTAGTGCTTTCATTTTGTTCACCTCTATCGTTAGTATAACACATTTTCAAGGGACTTATGGACTAAGAAATAGGTTTCCTATATATTAAACAACAAAAAAAGAAACATGAAATGTTTCTTTTAAACTAATTGAAGGATAACGATTAATGCATCGTCGCCTTTTCTTTCCTCTAATTTAAGTATTCTTGTATATCCACCGTCTCTATTTTCATAACGTTTCGCTAAGTCATCAAATACTTTTTTTACAACTTTGCTATCATTATGTAAGAAAGCAATGGCCTTACGTCTAGATACTAAACTACCATCCTTGCCATAAGATATCATCTTATCGAACATTTTACGGACTTCTTTAGCTTTTTGTTCTGTTGTTTTAATTTGTTCATGATTTATTAAATCAATTGTTAGATTTGCTAACATCGAACGACGATGTTTGCTATCTACACCTAATTTACGATAAGCCATAATATTCCTCCTTACTATTCATCAATTCTAAAATTAAGACCTAATTCTTTTACTTTATTCATAACTTCTTCTAATGAAATTTTTCCAAGATTTCTAATTTTACGCATTTCATTTTCAGTCTTATTTATTAAATCTTGAACGTTGTTAATACCAGCTCTTCTTAAGCAGTTATACGCTCTTACTGATAGTTCTAATTCATCAATTGACATTTCTAATGCCTTTTGTCTAGGATCATCAGCACTCTTTCTCATCAAGCCTTTAATTGCCTCAGTAAATTCTGGATCATCTAATTTATCTAATTGTGTTATTAGAATACTAGCTGCTTCTCTAATTGCATCTTGAGGTAAAAGGGCACCATTAGTCCAAACTTCTAAAATAAGTTTATCATAACTATCATCTTGACCTACACGAGCATTTTCAACTTCATAATTAACTCTTTCAATTGGTGAATATAATGCATCAATAGCGATTACACCTATCTTATCAGTTAAATATTTTTTGTTTTCCTCAGCTCTTATATATCCTCTACCTCTACCGACAGTTAGTTCCATATCAACTTTACCATCTCTTGAAATAGTTAATATTTCTTGGTCTGGGTTAACTATTTCGATGTCCGGTGTGCGTGCTAAATCTCCAGCTCTCAAGACACCTTCTCCACTAGCACTAATTTTAATTGTGACATCTTCTTCACAATTCTTTTTAATAACTACTCTTTTTAAATTTAATATAATTGCTGTTGTATCCTCAACAACGCCTTCAAGAGTTTGAAATTCATGCATAACCCCATCGATTTGGACAGCTCTAATTGCATCTCCAGGTAATGAAGATAGCATAACCCTTCTAAGGGCATTTCCTAAAGTAGTACCAAAGCCTCTTTCAAGTGGTTCTAATTCAAACTTTCCATAAAAATTGTTTTCTACATATTCTGTTATCTTATATTGTGATTTTTCATAAATCAAACTGTTATCAATAGCCTCAATGTAATCAAGACTAACCGATACTTTTAAGTCAGTGTTTTTTGCAACTTCTGTTGCCTTAGCTTTTGCCACTATAAATCACTCCTTTTCTTTTAGTTACGAGGACGTTTTGGAGGACGACAACCATTATGTGGGATTGGTGTAATATCATTAATAGCCATTACTTCCAAGCCTGTAGCTTGTAATTGTCTCATTGCCGTCTCACGAGCAGGTCCTAATCCTTTAACGAAAACTTCTACTTTACGAACTCCTGCATCCATTGCTGCTTTACCAGCAGCTTCAGCTGCCATACCTGCAGCATAAGGTGTATCTTTTTTAGAGCCCTTAAAACCAACTGTTCCTGATGATGCCCAACTAATTGTATTTCCTTCTTTATCAGTAACAGTCACAATAGTATTATTCTGTGTTGAGTGAATATGCGCATATCCTTCTGGAATATTCTTCTTAATTTTACGCTTTCTTGGTTTATATGCCATTATATAACCTCCTTCATTTATATTTTAATTAAGCTTTCTTTTTATTAGCTACAACCTTACCACGGCCTTTACGTGTTCTTGCATTACGACTTGTTCTTTGACCTCTAACTGGTAAACCTTTACGGTGACGTAGTCCTTGGTAACTTCCGATTTCCATCTTTGTTTTGATAGCCATGTTAACTTCACGACGTAAATCACCTTCGACAAAATGTTTAGAAATTTCATCACGAATACTTGCGATTTCTTCATCCGTTAAATCTTTAGCTTTCTTATCTAAAGAAATATTTACATTTTGTAATATTTCTTTAGATAGACTTCTACCAATACCAAAAATATAAGTAAGTGCTATTTCAACTCTTTTTTCATTTGGTATATCTACACCTTTAATACGTGCCATACGACACCTCCTAACCTTGTCTTTGTTTATGTTTTGGATTTTCGCAAATAACAATTATTTTGCCTTTACGTTTAACTATTTTACATTTATCACATATTTTTTTTACTGATGGTGTTACTTTCACAGTACAACCTCCTCTATTTTCTATATATTATACGCCCACGTGTTAAATCGAGAGGTGATAATTCAATTGTTACCGTATCACCTGGTAAAATGCGTATGTAATTCATTCGGATTTTACCAGAAACGTGAGCTATTACGGTATGTTTGTTTGGTAATTCAACTTTGAATATGCCACCCTTTAATACATCTGTTACTTTACCGTCAACTTCGATTGTATTTTTTTCAGCCATTTTCTCACTCTCCTGTTAATATTAGGTACCCATCTTTTGTAACTAAGACTGTATGTTCAAAGTGCGCAGACGGATATCCATCCTCAGTCACTATTGTCCAATCATCATCTAACATTGCAACCCTTCTCGAACCAAGATTCAACATCGGTTCAATTGCAATTGTCATTCCCTCTTTTAATAAAGGACCTGTATCTGGTTTACCATAGTTTGGAACATCAGGTTTTTCATGAACTTTATTGCCTATACCATGACCTACCAATTCTCTAATTACGCCAAGTTTATATTCTACTGCATATTGTTCAATGGCATTGCCAATGTCTCCAAGACGATTACCAGCTTTAACTTGCTTTAAACCTTCATACAAAGATTGTTCAGTGTGTTTCAATAAATAGGCTTGTTCTTCTTTAATCTTACCAATTCCGTAAGACCAAGCTGAGTCACCATGATAACCTTGCCAACACGCTCCTATGTCAATAGAGATTATATCTCCTTCTCTTAATTTACGCCCACTAGGTATTCCGTGAACTACTTCATCGTTTATTGATGTACAAATAGTTGCGGGAAAGCCCTCACTCTCTTTGAATGATGGAGTTGCACCAAGACTTCTAATATAGGCTTCTGCAAGTTCATCTAATTTCTTGGTTGTAATACCTGGTTTAAGATAAGGCTTTAAATATTGATGTGTCTTATACACAATATTACCTGCCTTTTTCATCAATTCAATCTCTCGTTCACTTTTAATACTTATCATTTTTCCTCCCCACCAATAATACTTTCTATTTTACTAAAAGTATCTTCTCTACTACCACTAGCTTCAACTACATGTAATATACCTTTTTGTTGATAATAATCAATAACTGGCTGGGTTCTCTTCATATATGTATCAAAACGATGATTGAATGTTGTTTCATTATCGTCACTTCTTTTTCGCAATTTTGCAAAGCATTTGTTACAAAAACCTGGTTTATCAAATGTATCTAAATACTCATTATAAACTGCTCCACACGAAGGGCAAGAAATACGTCCTGTAATTCTCTTCATAGCCTCTTCTCTTGAAATATTGAAATATATAACATAATCAATAGATAAATTTAGACGCTTAACCATTTTATCATATTCTATAGCTTGATCTAGATTTCTAGGAAAACCATCTAAAATATAACCATTTGCTAAATCATCTTTCATTAATCTTTGTTCTAATAATTTAAAGGCGATTTTATCATCGACTAAAAGCCCTTCCTTCATCAATCCCTTTATGCTATTTCCAATTTCTGAGTTAGAAGACACTTCACGTCTTAATAACTCACCAACTGAAATATGTGACATATTATGTTTTTCTTTTAACATTGCTGCTTGGGTACCTTTACCCGCAGCTGGTGGGGCAATAAATATGATATTTTTCACTTCCATCTACCTCCATAACTTCTCGTTAAAAGTCTGCTTTCAAGTTGATTATATGTTTCTAGAACAACCCCTACAACAATTAACAATCCTGTTCCACCAATGGTTATATTTGCATTTAAGTTAGATATATTCGAGAATATAATTGGTAACCCTGCAATAAACATTAAAAATAATGCACCAATACAAGTTAAACGAGATAATATTAGTTTAATATACGAAGCTGTTTCTTTTCCTGGTCTAATTCCTGGTATATAGCCACCTTGTTTTTGAAAGTTTTCAGCCATTTCATCTGGTTTTAATTGCATATACGTATAAAAATATGTAAAGAATGCAATTAATAATAAATAGAAAATAAAGCCTACTGTAGTATCATAATTTAAATATTTTTCAACAAAAAGTAGAAATTCATCATTCTTTAAAAACTGTGCTATGGTAGGCGGAATAGCTACTACCATTGACGCAAATATAACAGGCATAACACCAGCTGAATTTACCTTTATAGGCATATAATTTTGCTTAGATGCATATGCACTTGATGTTTTATTTGAATATTGTATAGGAATGCGCCTTTCTGCTCGTTGAATAAATATTATACCAACAACAATTGCAAAATAAATTAATACAAATAATGCAAATGATAATATTCCCATAATAGTTGCTTGAGTACTTGTTGTTTTAACCATTTCAGTAAAAGCATCAACAAACATAGTTGGTGTAGTCATGATAATACCTGCCATAATTATAAGCGATATTCCATTTCCAATACCCTTTTGGGTTATTTGATCACCTAACCATAGAACGAAAGCAGTACCCGCTGTAAGTATAATTGATACTCTCATATACTCTAATGCAGTTGCCCCTTCTGGTATGAACGCAAATGAGAAAACATAACCTTGAAGGAATGCAATTGCAATCCCTAAATAACGGTTTATTTTATTAATTTTCATTCTTCCAGATTGTCCTTGTTTAGCTAGTTCTGAGAAATAAGGAACAATATCCATTTGTAATAATTGTGTGATAATAGATGCTGAGATGTAAGGCATAACACCTAATGCAAAGATTGAGAATCTTTCAAAGGCTCCACCACCCATTGCATCCATTAATTCTAGGAAACCTAAATCTTTAGTAATTGACTCAGTTCCTGGAACTTGTATCATGGTTCCTAATTTAAAAATCGTTAAAACCAATAATGTAAATAATACTCGTTTTAAAATATCTTTATTTTTAGGCGTAAATAGTTGCTTTAATAATGCCAACATATTAAATCACCTCGGCTTTTCCACCAGCTGCTTCTATTGCTTTTTTTGCTGTTTCAGAAAATTTATTTGCTCTAACAGTTAATTTCTTTGAAACTGTTCCATTTCCTAAAACCTTTATACCACTCAATTGATTTTTTACCATACCTATTTCTTTTAATAATTCAGGTGATACGACTGTACCGTCTTCAAAAAGATTCAAATCACTAACATTAATAGTCGCATATCTAATTTTAAATCTAGCATTGCTAAATCCTCTTTTAGGAAGACGTCTAAATAATGGAGTTTGCCCACCTTCGAAGCCTGATCTTACGCCACCACCACTTCTTGCGTTTTGACCTTTTTCACCTTTACCACTAGTTTTACCTGTACCACTGCTAGATCCACGACCTAGTCTTTTTCTTTCTTTTACAGCACCTTCACCGTATCTTAATTCATGTAATTTCATTAACCTAAAATCTCCTCTACTGACTTGCCTCTTAATTCAGCAACTTTTTCGATAGTCTTTTGAGCTGTTAAAGCATTAATTGTAGCTCTAGCCACATTAATTTTAGTATTAGATCCAAGTGACTTAGAAATAACATCACTAATACCAGCTAGTTCTAATACAGCTCTTACAGGTCCACCAGCGATAATACCGTTACCAGCTTTAGCAGGTTTAACTAAAACTCTAGCTGCACCACTTACACCATAAGCTTCATGTGGTATGGTTCTTCCTTCGATAATAGGTACTTGAATTAAATTTTTATTAGCTTTAGCTATTGCTTTTTTAATAGCATCAGGAACTTCGTTTGCTTTACCTGTACCAAGTCCAACTTGACCTTTTCGGTTGCCGACAACGACAGTAGCAGCAAAACGGAATTGACGACCGCCTTTAGTTACTTTCGTAACGCGTTTGATGTCAATTACTAATTCTTCATTTTCTTTTTCTTGAGGTTGTCTCATTCTATTTTCCATCGTTTCCCTCCTTTTAGAATTCTAATCCATTTTCACGTGCAGCTTCAGCTAAAGCTTGAACACGTCCATGATATTGGTATCCACCTCTATCAAATACGATTTTATTAATCTTAGCTTGTTTAGCTTTTTTTGCAATAGAGGCCCCAACTAACTTAGCAGCTTCTATATTGCCACCGTTTTCTATTTTTAAGTCTTTATCTAATGATGAAGCACTAACCAAAGTAACACCAGCTTCATCATCAATGATTTGTGCGGATATATTTTTGTTTGATCTAAAAACATTTAATCTTGGAACTAAAGCAGTACCACTTAAGTTTTCTCTAATACGTTCATGTCTATAGATTCTAGCTTCATTTCTTGGTTCTTTTTTTATCATAATAGACTTCCTTTCTTATTATTTAGAGGCCTTTTTGCCTTCTTTGCGGCGAATATGTTCACCCTTGTAACGAATACCCTTACCTTTATATGGTTCTGGTTTTCTTACTTTACGGATATTTGCTGCAAATTCACCTACAGCTTGTTTATCGATGCCTTTAATTACAATTTCAGTATTATTAATACCTTCAATTGTTAAATTAGAAGGAACATCCAATGAAACAGGATGTGAGTAACCAGCACTAATGACAAGTTTTGTTCCTTGAACATTAAAACGATATCCAACACCAACTATTTCAAGACCTTTTTGATATCCGTCGCTAACTCCTTCAAGCATATTTGCTATTAGAGCATTAACAGTACCATGAAGGGATTTTGATTTAATTTGTTCATTTTCTCTTTCAACTGTTATTTCTTTATCTTTAATCTTAACAATTACATTGCTTGGAATGTTAAGAGTTAATTCACCCTTCGGGCCTTTAACAGTAAGAGTATGGTTGTTTAATTCAACCGTTACATTTTCTGGTATTGTTAATATTCTATTTCCAATACGACTCATATTAAACTCCTCCTTATGTAATTGTTACCAAATAAATGCTAAAATTTCTCCACCTAAATGTTCTTTATGAGCTTCTTTATTAGTCATAAGACCTTTAGAAGTTGAGACAACAGCTATTCCTAAACCATTTAAAACAGTAGGAATGTCATTTGCCTTAGCATAAACACGTAATCCTGGTTTAGAAATTCTTTTTAAACCCGAAATTACCCTTTCCTTTTTAGGGCCATATTTTAAAGTTAAAATTAAATTATCTTGAACATCGCCTTTTTCTACTTTATAGCTTTGAATAAATCCTTCACTTTTTAAGATTTTAGCAACTTCATATTTTAATTTTGAACTAGGCATAGCCACTTCTTTATAACGCATTTGATTTGCATTACGAATTCTCGTTAGCATATCTGCAATTGGATCGGTTACTACCATATATATCCTCCTTCCATTTTTCTACCAACTAGACTTTTTAATTCCTGGAATTTGTCCTTTGTACGCAAGTTCTCTAAAACATATACGACACAATTTAAAATCACTCATGACAGCATGTGGTCTACCACAACGCTCACATCTAGTATATTCTTGGACTTTGAACTTTTTAGGTCTATTAGTTTTTATAGTCATGCTTTTCTTTGCCATTATATCCTCCTTATTACTTTCTAAAAGGAATACCCATACCCGTTAAGAGGTGTAGTGCTTCTTCATTATTCTTGGCCGTTGTTACAATAACAATATCCATACCGCGAGTCCTAACAACCTCATCAAATACAATTTCCGGGAAAATTAATTGTTCAGTTAGACCTAAGGTATAGTTTCCTCTACCATCAAATGATTTAGGTGAAACACCTCTAAAGTCACGAACACGTGGTAATACAACTCTTATTAATTTTTCTAAGAATGTATACATAGCTTCGCCTCTTAAAGTGACCTTACAACCAATTGGAGATCCTTCTCTCAATTTAAAGCCAGCTATTGATTTCTTTGCTTTTGTTATAACCGGTTTAGCACCTGCAATTAGTTCTAAATCACGAACAGCAGCCTCTAATAACTTACTATTTGTTGTAGCTTCACCTACACCCATATTAATAACAATTTTATCAATTTTAGGGACTTCCATTACTGTTGTATATTTATATTCCTTCATTAAATTAGGAACTATTTCTTTTAAATACTTTTCCTTTAGGCGGTTCATAAATACCCTCCTTCTCTAGTCTTCTTTAGCTTTAGCCTTTTTAGGGGCAGCTTTCTTAACTTCTTTTTCTTTTTTTACTTCTTTTGCTTCTTTTTCTTTCTTTACTTCTTTTTTAACTGTTTTCTTTGTTTCTTTAGTATCTGCTACAACTCTTTTACGACTTCTCTTGTTAGTCTTTTCATCAATAAACATAACGTTTGAAGCATGAATTGGAGCTTCAATTGAAACAATCCCACCTGTTTGATTATTAGCATTAGGTTTAATATGCTTTTTTACTAAATTAAGACCTTCTACTATAACCTTGTTACTTTTCTTTAGTACTTTGCTAATACGACCAGTATTACCCTTGTCTTTACCAGCAATAGCTACTACTTTGTCTCCTGTTTTAAATTTCATAAAAACTTCCTCCTTATAACACTTCAGTCGCTAGAGATACAATTTTCATATAATCCTTATCACGTAATTCACGAGCTATAGGACCAAAAACACGTGTTCCTACTGGGGTTTTACCTTCTTTTAAAATAACGCAAGCATTATCATCAAATTTGATATAAGATCCATCATTTCTTCTGACACCGAATTTAGTTCTTACGATGACAGCTTTAACAACTTTACCTTCTTTTATAGTTCCATTAGGTGTTGCTTTTTTAACTGTACCGACAACGACATCGCCGATATTGGCCGTTCTAACTTTACTTCCACCAAGAACTCTGATAACTAAAAGTTCACGAGCTCCTGAATTGTCAGCTACTTTTAAACGACTTTCTTGCTGAACCATATTAAATACCTCCTCCTTAGAGTTTATAAGATTATAAAATCACAGCTTGTTCTATTACTTCAATTAAACGATAACGTTTTGTTTTTGATAGAGGTCTTGTTGCCTCAATTAAAACTTTATCACCAATTTTTGCAATATTTGCTTCGTCATGGGCTGTATATTTCTTCGTGTATTTTACACGTTTACCATATAAACTATCTTTGCGATAAGTTTGAACTTGAACAGTAATTGTTTTGTCGTTCTTATCACTAATAACTTTACCTATAATTTGATTACTTTTTTTCATCAGGACTTAACACCTCGATCTTCCTTTAATTCGCGTTCACGAATGATTGTTTTAGCTCTCGCAATGTCTTTTCTAAGTTCATTTATGCGATGAGGTTTTTCTAAACTTCCATTTGCTTGTTTAAAGCGCAAATTAAATAATTCTTCTTTTGAATCTTTGATTCTCTTGATGATATCTTCAGTGGTTAAGTCTCTAATTTCATTAACCTTCATTGCTTTCACCACCAATTTCTTTTTGTATAAATTTACACTTGATTGGTAATTTATGCATTGCTAATCTTAAAGCTTCTCTTGCAACTTCTTCAGAAACACCTGCTATTTCAAACATAATTTTTCCTTCTTTTACTACAGCAACCCAAGATTCAGGAATACCCTTACCTTTTCCCATACGAGTTTCAAGTGGTTTTTTTGTTAATGATAAATGTGGAAATATATTAACCCATACTTTACCACCACGGTTCATATAACGGTTCATTGCCACACGAGCTGCTTCGATTTGATTTGAAGTAATCCAAGCACCTTCCTTAGCCATTAAACCATAATCGCCAAAATGTAATTCTGTATTACCTCTAGCCTTACCATCATATCTTATACGATGTGGTCTTCTATATTTCGTTCTTTTTGGCATCAACATTGTTATTACCTCCCTTTTTTTGTTTATTAGGAAGAATTTCACCTTTATAAATCCAGACTTTCACGCCAATAAGACCAAAAGTTGTATGTGCTTCACTTAATGCGTAATCAATATTTGATCTTAATGTATGAAGAGGAATCATCCCTTCTGTATAACCTTCACTACGAGCCATTTCTGCTCCACCAAGACGACCAGATACAAGAGTTTTAATACCCTTTGCTCCAGCTTTCATTGTGTTTCTAATGGCACGTTTTTGAGCGACACGGAAAGATACTCTACCTTCAATTTGACGAGCGATATTGTCAGCTACTAATTGAGCGACCATATCAGGTTTTTTAATTTCAATAATTGAAATTTTAACATTTTCATCAACTAATTTAGAAAGTTCTTTCTTTAATTTTTCTATTTCTTCTCCACCACGACCGATAACAATACCAGGCTTAGCTGTATGAAGAGAAATTTCTGTATTGTTTTTTCTTCTTTCGATAATAACATCAGATACAGCAGCATCTTTTAAACGTCTGCTTAAAAATTTACGTATTTTGATATCTTTATTTAATAAAGTACCAACTTCATTCTTAGGCGCATACCATTTTGCTTGCCAATCTTTATTTATCCCGATTCTAAGTCCAATTGGACTAACTTTTTGACCCATCAGTTACACCTCCTTATGCTTGCTTTTCAGCCACGATAACTGTTATATGACTCGTTTGATGATCATTACGACCAGTATGACTTCTTGAATCAATAATCACTCTTTTAATAACTGAGCCCTCGTCAACATGACATTTTAAAACATATAAATTTTCTTTCTTTAATCCATTATTATTTTCAGCATTAGCAACAGCAGAATCTAATACTTTAATGATAATTCTAGAAGCTTTATTATGTAGATTAACTAATATATTTCTAGCTTCTATTATATCCTTACCACAAATAAGATTCATAGTAAGTCTAGCCTTGTCAGCTGATATTCTAATACCTTTAGCTACTGCACGTACTTCCATAGTAGTCCTCCTTCCAAGTAATACTTACTATTTTTTTGTTCCACTGTGACCAGTAAATTTTCTTGTTGATGAAAATTCACCTAATTTATGTCCAACCATATCTTCTGTAACATAAACAGGAATAAATTCTTTACCATTATGAACTGCAAATGTATGCCCAACAAAATCAGGATAGATAGTTGAACGACGTGACCAAGTCTTAATGACTTCTTTTTTGTTTGCTGCATTTAAATTTTCAACCTTTTTTAATAGTCTATCAAAGACATAAGGTCCTTTTTTTAAACTTCTTGCCATTATTTCACCCTTTCCTTATTTCGTACGACGTTTAACAATAAACTTATTTGAAGTTTTTTTGTTTTTACGTGTTTTTAATCCTAGAGCTGGTTTTCCCCAAGGTGTCATCGGTTGTTTGCGTCCAACTGGAGCTTTACCTTCACCACCACCATGAGGGTGATCATTAGGATTCATTGCAGAACCACGAACTGTAGGTTTGAAACCCATGTGACGTTTACGTCCTGCTTTTCCAATATTTACTAATTCGTAATCTGTATTACCTACTTCACCGATCGTTGCGCGACATGTTCCTAAAACATTACGCATTTCACCACTTCTTAATCTTAATAATACATACTTTCCTTCACGTCCTAATATTTGAGCGCTTCCACCAGCTGATCTAGCTATTTCTCCGCCCTTACCTGGACGTAATTCGATGTTATGAACAACACTACCAACTGGGATATTCATTAATGGTAATGAGTTGCCTATTTTAATATCAACGTTATCGCCACTGATTATTTTATCCCCTACTTTTATATTTAATGGTGCGATAATATATTTCTTTTCACCATCTTGATATGTTATCAATGCAATATTTGCAGTTCTATTTGGATCATATTCGATAGCAGTAACAGTACCAGGAATATCAAATTTATTACGTTTGAAATCAATAATACGGTATTTACGTTTTACGCCGCCACCACGATGTCTAACAGTAATTTTTCCTTGATTGTTACGACCACTCTTCTTATTTAACTTTACCACCAAACTCTTTTCAGGAGTACTCTTTGTAATCTCGCTATTAACTAGTGTACTCATGCCTCTTCTAGCAGGCGTTGTTGGTTTATAATTCTTAATTGGCATTCTTACATCCTCCTTATAGATCAATCTTATTATTTAGAGCTAAAGTAACGATGGCTTTTTTATATTTGCTTGTCATTCCAGCATAACGACCAACTCTTTTTTTCTTAGGTTTAACATTGATCGTATGAACACTGTCTACTTTTACTTTAAAAATACTTTCGATTGCTTGTTTGATTTGTGTTTTATTTGCCCTCACATCTACTTTAAATACATATTTGCGATCGTTAGATGTGATATTAGCACTCTTCTCAGTAATGATTGGCGCTTTGATAATATCTAATTGATTTTCCATACTATACAAGCACCTCCTCTAATCCTTTGATAGCATCTTCTGTTATTATTAAATAATCATAAGTAACTACATCAAATGTATTTACTTCATTAGCTTTTATAACTTTTACATCAGATAAGTTACGTGATGCTAAAACTAAGTTATCACTTAATTCACTTACAACGATTAATGCTGATTTATCAACTTTAAGATTGTTCATAATATCAATCATATCTTTAGTTTTAATTGAATCAATATTAAATTCATCAATTGCAATTAATTCTTTTCCAGTAACTTTGTATGATAAAGCTGATTTAAGAGCTAATCTACGTTCCTTTTTATTCATTTTCTTGTCATGGCTGCGAGGTACTGGTCCAAAGACAATACCGCCACCTCTCCATTGTGGAGAACGGATAGAACCTTGTCTTGCGTTACCTGTTTTCTTTTGACGCCATGGTTTACGACCACCACCACGAACCTCACTACGAGTTTTAACTTTGTGAGTTCCTTGTCTTAGTGATGCTTGAGCTAAAACAATAGCATTATAAACAACAGTTTCATTTGGTTCAATACCAAAAATGCTGTCATTCAATTGTATATCTTTTACTTTTTCACCTTTTATATTTAAAAGAGCGATTTTTAACATCTTGTCTCCTCCTTTCATCACAATCTAACCACTTACAGTGATTATTGTTGTTCACTTTCTTGTGATGTTTTTTCATTTACTTGAGCTACGATGTCTTCGTTTACTTCTTCAGTATTTTTATAAGACTTAAGTAATGATGCTTCCTTTTTAGTAGTTGGCATTTTAATTGAAGTCTTAATTATTACTAATGACTTTTTAGCTCCTGGAACATTTCCCTTAATTAATATAATGTTATTTTCAACATCTACTGATACAACCTCAAGATTTTGAATTGTAACAGTTTCATGGCCCATATGACCTGGTAAACGTTTACCTTTCATAACTCTCATCGGTCTCATTGTACCCATCGAACCTACACCACGATGATATTGTGAACCATGTCCCATAGGTCCTCTACTTTGATTAAAGCGTTTGATAACACCTTGGAAACCTTTTCCTTTACTGATGCCTGTAACATCAACTATTTCGCCTGGTTCAAATGTATCAGCCTTAAGTTCTTGTCCTAATGTATAATTATTTATATCAACATTTCTGAACTCTCTTAAGAAGCGCTTAGGCGTAGTACTTGCTTTAGCAACATGACCCATTTCTGGTTTGTTACTTAGTTTTTCTCTTTTCGTATCAAAACCTAATTGAATTGCTTCGTATCCATCTGTTTGTTTAGTTTTTATTTGTGTTACAACATTAGGTTCTATTTCGATAACCGTGACAGGAATTAAATTACCTTCTTCAGTAAATACTTGTGTCATTCCTATTTTGCGGCCTAAGATTCCTTTCATATGTTTTCCTCCTACTTTTTTATTTATAATTTAATTTCAATTTCAACACCACTAGGTAAATCAATATGAGTTAGTGCCTCAATCGTTTCCTTACTTGGATTATTGATGTCAATAAGTCTCTTGTGTGTTCTTCTTTCGAATTGTTCACGTGAATCTTTGTATTTATGAACAGCTCTTAGAATCGTATATTTTTGAATTTCGGTTGGTAGTGGAATTGGTCCACTAACAGCTCCACCAGTTCTTTTAACTGATTCTACGATTTTTATTGCTGCTTGGTCTAAGATTCTATGATCATAAGCTTTTAGCTTAATACGAACTTTATTTGCCATAATATCCTCCCTTCGCCTATATCTAGTATAGACTTGCTCCGTCCAAATTACCTGAACACCGTTGTTTAATTGAACAACTTAACCTGGTGTATCAGCAACCTTGCACATCTAAGCAGTCACACGTATTACATTATACCAAAATTATTATATGAAATGCAATAGAAAAAATGATATTTCTAAATATTTATTAATATAAAACCAAATATTTTAAAAAAGACCTACACTATAATAAATTCTTTCCTTATATATGTCAAAATAATAACCAGCATTAATACTTATATTTTTACATAATTTTCGTAAATAATAATATTGTACTGAAATTTATTGTCATAACTTTTTTTTTAGTTTATAATTATAAAGTATGGAGGCCTAAAATGAGCAGAAAAAATAAGAGTAAAAGTAAAAATATAAGAAACATAATCCTAGTAGTTCTTGGGCTATTTAGCATTAGTTCTCTTTATCTTATATATAATATATACCTATTAAGTGGAATAGAAAATTTCATAAGGACAGGTATAATTATTTTTCTTGGCTTAATTATCCTTTTCTTTTTGATTGGCGCAATAAAAGCAATTAAACATAAAAAACCAAAGGAAATTATAATATTTATTACGGTTGCCCTATTAATTGGATCTCTCGAATTTCTTGGTGCTGTATATATAAATAAAGCTTATACCTCAATAAGTAAAATGAACAAAACAGAAGTTACATATAGTTCTAGTCTTATTACATTGGTTGATTCAGACATTAACGATGTCTCAGACTTAAAGAATAAAAAAATCGGAATCATAAATGATACTAGTAGTATTGAAGGATACATTATTAGTCAAGAAATTATAACTGAAAACAAAATAAATAAAGATAGCTTAGAGGAATATGATGATTTTCTTTCTATGTTAAATGATTTATATGAAAAAGACATCGACGCTCTTTTCATCTCAAGTAGTTATGCATCGATGTTTAATTCGATTGATGGGTTTTCAAACATAAAAAGCGAAACTAAAATTATCCTTTCAAAAGAAAAGACGATGGCAAAGCAAGATGACAGAAACATTAATTCGGGAGTGAAAATTACAAAACCTTTTACGATGTTAGTTATGGGCATTGATTCAACTGGTGAAAATATAAAAAATGCTACATCATTTAATGGGGACACACTTATCCTTATTACATTTAATCCTAAAACTTTAAACGCAACAATGATGAGCATTCCTAGAGATACCTTCGTTCCTATCATGTGTTTTAAAAACCAAATTCAAAATAAAATTACCCACGCTGCATGGTATGGAGAATCTTGTATGATTGACACCATCGAAAACTTTACTGGTATTAATATCGATTATTATGTAAAAATTAATTTTAAGGGCGTTGTTAACCTAGTTGATACTGTTGGCGGTATTGAGATAGATGTACCATACAGTTTCTGTGAACAAAACAGTAATCGCGAATGGGGAAAGAATACTATATATGTTAAAAAAGGACTTCAAACAATCAATGGTGAGCAAGCTTTAGCGTTATCACGTAATCGCGACAACAATAAAGTTTGTGGCAAAGAATGGAGCAGCTACTACAGTAGCGATCTTATCCGCGGACAAAATCAACAATTAGTTATAAAGTCTTTAGCAAACAAATTTAAGGAAATACGTGATGTGAATAAAGTCTATGAAGTTTTAAATTTAGTAGAGAAAAATATGGATACTAACCTTACTACTAATCAAATTTTATCTTTCTATGATATTGGTAAAAAGATGTTGGAAAATTCTAAAACTGATGGTGACATTTTAAATTTCCAAAAGTTATATTTATCTACGTATGGTGCGATGATATATGATGAAGGAATGAAAAGACCACTATCTAATCAAATATACTACAAAGGCAGTTTGAATGACATAGTAAATGCAATGAATATTAATTTAGGTATTAAAGATCCAGTCATTATAAAAGATTTTACTTTTTCTATTAACGAACCTTACGAGGAACAAGTAATTGGTAAAGGAAAGTATAATGAAGCTGCAATTCCGTTAGTTCCTGACTTTACTAAAAATTCTCAACAATATGCAGTTAATTGGGGATTAAAAAACAACATACCAATTAACTTCAATACTGTCGAATCAAACAATTTACAATATAGTGCTGGGCAAATAACAAATCAAAGTGTTCATGCTAAATCACTTGTTTCTTTAGTAAGTAGATCAAAAGGTATTACCTTAACGATTATTAAAAAGACATCAAATAATATAACAACTGATCGAATTGATTGTACAAAAGAAGATAACAAAGATGATAAATTATGTATTATACCGGATTTTAGAGGCAAAACAATAAACGATGTTACAGCATGGCAAAAGAAAATAACAACCGATTCTATTACAATTAATAAAAAAGGTACTGAAACTGACATCGAAGATGACGCAAACAAAGTAACATTTCAAACTGAAAGCTCTATCGGAAAAAATATATACAATTTATCAAATCGAACTATTTCAATTGAATATGACATCTATGTAGAGCCTACTAAAGGCGAACCTGAAGCTTCTTTAGATCCTGAGATAAAGGAAGATGAAGAAAAAGAAGATAAGGATAGTACTGAATAACATATAAAAAACCAAACAATAAGTTTGGTTTTTTGACTATAATTATTTGTCATTTTTTTCGTTTGTCTTTTTTAGGTTCGCTTTCATTCTTTAAAAAATCATCCAACGGACGTGTAGTCACCTCTGGTTTCTTTTTTCTAATAATTTTAATTAATAAAACCAATGAAGTCAATGCAAACAAAGCCGTGGTAGCGGAAACTATAATGATAATTTTATCTTTCACAGCAAGTTGATCTTCCATATCTACAACTTGATCATTATAGAAACGTTGGATAGTATTTCTCTCTTTATCATATTGATAAAAACTCTCTTCTCCATTTATTGTATTCACGCCATATATTAAATAAAATTTCTTATTACCTTTATAATTCCAAGCATTTAAAACGGTATCATCTACTGTTAAAGATGCTCTTACATAACCAGATGGTATAGCAACTTTGCTATCAAGGTCTTTTAAATATAAATTGAAGTCACCTATTATTATATCATTATAAGGGGTATAAGTTTTGTCTTTTTCATTATACACATATTTAGCAATTGCTCCTTCAGTGTCCTTTAATCCTACAACGGTACACAACATTGCCTCGTTAGTATAAGCTAAAACATCTTCCTCACCAATTTTAACTGTTGCTTCTACAAAGTTCTTTGGTGGTTCATACATGTCCTTCTTTCTAATAACGGTATAAGCTTTATCGCCTATTTTAACCTCAACAGGTGTCAGTTCTTTAACTGTTGCAACAATTGTATACGTTTTTGTAGCGCCATTTTCAGCCGTTACAACTACATTTAAATTATTTGCCCCTTCAACTACTGCAACCTTGCCTATTCCGGAAACACTAGCTTTGGAATCGGTTGCGGTTGCTCCAACATTTATCTCTGTTGTATTTGGTTCTAACTCAACTGTATAATTTACCACATCTGGATTAAATTCAGGAGTTAAATTAGCTGTGTCAATTGTTAAAGTTGACAAACTATTTGTTGTCGACTTTGGTATAACAGGATTTATTGTTATTGTTTTTTTACTTGTTGCATACGATATAGTATTAAAATTAGTATCAATATTCATATCTGCCTCACCTCTAGAAACAGATACATATGCATTTCCAGTCTTTAGTGCTTGGAATTTAAAAGTTCTAGAAACACTACTCGTTCCATACGTAGCATCATCAGCTTCACCTTGAATTGTCGTATTACCACTAATTAATTTTAATCTTGAACTGTCATAAGATACATATAATTGCCAATAGAATAACTTTGAGCCTGTTGCTTTTACTGTTACTGAAATTGTGCTCCCAACCGTAACGGAAGATGAAGAACTAATGGACAAATATCCAGTTGCTGCATCCACATCTTTTATATTGTAAGAAAATACAGTAAATACTAGAATAATAGTAGTTAAAATACTTTTTAATGTTCTTTTCATTTGTATCCTCCTCTTAAAATTTAACTAATTTTATTGTGTTATTTTATATGTGTTGCTATCTAGCAAATACTTTCTTAAATATAACAAATCAGCAGCTCCAATATCGGTTCCTTTAGCTATTTTTGCAGCTTCAAAGTTCGGGCCAGATAAATCAATAGTTTTTAACAAATATTTTCTCATATAAAGTAAATCGCTTGCGTTAATTGCACCATCACCATTTAGATCCCCATAGATAACTACAGTATTTGTATAAGAATTAGTACCATCAGATATGACTATTTTATTACCTGTGCCTACTCTATCATCATTTGATAAAACATTACCACTTGAATTACTAACAGTTACCGTCAAATCTGTTAATTTGTTTTTAACTGACGCTACAGTGCTTTCAATATTTAATCCCGTAATAAACGTAGATGTTTTTGTAAGACCTAATCTATTTAAATAATTATTTTCATAGGATGGTTTTTCAATTGGAACAACATTCCCTATAACAGTAGCAGTAGATCCTCCATTTGCCCATACCATTCCAGCCCTAACAGGACTTAATTCACTACTTGAGGCACCAATGTTAAAGATATTATATAATCCTTTATAAGTGACATTTTTGTAAGTGAATTCGTTCCCTGATGTCGCTAGTGATCCACTTACCCCAGATTCTTGGATAGCTAAACTAGCTAAATAAATTGAACTAACATTAGCCTCTTGTCCAGCTTCAACAAAAATACTAGCGTATGTTTGATTATCAGGAACAGATAACCCCTCCATAAAGGTTGAATTTAATAATGTTTGAATTATAGGTGCAGTATGCTGAGCTGAATAAGATAATTTTTCAAACATTAGGATTCTTTGAATATTTAAGAAATTCCTTGGATCTAAGAAATATGCCGTTGTTTGGCTATTAGCTAAATACCAATTGTTTCCCTCTTTTAAGATATAATTACCAATTGAATTAACCGCTCTATAGGCTCCATTACTATCATCAATATAACTTACAGGTTGTTCAGCAGCGACAGATTCATTCCAATCAAGGCCAGTCTTTAGTGCCTCAAAAGTCCAATTATTATAAGACGCATGCAGTAATCTAAGTTTTTTCTTATATGGTTCTGGGAAGCCCTGAGCATCTAATGCAGCTTCAAATGTTGGATCCGTTACCTCTGTTTGACCACTTGTATCTGGTTCACCATTAGGCAAAGTAGTATATTCTGGCATATTATTAAAAATAGGTATATTAAACACTAGGGGTTGTTCTAATAATCCGTTATCATTATATGCGCGATAACTTAAATATGCTTCATTATAAACCGCTCTAATATTCGTCATGTATTGGTGACGATAAAGAGCATATGCAGAATCTGGATTTACATTAAACTTTTTTAAATAAGATGTAAATTGTCCCTGAGCAACGTAGTTTCTTGCTATATACTTAGCTCCACCAACTACTGATTTTTTTGGTGTAGTCCACGGTCTTTGATATGGATCAGTGTAAGACTCTGCAGTATACGTTGAACAAACATAACCGATACCACTATTGTACTCAATTTTGTGCCAAGAATCAGATGAACAATTAGTTGTTTTCCCTACTGTAGATTCTGTATCTAAAACTGTGATAACGTCTCCTGTATCAAGTCTCCCCAATATAGTTGTACTACTAACAGCACTTGGAACACTTCTTACACGAACACCATCAGCAGTTATTATTAGATTTATAGAAGTAGTAGCATATACTTTTAATATATCGAAAAAAGGCAACGTTAATGATAACATTGAAACAAAGACACAAATAAACTTACTTGTTATTACTTTTATTTTTTTCATTAACTCATCACCCTTCCTTAATCAATACATGATACTACCATTATGATTCATCTTAAGTATATCAAAAAGGGTATCAAAAATAAAGATAGCCCGGGAAAAAAAATGTAATGATATGTAGATTTTTGTAAATAAAACATAAAAAAGATACAAAATGTTTTGTATCTTTCCTTACATTATTCTTCCAATAATCTTATTTCTGCGATAGCAAGCTTATTATCTTCATGAATAAGAATCATTACGGCTTCACTTTGATATCCTAAATCTTCTTTATATGTCCAGTTCAATTCTATCTCAAATGCTTCGTCATCTACCTCAGCTTCATATTCAAATTCAAGTTGTTCAATATTTTTTACTTCAACATTACTAACAATTGGTAGTTTTTGAGTTCTTCCATTATCTATATTATTTTCTATATATTTATATATAGTGTCTTTTGCCTTTAACACCATATTTTCTTGAGCTTTAGAATAAGTATATTGAATACCACCTACATTGTTCTTAGTCACTTTATTATCTAAATTATAAAAATCACTTATAAATAACTTAGTAACCAATTCTGCATAAGCCTCTTCATCTACATCTTTCTCACCTAAAACGGTGACAAGTTCTTCGAAATATTCTTTATGAAGATCTGTTTCATTATCTTCAAGTATATATCCATACTCTTTTATTTCGTTAATTATTTGCACTTCATCATCAGACTTAGAAGTAAACCACAATTTTATAAATGTAGCTGTTACCATTACACAAACTATTATAATTATAGCAATTATTACCTTTTTATTCTTCATTCTCATATAATCCTCATCAATTCTTATAGTTTTCTAACAATTCTTGTGTTTCTTTTGTTTTTCTAATATAGTCATATAAAATAATTTTGTTAGATACATTTATTTTTTCTTCAGCCATATTTGTATAGTTATCTATATACTCCTGGGAAATAATAGCAGCTTCATTAAGTAATTTAAATTCCTGCTTTTGATTGTTGTAATAAACATCTTGCGTTAACCAATTTCCATTTGGAAATATTACGACATTGTCATCAACACTAAATATATCATTACCTAATTGATACGGACTGTAAAAACCTAACATATTTCCTAAAGTAGGTAGAACATCATACATCCCCATCACTTTTGAAACCTCTTTCGAAGGCTTTTTGTCATTATTCCATATAATCAATGGAATCTTACGATTAAGTTCATAAGCATAGTAATCTGTTTTTATATAGGTTGGATCAGATTCATCCTTTACGGTATCAGTATAAGGATCATAATTATATAATCTATCATAATCTTTAGATGGAAGTCTAGCATCATGATCACCATATATTACAACAACTGTATCATCTAATAAACCTTCCATTTCAAGGCCTGTTATCAATTCCCCTAAGGCAGCGTCTGCATAATGAACCGACTTAAGATAATCACCTAAATCAGTACCCTCCATATAAGGCATAGTGACTGGTTCTATAACACCTAAGTCATTAGGTATGTTGATGGTTACATCAACTGGAAAATCCCCATATTTTTCCGTTTCGTTAAACGGTGTATGGTTACTAAGCATTATTAAGGTACCACAATATTTATCATGTTCTTCCGATATCTTTTTTATCTTCTGAACTGATTGTCTAAAAAATGATTTATCTGATAAACCTAAGCCAATCGTTTCATCAATATCATAATCTACTTTATTATAAAATCTATCATAACCTAATTCTTTATGCATTACAAGACGATTCCACATATCACCTTTATTACCATGCATACTAAAAGTATAATAGTCTTTTTCTTTTAGTAATTTAGGCATAGATAAATACTCACGATCCCAATAGCTAACAAAAACAGTTCCACTAGTAGAAGGCATAAGTGAAGTATTTAAAGTAAATTCAGTATCACTACTAGTTCCTACACCAACTTGGCTATAGAAATTAGAGAAAGATAATCCCTCTTTCGAAAGTTTGTTCAAATTAGGTGTTACTGGTTCACCATTAAATTCTAAACCAATAACAAATTGTTGAACACTCTCTGCATGTATTATAATGATGCTCTTATCTTTAAATATATTAGTATATTTGTTTGATGCAGGTGTTACTGGATTTTCTTCATAATAAGTTCTAACTTCACGAGCAGCCTCATCATATCCAAAGACAGCACTTATTTTCGGTTCGAGACTTCTTACAATGTCATTTATTTGATAAGTATATATACCAAATTTCATTACCAAAAATTCTCTGTTCCATTGCTTTACAAGTCTACCAATTTCAAGAGAAGATAATGTTAAACAAAATATTACAAAAATGATAAATGATGCAGTAATTGTTCCCACAAGCCTCTTTTTACCCTTTTCAACCTTTGCAACTATATAATAATAATTTTTTTTACTTAAATTAAGATGAACAAATATAACTAGTAATGGTTGCCATAAATATATGAAATCTCTAAGTTGCATTACGCTTTCTGTTACAGCATCAGCTACATTAATCACTTGCAACGAAGTGCTAAGTAAAGAAACAGACGCAAATGATGAATAATAAGTAAAATAAATACTATTAATTATACAAATAGAGGTCATAATAATAGACATTATCGTTAAATAAATTGATTGATTTTTCGGTTTAAATAAGTATGCTGGGGATAATAACAATAAGATGACCGCTAAATCAGCTAAGATTGGTTTGATTTCTAAAAAATTACCAACCGTCATAACTCTCAACAAAATTGAGTTAATAAGCAAAGATATTGCCGTTGTGAAGAACAATATGTTTGTTTTAGCGTATTGTTTATAATTATATTTAGAAAATTTATTAATTGTCAATTTAATATAAGACTTAAACTTCTTCATATTATTCCTCCATAAATATTCCTCATAATTATACCACCAAATTACATTTTTTCAAAATAAAAAGTGGTTTGCACAACCACTTTATCTAAATAATAGACCATTGTTTACATATATGTAGTCTATCGATAACGGATGCTAATCACATCCATTAATATTATATCCCTTTTTTACTATTCAATTCCAAAGAACGATTACCAGCATTCAGAGCCATTCCTAAAACAAAAATGTAAGATAATAAATACATCCATAATAGTAAAATAATAAAGTTTGCTATGCTTCCATAAAATACATCATAAGTTGAAAAATTTATTACATAATATGAAAATATCTTTGTTGCAACTATCCAAAGTATTGTTGTAAAAACAGCACCAAAAGTCACATCTCTACTTTTTATTTCTTTATCTGGCGCAATTGTATAAATAATTTTAATTATAAAATATATAAAGATAAATGATATAGGTAGTTTAATAATATTATAAACAAACAATAATTCATCAAATATATCATTTATATATTTAATGTTTTCTAATGCACCCATTATTAAATCACCAAAGGCAGGAACAATAAGGATAAAAGCAAAAAGTATAAGTAACATAAAAACTAAGAAGAGTGATTTTATTTGTCTTTTTATTTCACTGCCTTCTTCTACTTTATAAAGAGCATTAGAGGTAACGATTATAGCATTGGTTCCCTTAGATACCATAAAACATGCACCAATAATAAATAATAATGAACCTAAATCTAATCCTCTACCACCTACAAAAGGAATAATTAAACTACTTGTTGCAGCTGGAAAAGAATCAGTAATAAAAGATATGAAATCTTCTGTTGGAATAGCAAAAGAGCTACCTATTATACCTACTAAAGATATAAGAGGCGGCAACGATAACAGAAAGAAGAAAGCCAGTTGTCCTGGCAATATGTTCATAATTGGTTCACTTATTATCTTCTTAATTTCAATAATCAACATCTTTAACTTTTTCAACATAATGACCTCTTAAATCTCATTGTTTTTCTTTGATTCTCTACTGGTTACCATTTCTAATATTGCTTCATTAATTGCATCCTCAATTGTTTTTATATCATCTTCAATCATACTATATCCTAATGATGCGCCATATTCATAAGGTAATTCTTTCAATAATCGGAATAATTTACGAACATAAGCAATAACAGCGCTTTCCTCATAACCAACCATATAAATGATAAACTCATTACCATCGGTTCTAATAATATCAGTTTTTTCCAGCTGATTATTAATAAGAATATTTGCGGCGGTTTTAATAAGTTGATCTCCACCCTCATATCCATAAGCATCATTTACATCTTTTAAATTATTAATATTAATAACTAATATAGCTTGAGGATAAATATTATTTTCTTCCCACTTAACAATATTATTATTTAAATAATATCTATTCTTTAACGATGTTAATGGATCAATGTATTTTAATTTTACATCATTTCTTAACTTTATTATTCTCTTACGTTTACCAAAAGCCAAAATTAGAATGCCAATAAATATTGGTATTAAAATAACATAAAGCCATAATAATGATAAATCAAAATTAATTGTTTTAGTTAAAATTTTATTCATACCATTACTTTTATATTGTTCATGGTTTAATGTCGATAAATAGTAATTAAATATATCATAAAACAATTCATTTGATGTAGATTTATTAACAACATAACCATAATTATTATCAGTTAAATTCCTGTAAGCTATAGTATAATCTTCAAAATAATTATCATGATAATATTTATAAGTATTATAATCAATCAACACAAGTTGTTTTCCTTCTAGTGACGATATTTTATCTACAGTCTTAACATTAAAGCGACCATTCTTTTCAACATAGTTAGCTAATTTAGTTCCCTCTAAAGTATATAAACTTTCCTCAGGTAATGATTTTATTGTATCAATTACAAGACCCTTCTCTTTAGCTAAAATTATATATTCACTATATAACAAGTCCAATGTTTCAAAAGTATTAGCAGTATTTAAAGCATAATAATTTAATGCTAAATCAACTTTACCTTCTTCCAAGGCCTTACTTAAATCAGCAACATTATTATAGCTTTTAAAATTAAATTCAACGCCTGAAAAAGAAGTAAACGAGTTAATAAATTCGTTGCTTAAGCCTCCTAGATCACCATTCAAGTTAACTTCATAAGGTAAATTATCTATATATCCATAAACATACCTTTTACTCTTAAAATCAGTTTTACTTTTATCATCAATGCTTTTAATACTTGTATATAAATTAAATAATTCACTATTATAATTAGTTGCTAAATGATCCTCAGTCCAAACATCATAGTGTTTTTTTATAATTCCATTTAAACGATCATTATCCTCCGCTAAGGTAAGGACATAATTTAAGGATAAATCATTTAAATTATTAACAATATAGTAGTTTGATTCAATTATCATATCTAAATAAATAGTTTTAGGAACGATTATATATGCAACTTCATCATTGTTGAATATTGTAAGTAAACTATCAATATCTAAAACCTTAGTTAGTGTCAATTTATCCCCTTCTAGATAAGAAGAGACAGCATTAAAGTCAGCATCAAGAACCCCAATATTAGCTTCTAATTTATCGAGAGGCACTTTCTTTTGATTTTTTCTACTTACGACAACATAATTATCGCTGTAGAACAATAAATCATTCTCACCAGGTTTTTCTTTACTATCTAAAATACGAAAACGATTTTCGTCTGATTCATTATTTTCTCCTAGAGTGTAAGCTATTCTATTTAATTCTAATCCTGTTTGAGTCTCAAAATACTCTAAAAAGGAGAAAATAATCCCTTTACCCTCATTAGTGTATAAAGGAACACCATTAGGTATTAAAACATCTATAACGTTATTTTTATTGTTTTCCATCCAACGTTGCTCAAAAAGATCAAGTTTTACTTCACTATTTGAACCATTAGTATTAAAAAGCGCATATAAAGTAAGACTAATTATAGCTATTAATACAACTATTGGAATTAGAAATAACTTACTTCTTTTTTTACCTTTCATTCAATCACCTACTACCATATAATACTATCACTGTTTTTATTTTTAGATCCTATAATTGGAAAATCGATCTTTTCAGACTTTGCTTCATAATCAACAAGAAAGGATAAATCATAAAATTTTAGTAGTTCCGCACTGCATTTTGTTAAAGCTTGATTAGATACTTCCTTTATTTTATCAGTAGTTATAGTTTCGTCAACACGGATTACAATATACAATATTCTTCCTTGAACATTTGTGCTAACCTTTTTCACACCTTCAGTAGCTAAAAATAAATCTGAGATATTCTTTTTTACATCTTCACCAATAGGTACTTCTTTTATACCTTCTAGCCTATTACCATATAGTACACCATCTTGAGATAAGAATACTTCCTTACCAATATAGACAGTTAAAATTATAAAAAGAATAAAAAAGCCAAGAATAATCCATTTGAATTTTTTTATCAATTTCATTTATGCCACGCTCCTCCAATATTATACTATAGATTTTTATTTTACACAATTGAACATTTTTATAATTAACTATCTTTTGAAAGTTCTTCTGTTAAAATTTCATTTAACATTTTAGGATTTGCTTGACCTTTACTCTCTTTCATAACTTGACCAATTAAGTACTTTATAGAACGTTCATTTCCGTCTTTGTAATCCTCTACAACATTCATATTGTCATTAATAACTTGGCGAACTAATTTTCTAATTGAATCAATATCACTTATTTGCTTAAGGCCTTTCTTATCAATTATTTCAGATACAGTACCACCATAGACAATCAATTCATTTAATAGCTCTTTGCCTATTTTTGATGAGATTTCCCCTCTATCTAGTAAATTTACGAGATCATTGAAATTCTGTTCATCAAGTTTAGTTTTATCTATAGTAAGATTATGCTTATTTAAATAAGAGAGTACATCACCTGTTAGAAGATTAGCACTAATTATAGGATTACCTTCTAATTTTATTACATTCTTTAGGAAAGATGCAACATCTTTACGTGCTATTAAAGCTTTAACAGCTATATCATTTATACCAAGAGCTTGATATTTTTCTCTTAATTCATCTGGTAACATTGGCATATTATCTTTAATACCTTCAACCCATTCTTCATCAATATGAACATAAGGAATATCAGGTTCTGGAAAATATCGATAATCATTGTTTGATTCTTTCATTCTCATAAGAACAGTAGCACTCTTCTTTTCATCATAGCGCCTTGTTTGTTCTTTTATTTGTTCACCATCTTCTAATAGGTTCTTTTGACGTTCAATTTCATAATTTATAGCACTTTTCACACTTGATATTGACCCTATATTCTTAACTTCATTTTTAACACCTAAAACATCGCTGTCTAATTCTTTCAATGAAACATTAGCATCACATCTCATGCTACCTTCTTCAATCTTAACATCACTTACTTCAGCATATAATAGTAATTCACGTAATTTCTCCAAGTATAAAACAGCCTCTTCACCACTTTCAATAACAGGTTTAGTAACTATTTCAATAAGAGGAATACCAGCCCTATTGAAATCTAATAAAGTTGATTCCCCTTCGTGAATACTTTTACTCGTGTCCTCTTCAATATGAAGACGTTCAATTCCTATTTTCTTTTTTAAACCATTTACTACAATTTCAATATAGCCATTAAAACCAATCGGTGTTGTTTGTTGGGTTATTTGATATCCCTTTGATAAATCTGGATAGAAATAGTTTTTACGATCAAAATACATAACTGGTGCTATATCACAATGAGTTACAATACATGCTTTTATAGCTAAATCAATAACTTCTCTATTTAAATTAGGTAAAGTCCCTGGATAACCTAAATCAATAACATTCGTTTTACTATTAGCAATTTCTCCATACGCATTTAAAGAAGGAGAAAACACCTTTGACTTTGTTTTAAGCTCTGCATGAACTTCAATACCTATCGTCGGAACCAACTTACTCATCTTGTCTCCTCCTTTGTATCTAAATCTAGATCCAATTCTTTTTCGATAAATGCTGCTAATTTATACATTACAGCCTCATCAAACTTAGATCCAATAATTTGCATACCTATAGGCATACCATTCTTACCAAAGCCAATTGGTAAACTCATACCAGGTAATCCGGCCATATTAACAGGAATGGTAAGTAAATCATCAAAGAAACTCTTGACTGCATCATCCTGGCCCTCACCAATATTATAAGCAAAAGTTGTTGTTGTTGGACCAATAATTAAATCGTATTTTGATAATACATCTGCAAAGCTATCATGAATAGCTCTTCTTATTTTTAAAGCTTTATCATAATACGTTTTAACATTATCACCACTTAATACGTATGACCCTATCATAATACGCCTTTTTACTTCATTACCAAAACCTTCAGCACGAGTTTTCTTATACATCTCATCTAAATCTTTAAAACCACTAGTACGATAACCATATCTAACACCATCAAAACGAGCTAAATTAGATGATGCTTCAGCTAGGGCAATAACTTGATAAAGTGGTATTGAATATTCTATATAATCAATATCAACATAATCAAAACTTATACCTTTGCTCTTTAACATATCAATAACAACTAAAACTTGTTCTCTTATCTCTTTATCAACAGCATCATTCATATAAAAATTTGGAATAGCTATCTTCATCCCTTTTACATCTTCACCAATATAACGTGTGAAATCTTCTGGTTTAAGATCAGCACTAGTCATATCTTTCTCGTCATATCCTACTAAAGCATTTAAAAGCGTCGCATTCTCATAAACATTACGTGACATTGGACCAATTTGATCAAGACTAGATGCAAATGCTATTAGTCCATATCTTGAGACACGACCATAGGTTGGTTTAAGACCTACAATTCCTGTAAAAGCTGAAGGTTGTCTAATTGAACCACCAGTATCGGAACCTAACGCAAAAGGCACAATACGAGATGATACAGCACTTGCTGAACCTCCACTTGAACCACCCGGAACTTTTGCTTTATTCCAAGGGTTTAGAACAGGACCATAATAACTTGTTTGATTTGAAGAGCCCATTGCGAACTCATCCATATTAGACTTCCCAATAATAATCATTTTTTTCTCATTAAGCTTATCAACAACAGTTGCATTATATATTGGAATAAAGTTATCCAACATCTTTGAAGCGCACGTTGTTCTCAAATTATTAGTTACAATATTATCTTTTAAAACGATTGGAATACCAAAAAGAATGTTATCAACATCCATATGTTCTAATTCAACAGCTCGAGCTACTGCTTCATCTTTATTAAGTGTAATTAAACAATTTAAATCTTTATTATTTGCTAAACGTTCATATGCTTCATTAACCAAATCAAGTGGCTTAATTTCTTTTTCTTTTAATAATTTATTAATCTCATTAAGGGATAAATCTAGATACTTAGTCATTTACAACCCTCACAACCTCTATATAATTTCCTAAATTTTTAGGAGCATTTTTTATAACATCATTTATTGGAAGCATATCTAATATCTTATCATCTCTATAAACATTAACATTGTTAGTTGGTGATATCAGGATTTCCTCTGTTTTGATATCAAGTTCATTAATCTTATCTATCTCATCTAATATCTGTTTCAAACCGTAACCGAATTTTTCCACTTCTTCATCACTAACAGCTATTTTACCTAAATCAGCTACATGCAAAACTTTTCCTTTAGATAAAGATTCCATATTATCCCTCATTTCTTTTATAATGATAATATTATAGCATAAATGGTTGCATTTGTTTATTTTATCAAGCCCAATTGCTTAAATTTATTAATATTAAAAAAATAAAATTAGCCGACATCCTTCGACAAAATTCGAACCTTTTCTAATTATAATAGAGGAATTGTTTTTTCTTTGGAAGAAAAAACAATAGAAATATAATAGTTAGGAGGTGATAATATTGTCAACTTACGAAATAACCTGTGAAACGCTGGCCATTATTCCAACTGATAATTTTTGTTCTAAAATAATTGAAAAAGACAATACTTATTTAGTTAATAAAACACCAATGCAAATCATTGAAAATAGTTGTTCTTTTTTTGGTAGTTCATATCTTGGAAGAATAAAAGGAACTAAGCAATTGATTGGCGTATCACATAAAGCCCCGATTATTGTTGAAGAAAGTAAAGAAATAATTTTCTTCCCTACAAGTTCACCACGTTTATATGAATGTTGTTGGATTTCATTAAAGAATATTCTTCAATACAAAAAGAATGAAAAAAATTCTTTAATTCACTTCAATAGTGGCTTTTCGTTAGAATTAGATATATCTTACGGATCTTTAGATAATCAAGTACTTAGAGCAACAAGACTAGAATCAGTATTACGAACTAGAAAAAATGCATAAAACTGCTTTAATAAGCAGTTTTATTTTGTCATTTCACTTAATTTTTTCTCATCCCATATCTCTATATTTAATTTAAGAGCCTTATCATATTTACTTCCCGGTTCTTCCCCTACAATTACTACATCTGTTTTATTAGTAACACTTTCAGTTACTTTAGCACCAAAAGACTCTAATTGTTCTCTAATCTCATTACGAGGTCTACTTAAAGAACCCGTTATAACAAATGTCTTATTAGTTATAAAAGGATTTTCCTTCATAATATCTACTTCACCAAGATAAGACGTATTTAACTTTATAGATATTAATTCTTTTATCATTTCAATATTTTCAATATTATTAAAATAATTAACAAGATTACGAGCAATAACTGGTCCAACATCATTTATCTTAGTTAAGTCCTCTTCTGACGCAAGCATCAAACTTTTTAAAGTTAAATACTTTTTAGATAAAGTTTTAGCCATCTTATTACCAACCTGTCTAATGCCTAAACCAAATAACAGCTTCTCTAATGAATTGTTTTTACTAACTTCAATCGAGTCTAATAACTTATTTATACTTTTATCTCCAAAGCCCTCTAATTCCTTTAATTCCTCTTTATATTTATCTAAATAGTAAATATCCGGTATTTTTTTAATGAAGCCAAGATTATAAAAATCTTCTATAATTCTTTCGCCTAAGCCTTCTATGTTCATCGCGTCACGACTAACAAAGTGAATAAGCCCTTCTATTTTTCTCGCATCACATAATTTATTTACGCAAAAATAATCCGCCTCAGCTTCATTTTTAATTAATGTGCTTTTACAAATTGGGCACTTATCAATCATAACAAAATCTTCTTCTGTTCCATTTCTGCGGTCTTTTTTTACAGCTACAACTTCAGGAATAACATCTCCTGCTTTTCTTATGATAACCATATCACCCTTTTTTATATCTTTGTCAATAACATTTTTCTCATTATGGAGGGTTGCTCTGCTTATCATTGATCCTTGTACCATAACTGGTTCTAAAACAGCATTAGGAGTAATTTGGCCTGTTCTACCAACGGTAAAAATAATATCTTTTAGTTTTGTTATAACCTCAGTTGCAGGAAATTTATAAGCGGTCGCCCACTTTGGATATTTAGCAGTAAAACCCAGTTTTTGTTGATCAGATATACTATCTAACTTAACAACAATACCGTCTATCTCGTATGGTAACTGAGTTCTTTTAGAAGTCCATTCTTCTATATAGGCCAATACCCCTTCCACATCGTCAACATATCTTATATTAGGATTTACTTTAAATTTTAATTTTTTCATATACTCTAAAACTTCATAATGGGTCTTAATATTATAATCAATTGGATTTGGTAGATGATATAAGAAAGCATCAAGCTTACGAGAAGCAGTGATTTTTGAATCGAGATTTCTTATGCTTCCAGCAGCTGCATTACGAGGATTTTTCAATAATTCTAAACCAGCTTGTTTTCTATTGTCATTAGTCTCTTCAAATGATTTTTTACTCATAAAAATTTCGCCACGAACTTCTATATCTATCTTTTCATTTAATCTTAAAGGAATACTCTTTATCGTTTTAACATTACCGGTTATATCCTCACCAACAATACCATCACCACGTGTAGCACCTTGTACAAGAACTCCCTTTTCATAGCTGAGTGAGACAGCTAATCCATCTATCTTTAATTCACATACATAATGAGGATTTATCCCTTCTTTTCTTATGCGTTCATCAAAGTTCCTTATTTCATCCTCATTAAAGACATTGCTTAAACTAAGGAGCGGTATTTTATGAGTTACTTTTTTAAATTCTTCTAAAACACCACCACCTACCCGTTGGGTGGGTGAGTCTTCTCTAATATATTCAGGATGTTTTTTCTCAAGTTTTTCTAATTCCCTTCTTCTGTCATCATATTCTTGATCCGATACCGTAGGATTATCTAAAACTTGATATTCATAATTCCATTTATTTAGCATTTTAACCAATTCATTTATGCGGTTCTTTATATCCAAAGTAATCACTTCTCCTTGCAACTATCTATACTATTATTATATCAAAAAAACTATACCTATCAAAGTATAGTTTTAATATTATTTTATTCTTTCTTTCATATACGCAAGCATCTCTTTTCTTAGATCTTCTCTATCTAGTGCATAATTAATATTAGCTTTCAGATAGCCAATCTTACTACCAACATCAAAATACTCACCATCGAATTTACATGCATAAAAATCTTCCTTTGTCATAAGTTCCTTCATTGCATCTGTGAATTGGATTTCATTGCCTGCACCCGCTTTCAAATCAGTTAAAATGTCAAAGATAGTAGGCTTAACAATATATCTACCTAATCCAGCACTATTTGAAGGTGCTTCTTCTAATTTAGGCTTTTCAATAATGGTATCAATTTTAAGCGTTTCTTCATCACTGTATTTTATAATGCCATATTTATGGACTAAATCCCAATTAACTTCTTGAACACCAATAACATTTGCGTCATACTTTTCATATACATCGATAAGTTGCTTTAAAACAGGTTCTTTATCTTTGTAATACATTACATCATCGCCATACATAACTACAAATGGCTCATCACCAACGAAACTTCTTGCTAAATTTATAGCATGTCCACTTCCTAACGGTTCACCTTGTCTAATATAAAAGAATTTACATTTTTCAGGAATTGCCTTAACCATTTCTAATTCTTTAATTTTATTGCTTTGTTCAAGTCTGCTTTCAAGTTCAAAAGAAATATCAAAATGATCCTCTAAAGCCTTCTTATATGGGCTCGTAATAAACAATATCTCTTCAATACCTGATGCTACTGCTTCATCTACAATATAATCAATAGTTGGAATATCAACTATTGGTAACATTTCCTTTGGAACAGATTTGGTTACAGGTAAAAATCTTGTTCCCATACCAGCAACAGGTATAACAGCTTTCCTAATTTTCTTCATTTTCATTCTCCTTATAAAACTCATCAAGAGTTATTTTATTTACAAAAAGATAGTTAGCTAATTCAGACCCAACATATCTTAAATGCCACGGTTCATACTGATATCCCGTTATATCAACACAATTTTTAGGATATCTAACAATAAACCCATATTTATGGGCTATATTATTAGTATAACAACATTCTTCACATTTGTCCATTTCGGCTTCTATTATAAAACCCCCAGATCTTACAACACAATAATCTACCGCTAAACCAGTTTGATGCTCTGAGTGATTAGGGAGAGCTATTGCTTTAGAGGCATATTCTTCACC
Source organism: Caryophanales bacterium UBA5348 (assembly GCA_002411005.1). GTDB lineage: Bacteria > Bacillota_I > Bacilli_A > RF39 > UBA660 > DHQC01. The sequence goes on along the minus strand of DHQC01000009.1, from coordinate 103,519 downwards.
CTTTTCAGCGATTAATTCCTTTAAAATTGATGCTTGATATTCTGAAGATCGATAACCACTCTCAATATCTATCTCATAGTTCTTTAATAAGACCGCTTCTTTTAATTTTAACCATTGCTCATAAGCAGTCTTATTAAGTTGAATACCATTTTTATATTTACTCTTTACATCTACTAAAGCTGGGGGAGCAAATCCCTCGACCAATCCCTTTTTCTTATTAACAAGGATAGTAAAATCCATAAAATATCACCCCTATATTTTTTTAATACTTTTATGATTTTTTAATAATTTTTTCACTTGATGAGGATAAGCAAAAGAAACAGACATAATACTTTTATCAACACTTACAACTATTCCTTCGCCAAAATCATTATGATATACATAATCCCCAGCTTTGTAATCAACATCGCCCTCTGCATAAAACTTATCTGCCTTATTGATGATAGTTGGTGTAACTGCTTTGGTTACGTTACCTGCATCAATATAATCTTCATTAATTTCTTTAATAAAACTACTTTCAGCTCTTACTTGACGATCTCCAAAAAGCATTCTCATTCTAGCATTAAGTATAAATAACTGCTTTTTTGCCCTAGTAATAGTAACATAAAACAAGCGTCTTTCTTCTTCAATATCTGATTCAGTTGTATCAAATCCATTATGAGGCATAATCCCTTCTTCAATACCTACCGCAAAAACAATATCAAATTCAAGACCTTTAGCAGCATGCATAGTCATCAACGAGACTTTTTCAAATTCATCTTTTACATCTTCGCTATTACTTACTAAACTAACTTGCATTAAAAATTCCTCAAGGGATACTAAACCACTTCGTTCCTCAAATCCCTTTGTAATTGATTTAAATTCCTCCAAGTTTTCAAGTCTTATATCAGCCTCAACGCTCTTCTCGTTAACTAAATCTTGTCTCATACCACTATGATTGATAACATAATCAACTAATTCAGTTAAGCTGCTTTCAGCTGCTTTTTTCTTTAAATCTTCGATTATCTTTTTAAATGCTAATTCCTTACCACTATCAATAACCTCATAAATACTTTTATCTTCGCATTCGGCCTTAGTTTGTAAATTTTCAATAGTTTTGGCTCCAATACCTCTTTTTGGTGAATTAATGCATCTTAAAAGATTAACATTATCTTTTTCATTATAAATAAGTTTTAAGTAGGCTACTAAATCTCTTATTTCTCTACGATTATAGAAGGCAAAAGCTCCTACCACTTTATAGGGAATGCTTTCCATCATAAAAAATTCTTCCATTACACGTGACTGTGCATTAGTACGATATAAAACGGCCATATTTTCATAAGGAACGCCTTCTTCATGTGCTCTTTTAACATTCATTACAACGTATGCCACTTCATCTTTTTCATCATATGCACGATAATATTTAATTTTATTTCCTGTATCATTAGATGTCCATAAATTCTTATCTTTACGTAATTTATTATTTTTTATGACATCATTAGCGGCATTTAGAATCGTTTTAGTTGAACGATAATTCTCCTCTAATAAAATTACCTTAGTATTTGCATAATCCTTCTCAAAATTCAAGATATTATTGTAATTAGCTCCTCTAAAAGAATAAATAGATTGATCATTATCACCTACAACACAAATATTTTTATATTTAGCACTAATCATTTTTGATAATTTGTATTGAGCTTCATTAGTATCTTGATACTCATCAATTAATATATATTTAAACTTTTCCTGATATATACTCAATACATCTGGATGATTTTTAAAAAGGGTAATAGGCATCATGAGCAAATCATCGAAGTCAACAGCGTTGCTCTTTTTTAATTTTTCCTCATACAGACGATAAATTTTGATAACAATTTCATCCCATGGAGTATTTACAAACTTACTATAAGCTTCAGCATTCATAAGTGCATTTTTAGCTCCACTTATTGAATTCTTTATACTTCTAGGAGGATAATGTTTGGGATCAAGATTTATATCTTTTAAAATCCTCTTTATAATAGTAATAGCATCGCTTTCATCCAATATAGTAAAGTTTTTTTCTAAGCCTAAAAATTGGTAGTTTTCTCTAACAATACGATATCCAAAAGAATGAAAAGTTGATATTTGTACTTTAGCTGCTATATCACCTATAAGCGAAAAAATACGTTCTTTCATTTCCTTTGCAGCTTTATTGGTGAACGTAATAGCTAAAATATTTTGTGGGGCAATACCCACTTCATTGATTAAATAAGCCACACGATTAGTAAGAACACTAGTCTTACCACTTCCTGCACCGGCTAAAATAAGTAAAGGGCCGTTGACATACTCGACAGCTTCTCTTTGTTTGTCATTTAATTTTGATAAATCCATATAACACATTCTCTTTCTACTCTATAATTATACCACGTATGATTATACCTTTGAAGGATTTTTATTTTATTTATGAAAATAATTTTCTTTTATATTTGCTACCTCCTGATTTAAAATTTTATCGTCAACCGGTGACTTTAAATCGATTACTTGTTCATAATCTAATTCTTCCTTCAATATATATAAATGCTTAACTTTATCAGAATCAGTATAGTCAACAGACATACTATAATGATCAGTATAATCAAATTGTTTTGTTCTTCTAAAAATCAAATCACATGATGGTTTATCAAATTTATTTACAATTTCAATAATGTTTTTTATATCTGGTGTTGCTCTTAAAGAATTGTTTAAATCAGTTAAACCCTTATATACATCTTCAAAAAACCAATTCCCATAATATGATCTTATATCAACCTGAATTCCCTCTTTAGCGTGATCCTTACCTAATATTATCGTTACCCCATCAACATCATAAACCGAACTTACTATACTATATATTAATTTCTTATTACTATATGGTATATAAAACATAATAAAAGGAGAATATTCCTCTACATGACCAGTACAACACATATAAGTTTCGATCTTATTATTAAAACAATGCATTAAAATCTTTCTTAATTTTTTGTTTCCCTCCGAAAAAAGATCAGCATAATACTCCTTATTATCCAAAACCTTATCAAAATCCAAATGTTCTCCAAACTCATATTTATCCATAAAACTACCCCCTACAAGACTAGTATTTTCTTTCATTAGAATAACATATTAAATGTTTTTGTCAACAAATAATATACTTGCTGCGAACATTTTGAATTGCTTTTATTCTCCTACACTTGCTGAAAAGATATCTTTAAAGTGCTTATTCTTATATTTAACTTTTTAATATTGTACTGTAATTATCAAATTATTTTTATTGTTTTAAAAACATATATATACCTTTACAAACTATTTTGCTCATAAACAAGTACTAATACTCTATAATAGCAAGCACTCATTTTCCTAAAAGGAATATAATGTTTTAGAATAAAGGAGGTAAAAAAGTGAAGAAAATTATTATATCACTTGGTGTTTTAATTGTAATTATGTTATGTGGTTCAGCAATAATATACAAAGGAAATAAAGAAAGTGATTTAACTAAAATTAAATTAGCAGAAGTTACACATAGTGTTTTTTATGCGCCACAATATGTAGCGTTAAGTGAGGGATATTTCGAAGAAGAAAACCTGGATGTTGAACTTATTTTAACACCTGGTGCTGATAAAGTTGCTGCTGCTGTTTTATCCGGCGATGTTCAAATAGGATTTTCCGGACCCGAAGCTACATTATACGTATACAATAGTGGTGAAAAGGATTATATGGTAACCTTTGCAGGACTTACTAAAAGAGATGGTTCATTTTTAGTATCACGCGAAAAAATAGAGAATTTCACATTAAATGATTTAAAAGGAAAATATGTTATCGGTGGAAGAAAAGGTGGTATGCCTGAAATGACCTTTGAGTGGGCTTTAAAACAAAATGGCATTAATCCTAAAACTGATTTAAAAATTGATACAAGTATTGCTTTTGCTGCTATGCAGGGGGCATTTATTGGTGGAACTGGAGACTTTGTAACTTTGTTTGAACCAGTTGCTCTACAGCTCGAAAAAGAGGGCTACGGCTACGTTGTTGCTTCAATCGGAGAATTAGGTGGAGAAGTTCCATATACCGCTTATAACGCAAGAAAAAGTTATATAGAAGATAATCCTAAAGTTATTGAAGGCTTTACAAAAGCTATAAATAAAGGACTAACATTTGTTCATGAAAAAAGTAACGAAGAAATTGCTAATAGTATATATAAATTTTTTCCAGATTTAACACTTAACGAATTAGTTTCTGTCACCAAAAGATATAAAGATCAAGATGCATGGTTAAAAACAACAAACTTTACTGAACAGTCATTCAATCATTTGCAAGAGATAATGATTAGTGCTGGAGAATTAAATAAAAAGACTCCATTTGAAGATTTAGTAAATAATTCATTCTCTAAGTAGGATTGTTTACGATGAAAACACTTCTAGATATAAAGAATTTACGAAAGAAATATCATACCGACAATGGCGAAATAGAGGCTATAAAAAATTTTACATTTTCATTAAATGAAGGCACTTTTGTTGCTATTGTAGGTCCTTCAGGTTGTGGTAAATCAACAATTCTATCAATCTTATGTAATATAGAAAACAAATCAAATGGAGAATTAACATTTTGTAAAGAAAATATACAGTTTGGTTACATGTTACAACAAGATACCTTATTTCCTTGGCTTAATGTTCTAGACAATTCACTACTAGGTTTAAAAATAAATGGTAATTTAAATAAAGAAACTAAGCGAAAAGTAATGGAACTTATAAAAACCTATGGTCTAAGCGACTTTGTCAATTACTATCCTGCAGCTTTATCTGGAGGCATGAGACAAAGAGTTGCCTTGATTAGAACACTTGCTATTAATCCCGATATTTTATTATTAGATGAGGCATTCTCATCACTTGACTATCAAACTAGATTAGAAGTTTCTAATGATGTTTATAAAATAATAAAAAGGGAAAAGAAAACTACAATAATGGTAACACACGATATAAGTGAAGCCATAAGCATGGCTGACATCGTTATCGTTTTAAGTAATAGACCATCTGTTATTAAAAATATTTATAAAATTGAGTTAAACCAATATGACAATCCAATTGATAGACGTACTGATGAAAAATTTAATTCGTATTACAAAACTATCTGGAAGGATTTAGATATCCATGTCTGATGAACATAAGTTATATCTTAAGAAAAGGAATAGAAAAAAAAGACTAGTACTCTTGACACAAATCATTATCTTTATAACCTTTATTGCAGCATGGGAAGCCGCGAGCTATTATTCTTTGATAAATCCTTTTCTAACATCTAGTCCAAGTAATATCATTAAAACTATAATCGAATTATATAATGAAGGAACGCTTTTTAATCATATTCTTATCACTGCATATGAAACATTTATTAGTTTTGGTTTAGGTACCATTATAGGAATTCTAATAGCTTCGATAATGTGGTGGAACAACTTTTTCGCAAAAGTTTTAAATCCATATTTAACTGTTCTAAATAGCTTACCTAAAGTGGCTTTGGGTCCAATTCTTATAATATGGGCCGGGGCTAATATGTCTTCTATTATTATAATGGCTCTTTTAATATCTGTAATTATTACTATTATCACCGTTTATCACGGATTTAGTAGTACTGATGAAAATAAAATAAAATTACTTAAAAGTTTTAATGTAACTAAATTGCAATTGTTTATTTACTTAATACTGCCAGGAAACATGAACAATATCTTCAATGCTTTAAAAATAAATATAAGCATGTCCTTAATAGGGGTAATTATGGGCGAATTATTAGTATCAAAAGAGGGTATTGGTTATCTAATTATGTATGGTTCACAAGTCTTCAATCTAAACCTTGTAATGACAGGAATTGTTCTGTTATGTATCATATCTTTTATCATGTATTATATTATTATCATTATAGAAAAAAAGTTAATTAAATATAATTAACTTTTTTATTTAATAATCTAAATCTATTGTAATATCATTTTTATTAATAACCGTTATATTAACCTTCGTTGTTAAGGGGATTTCCTCCCCTGTTCGTTCATCTACGATAGGTTCGTCTAGATAATCAGCATTCACTAAATCAATAAGTTCAATATAAAACATTGAACCAGACACTTCTAATTGTGGGAATTCATTACTATGTTCAGAAACATATAATTCTGCTGACAATTTAATCGTTTTCACGAGTGTATCATAAGATGTTTCTCTTGATGTTTGAATATACCCATTCACGTTAATAAATACTATAGCTGATAAGACACCCAAAATAACAATAGTTGCTAGTACTTCGATAAGAGTAAAGGCTTTTTTATTCACTTTTAACATCTCCAATCTTTTCTAAGGAAGTGGTGGCTATTGCATTTAGTGACAAATCTGCTGTTAGTCCCTTTTCATATGCATAATAAGCTGACGATGCTATCATCGCTGCATTATCAGTGCAATATTTCATAGGTGGAACAACAAAATTTATATTTCTTTCGCTACACAACTTAGCAAATTCCTCTCTAAGTCCTTTATTAGCCGATACCCCACCAGCTAATAACAGGGTAGAAACACCATATTCCTCTAAAACTCGCATTGTTTTCTTAGTCAATATATATATAACTCTAGATTGAAAAGATTTAGCTAAATCCTCTTGATTTATAATATTTCCTCTTTGCTCTTCATTATGAACTAAATTAATAACAGCACTTTTTAAGCCACTAAAACTGAAATTATTGCTATCATCATCTAACGGTGCTGGCAAAGTATATGTATCATTACCTATTTGAGCTAATTTATCAATTATTGGACCACCAGGATAAGCAAGACCTATTACTTTAGCAACTTTATCATAAGCCTCTCCTACTGCATCATCCAATGTTCCACCAATCTTTTTAAAAGAATATTCTTCCTCCATATATATCAAGTCTGTATGTCCGCCACTTACAACTAAAGCAATTAACGGAAACTTAAAGTCAGTTACTAACTTATTAGCATATATATGCCCTGCTATATGATGTACCGGAATTAAAGGCTTGTCATGTGTAAAAGATAATGTTTTCGCAGCTTGTAAACCTATTAATAACGATCCAATTAAACCTGGGCCATAAGTGACACCAATAGCGTCAATATCTTTTAATTCCATATTAGCTTTTTCAAGCGTTTCTTCAATTACCATTGTAATATTTTCAACATGATTACGGCTTGCTATTTCAGGAACAACACCACCAAATACTTTGTGGATATCCATTTGTGACAATACAACTGTACTAATTTCCTCAGTACCATTTTTTACAATACTTGCACTTGTTTCATCACAACTAGATTCAATTCCTAATATATATTTATCTTTCATTAAATCACCATCTTTATCATAACTAAAGCATCTTCTCCATCATGATAATAGCTTTTTCTCATTGAAATCTCCCTAAAACCATGTTTTTTATATAATGATATAGCACTTTGATTAGTAGTCCTAACCTCTAAAGTAAGACTTTCGCATTTATGAGAAACACACTCTTTGATAACGGCATTCAATAAATCCGAACCAATATGCTTCCTTTGGAAGTCTTCTTTAACTGCTAAATCTATAATTTCTGCTTTTTCATAAATTATAGAAAAAGTTATAAATCCTACCACTTTTTTTTCTATTTCATAAACAAAGCATCTAGTATAGGGGTTTATTTTGAATTTATAATTTGGATTAAATTTAGTTCCTATTTGCCCAATATATACGATATCATCAGGTGTAAAATCCCTTATCATTCAATCACCTCCATCATCTTTTCCTCAGCCTCAACCCTTTTTAAATAATGTGGATTCAAAGAATGTGCAGGAACAGCCTGCTTATTTTTATAATAATTAATTATTCTAACAGCATCAATTAATATCGGGCTTGTTCCTGTATCGTTAATATCTATATCACCAGTAATTAAAATATCTCCATTCAATGAAGAGATAACATTATTTAATTCATCAATAATAATATATTGTTCACCTAATACAACCTCATAATTACTGTTATATATTGCTCCATATACATATCCTCTTCTAGCATCTAAAACAGATACATAGTAATCATATCCGCTATAACCAAGAGCATATCCTAATAAACTAGAGACTGGTATAACGTCCTTTTTTAAGGCCCAAGCAAAGGTTTTTGCAATAGTAACACCAATTCTTATCCCCGTAAATGATCCTGGTCCATTTACAACCATTACCTTATCAATGTCATTTGGAGTCAACTTTGCTTTTTTAAAGGTATTTTCTAGATCAGTTAAAGCATATTTAGAATGTTCGTTGGTATTGTGTGATGTAGAAATTCCAAGAATCTCCTCATTAGACAATACAGCAACCGTTAAGTCGTGGGTTGATGTATCAATGAAGAGATACTTCATAATACCGCCTCACATATATCTTCATATATTTTTCCATAAGGCTTAAAAATAAAAATTCTTGTATCCTCATCAATTACCTTAATTTTTATTTCTAAACGTTCTTTAGGCAAATAATCACGAATTATATCAGCCCACTCAATAATTACAATACCATCTTTGTTATAGTATTCCTCTAAACCAAGGCTACTTACATCACCATCCAAGCGATAAACATCCATATGAAAAAGTGGCAACTCTCCAACATTATATTCTTTTATTATATTAAATGTTGGAGAAGTAATTACTTCTTCTATTCCAAGAGAGGAAGCAAACCCTTTCGCAAATACTGTTTTACCACTTCCTAAATCTCCTTCTAGACAAATAACCATATTAGGAAATTTTTCTGCTTCAACATTCTGTGCTAATGCAATTGTCTCAGTTTCATTTCTTGTTGTAACTTTATATTCCATAACTATCACCTATTATATTATAGCATCTTAATTTTAGTTTATACAACCATTTTTCGCTAAAAAGAAAAAAGCAAAGATTTAATCTTTGCTTTTGTTTATAAAACTATTACTTTTGAATTTTTTTAGTTACACCTGTATATATCCAACCGTTTTCTGCATTTGTGTTTGACCACTTATATTCAGTATTAATTTCGGTTCTTACATAACCAGCAGGTAAAGTTAATACCCAATCCGGTGTATATACCTTCGTTGTATCACCAGGAATAGTCTTTTGATCTACCATTGTATATCCCTTTTCATATGAATTATAAGTCCATTTGCTGTCTTCAACATATGTACGATAATCATATTGAGCTGTCTTAGTTGCTGCTCTACTTCTTACATCTGTCGACGTATTCAATTGAGCTGAACTATAATGTGTTTTAGTTTTAGGAGTTACAATAGGTGCTGTTGTAGTAGTATTTGATGAACTATTCAATTTTGCAGGAACATAACTATATGTTGTAGTAGGTGTACTAGTTGGACTAGCATAAACCGTGCTATAAGAAGCTACATTCTTGTAAATCTTATATGTGTATACATAATATGAAGCACATGCATTACAATCTTTAACAGATCTAGCACCAGTACTTACATAACTATATGTAGAATTACTTGAAGGAATATATTTTCCTTCACCAGTACCTTGATATACTTTAGATGTTCCATTATATACACTCTTAGAACATGAACTACCACTTTGTGAATATCCTGATGGACATGAGTAACTATATGTTACATTAGCAACCTTACATTGACTACCCACTAATGTGCCAGTTGTACAATAGTAGCTACTAGTAGAATCTTCTTTTGAACATTTCGTGTTAGAACCACTACCACTTTGTGAATATCCTGATGGACATGAATAACTGTATGTTGTAGTTGTAGTTTTACATTGACTACCTACCAATGTGCCTTCTGAACATGTATATTCATAATCTGTATCATATTTATAACAAGTATCGCCTTGTCTATCCCCATAACCTGACGGACATGAATAGTCATAACCTTTAAATACCGTTTCAGTTCCATATTTCACATGTTTATATTGTGTTGTAGCTGCTGTTGTATTAGTTGTATAACCTTTATACCAATCTCTTTTTAATTGATACATGGTTACATATTCAACAACAGGTTTTTTAACAGGATCTTTCTTAACAGGTTGTTTTACAACTGTTTTTGTAGTCTTTTTAACTGTCGGAGCTACGGCAACAGGAGCTTCCTCCTCAACACATTTGTCTCCACAAAGGTCATAACAACCCATATATTCAATTACATAATCAGACTTATTAGAACATGTTAAATTAGTTTTAACAATATATTCGGTATCTGATTTCATTATTTCGACAAATGATGCTTGACCATCACATAAAACGTCATCTGAATCTGCTATTGGTAATAATAATTTCATTGCAAGCATTTCATTTAATGTCATTCTAACAGAGTCATTTACATCTTTAGGCAATCTCTCAACTGTGTAATAACTCTTAGCTGCATCTTTCATAGTTTCAATGTTGTCTGCATAAATCCTATCATAAACAGGTTTTAAATTTGGCATTGGAAATAACCACATCAACAAGAAAACAAATAATACAACTAATATTATTTTTAAAATAAAATCTTTTACTGAAAATCCACTTTCATTATACATATCAAAAACCCCCTTTTGATTTATTGGGCATTATAATAGCACAAGAGTTACATTTTGTCAACTTTTTTCTTTCTTAAAATTCAAAATGTTACTTATTCAACTATAATTTTACATGATTATATATCTTTTGTCTATACATTATATGATAAAACATAAGAAATATTAGATATTAATATTTACACAATAACAGTCTAGATTAATCTAGACTATTATTATTTTTTATTCAATTTCAATTTTCTTACTATTTGGAAGTTCCTCTTTTTTAGGTACAATAATCTTTAGAGTTCCAGCTTTAAATTCAGCTTTAACGTTGTCTTCATCAATATTTCCTAAATAAAATTGTCTTTCATATGAGCTGGAATATCTTTCACGACGAAGATAATTTTTATCCTCTTCCTTTTTTTCTTCTTCCTTAGACGCACTTATTAATAAGTATCCGTCCTCAGCTTCAACGTTAATATCTTCCTTTTTAAAGCCTGGAATATCGGCCTCTAAGAAAAAAGTATTGTCTTTTTCATAGATGTCACATTTTAAATTATTTGTACCTGAGATAAGGAAATCATCAAACAGATTATCCCAATATAGTCTTCTTGGAATTAAATTCATTCTATCTCACCTTCCATTATCATTATAACACAACTTTTAGCACTCACAAAGAGAGAGTGCTATTTTTCTAAACTTTACACAAAAGCCTTTATTATTAAAAATATATTTAGGATTATTATTAATGTTGCTATTATTATACCTAGTGTTTTTACTACTCTGGTATTAGTAAAGACTCCCATCACCTCTTTTTTACTAGTTATGATTAAGAGAGGAATAACAGCCATAGGCAAAATAAAACTCAAACTGACCTGGCTAAAAATTAGGGCTTGCATTGGATTTACTCCACTCAGTATTACCAACAGAGCAGGAACCATTGTAATAAACCTTTTCCAATTGCTAGATATTTTTACATTGATAAATCCATCCATTACTGATTCTCCAGCCATAGTCCCCACAACAGATGAAGAGAAGCCTGAAGCTAATAACGCTATACCAAAAGCTGTACTGGATAAAATACCTAATAATGGTTCAAGCGATTGATGTGCCAATTCAATTGAATCAACAACAAGGCCTTGTGTATAAAAAACCGAAGCCGAGACAATGAGCATAGATGCATTTACAAGAAAGGCAATGTTCATAGCTATAGCTATATCTATTTTTTCCATCTTCAAATGCCTTCTTTTTTCATTGACGTCATTAGTTTTGTTGCGTGATTGTACCAATTGTGAATGAAGAAATATTACATGGGGCATAACAGTAGCTCCAAGCATACCAACAGCAATTAATAATGCCTCACTGTTGGGTATTGAAGGCATTATAGAATGAATTCCCACTTCTATCCAATCAGGTTCAGCTAAAAACATTTCCACACCATAACCTATACATATTATTGCAACAAAAACAGTAATAATTATTTCAATTACCTTCTGACCATATTTTTGCATTGAAACTATCATAAATGTAATAATACATGTTAATAATCCTGCTATCGGTAAAGAAATTCTAAATAAAAGATACAACCCTAATGCCCCGCCTAGGAATTCCGCCATCGTTGTCGCTATCGCAGCCAACTCTGCAAAAACCCAAAGCAATACGTTAGTTTTCTTAGTAAACTCTTCCCTACACATTTCAGGTAAATTTTTTCCTGTTGCGATACCTAATTTAGCCGAATTGATTTGTAAAAATATTGCCATAAGATTACTAGCTAAAATTACCCACAATAAATCATAATTAAAAAGAGAGCCCCCTGTGATATTGGTTGCAAAATTACCAGGGTCAACATATGCAACACTAATAATAAAAGCAGGCCCTAGATACTTAAAAATATTTTTTATATAATTCTTTTTACCATACAAATTCATAATTCACTCCTATAGTTTAAAAAAGTTAATTGCAACTAACCTTATTAGACTATACTAATTTATGAAAAGTCCGTTTATCTGTCTATGCCTTTATCATGGTTTATAATAATTTAGCATATATTTTAAATCAAAAGGAGCTCATAATGGAAAAGCAAGAATTTCACACCTTCGATAAATACATGAAACAAACGGATAAAAAGATGACCGCTGCAATGGAAGATTATTTGGAGATGATCTCCAGATTATCTAAAGAAAATGGATTTACAAGAGTCAATGAACTTGCTAATGCCCTAAATGTTCAACCTCCGTCAGCAACAATGATGGTCCAAAAACTTTCTAAATTAAAACTTTTGAAATATGAAAAGTATGGCCTTATTATATTAGAGAAAAAAGGGGCCAAATTAGGTGACTTCTTGTTAAAAAGACACCAAATAATAGAAGATTTATTGACTGTTCTCGGAGTTGATTCTAATACCGTATTAGAGGAAACCGAAAAAATGGAACACACTATTAGTAATGAAACATTAATCTGTTTCAATAGATTCATTTCATTTTTAGAAGAACCAGAGCCAAATATAAAAAAAATGATTGCCAATTATAAGCAATCATAATATTTTTAACCTTGGTTATTATTTGCATGTTTCTTACTTAATTTGATTTTTCTAATAGGTCTGTTTTCTAACTCGATAGCCTCTTGTTGAAGCCTAAAAATTTCTTGTTGCCAAATCAATCTAGCATCAAGAAGTTTTTTTCGATCTATTTTTTCTTTCTCATCTAATATATCAAGTGAAAGCTGATTACCGTATACTATCCTACTTCTCCTAAAAATACGTGGTTGTTCAATAAAAACAGGTACAATTGGAGTTTTTGAAAGAGCTGATATAACAAAAGCTCCTTCTTTTATCCTAGCTAAAGCATTTTTATTAATATCGGATATAGTTCCCTGAGGAAATAACATAAATACTTTATGTTCTGATCCTTCTTTAAGATATCGAACAGCTTGCATAATTTCCCTGGCAGAATGTTTGCTTCTGTCAACACTAACAACATCCATTTTATTCAGAAATTTAGCCATTAATTTGTTTTTAAATAATTCCTTTTTCGCCATTATTCGTATATTGTTATTTGATGTCCATAAAACAGGTCCGTCAAAATCACTTGTATGATTGGGACATAAAATATAAGAATTATCTTTCAATTTATCTTTATTATATTCTTTTATTTTTAACAATAATTTATGTAGAACGATATAGCCCATTTTCCTGATGTTATCTTTATTCACTATATATTCCCCCTATATATTAATTAAATAGCATTAATCGCTATCTAAAATAGATTATACTTTACCAGCATAAATTTTTCAAGACGCATAGCAATCAACCCTCATTATATAAAGTTTTCAACACTTAAAGACATCTGTATTACTTCGTTATTTTTAATCTTAATATAATATAGCAAGGAGGTTAGTGCATTCATGACTCGTTGTGTAAGTAGATTTTTATTACCAATTCTTTTATTTTACCTTGGTTTCTTATTGCTAGGAGCACTAGTTGGACTAGCGATAGGTTTAGCTATCTCGGCAGTACTTGTTTCTGTTGTTATAGGATTTTTCGTCGGATTTGCAGTTGCAATAATTGTAAATGCAATTACATTAATTATTATTAATAGGACTTGCTATACCATTGAACCACATAATTGTATTAATTAAATATAATGATATAATTAGTTCCAAGCAAAAAACTGTAGAAGTTTTCTACAGTTTTTAAAATTTTTCAAGGTTAATTATATTATTTTTCAATATAGAAAAAACCATTGTTTAATTCTTTTTAATAACTTTCTTTTAACACTTCTAACAAATTATCTAACATGAAAAAATCTCTTATACTATCATATCAAAAAGACTTATGATTTCCCACAAGTCTTTATTTATTTTTTGGAGGGGCCAATCAGATTTGAACTGACGCTCAGGGAGTTGCAGTCCCTTGCCTTACCACTTGGCTATAGCCCCATATGTATACTAGTATTATATCAAATATTATTTGGTTGAGCAATATAATAGAACGACAATTATTTAATTACCCTTATAATATATTAATAAATGATAAAGAAGTGATAAAACTATCACTTCTTATTTTAATATTTCTTTAATTGCTAACCACTCTTTATATCCACCTTCTATTAAATATACATCATAGCCCAAGTCTGATAAAAACTCACATACACGCATACTTCTTAAGCTAGTCTCGCAATATATATAATATTTTTTATGAATACTTAAATATTTTTCGCAGTTATCTACAAGAGTGCCCGCTGGGATATTTGTCGCTTTAGAAATACATCCTCGCCTATATTCATCAGGTTCTCTCACATCAATAATAATTGGATCTTTAATTTTAAATAGTTCAGTCAATTTTATTTTCTTATACATCCTACCACCTTCTAGTAGCATTATATGTAGTTAAAAAACATTTGATTAAAGCATATTATTCATCATCATCACTAAAGAAGTCATCAAAGAACTGGTCATCAGTATTTTCATCCTCGTAAGTTGAATTCATTATTTTATCAATATCAGGATTAATATTAACAATAGTTTCTTCTTCCTCAACCTCTGGTTCTATAAATTGAGGATTCGTAACAACAGGCTTTTGTTCAACAGCCATAGGTTCAACAGGTTTTATATCTTCGATCACTGGATTGACAGGTGGGGTTGGAACAAACTGTGGTTTAGTCGGCTCTGCTTGTGTTCTGTTCGCTGAAGCATTCGTTGCTGCAGCGTTATTTTCCTCTTCTCTTTTTTCCTCAGCCTCTAATTCAGCAATCTTAGCATCAATTTTCTTAATTAAATCATCTACATTAAATGAATCATCACCATTAAACATATTAGCTTTATTACGATTGCTAAAAAAGTTCTGATTATATCCTGCATTTGGTTGTGGAGTAGCATCAAGATTATGCTTTCCTAATTGATTGTTTGGTGGTAAAAATTGAGATGGATCAGTATTACCCATAGCAGGATTCATCCCTCCCGCAAAACGTGGATCAAACATATTAGGGCTAAACACATTACCATTTGGATATGCATTCATCCTTTGATTGTTAACAAATTCTTTTATATCAAATAGTTTAACAATTCTTTTTTGGCGCACTGGATAATTAATTTGAGTTGACTTAGGCTCATTAAAATCATATTCCCACATACCTGGTAGTTTTGTCTTTAATGGATATGATCTATCTTTGATAATTATTGCGTCACCCATTTTCAATCTTTGTAATTCACTTATACTAATCAACGGTTTATCTTTATCTGGGTCTTTATCGCCCTTACCTTTTACCTTCTTTTCTCCGCAAAGTTTACTTATTTCTTCTAAGGCCTTAAGCTCTTTACTCATTAAATAAACTAAATTAGCACAGTTGCCTTTAATTGTTTCTGCATCATCAGCGCCATATACTTGATTTAATTGAGAAAAGTTTTGGATTACTAAATTAAAACGAATTTGACGACTGCGAGCCGCAGTAATCATGGTTGTAACATCTCTTAAAGGCGGCATATTAGCAAACTCATCCAAGATAAAGTTTGTCCTAATAGGAAGTTTACCATTATTATCCTGAGCTACATCAATCAATGTTTCATAACATTGTTTTATAAAAATTGTTGCTAAAGCATGATACGTCTTTTTCTCATCTTGTATAATGATAAATACTGCTGTTTTTCTACGGCCAATATCTTTCATATCAAAATCACTATATGATAACATTTCAGATAGATGCTCAGTCGTTGCAAAAATCTTAATTTTTTGTCTAAACACTGATAATATACTGTTTTTTGTATCTTGAGGTGCATTAATTGTTCCTGAAGCATTTATATATATTGGCTTTGAAGGGTCCTTGCTCGAAAAATATTCCTTAGCATAGACTGATCCCCCGTATTTTTCTTCACCAGCTGCACTCATATAACTGATTGAATTTAAATTAATTTCTTCCTCTTTAGCGTCTTCAAAAAGACCTAACGCTAATCCTGTAAAGTAGTCAGCTGATGAGTTTTGCCAAAATGGATCATCTGTTTTGTCATCATGAAGGAGACTTATCGCTAAATCCGCTAATAACTCATTAGCTTTATCTGATTCTTCTTTATATAATTGATATGGTAAAGTAAGTGGATTCCATGCATTACCTTTTTCAGGATTACGTAAGTTTAATAAAACAATATTATAACCTTTAGCCATAAGCATTGTAGAGTTTTCCTCATAAAGTTCGCCTTTAGGGTCTGTTAGAATCATTGATTCGCCCTTTTTAGCTAAAATCTTAATTAATGGATTAATTAATCTTGTTGTTTTACCACTACCTGTTGAACCCATTATCAAGGTATGCGCTTCACTATCATCTACCCATACTCTTTTGCCTTTAACAAGTAACGGAATACCAGCATAAGGAAGCGTTGGTTGCGATACGTTAACCTCTTTAAGTTTTGTTTTTATTTCCTCATCTTTTGCCCATCTAGAATAATCGCTCTTTTCAGGTTTCCCCGTTTGGAAGCCAAACCCTTTTTCCTTATCCCAAAAATAACTTGAAACAGAAACAATAATTCCTACTAGTGACAAAATATAAAAAATTAAAGTAGGGCCAATAAATTGTGGCGAAAAAGCCTCTATTGGATTCCAACCATAAAAAGTAGTTCTTTGTGCTAAAGATGCTAAATTTAAAATTGCAATAGCTACTAAGTACAAAAGAAACACGGCAAATATTACAAAATAGATTATATCTTTAGTATCAGCTCTAAATTTAAATTTCATATAAATCGCACTCCTATATTTTATTTATTCCTCTTATTTTTTTGGATATAACAAGAACAATAACACTTGCTGTCAAAATAATTCCTACTGCTATTAATATACCATAACTTATGCCAATATTCAAAATATATAAGGTATCACTAAGTCTATTTTTTTCAAAACTTAACATAATATTAGCAGATCTATGATCTTTATCAATTTTCCAACTGTAAATATTACCAGTTTTTGTATCTGAATTTGTATTGATTATTTTATATGGTAATTCTATATTTATAGTCATATTTTCAGGAATAATGGTATAAGCCATATCGTTAGTATCATATATATCGTCAGATACAATTATATTAAAATTAACAGTATCCGCAGTCTCAGTAATGGTATAATTATCGATTAAATCGAGAAAAACATTACTTTGTTCTTTATATTCATTTAATGAATTATAATTTCTGACAACTTTATTGCCTATTCTGGTATCCTCTGATATTGCGCTATATTCATATAACTCATCATAACGACTAGAAAATGCAACTGATATTCTATCAAGTAAATAATCGTGAGCTAAATCATTAAAATATTTATCTTCTAGTGCAACAACTTCTTCGGTAACAGTTAAATCTTTATTAATCTTTAAGTCATATGCAACATCGCAACCAGATAATAAAAATATGCACATCACCATCAATATTAACTTTTTTAAATTTAGCAATTTCATCACACCCTCTATAAATATATTTATTTACCTACTTAGCATAGTCGCTTATATCTAAACCACTTATATCAGTAATGTTCCCATAATAGAAATGGTTTAATATGGAAGTATAATCATATCCATGATTATTTGCCATGTTATTAGCTCCCCATTGACTCATTCCTCTACCATGTCCACATATGTTACTTCCATTTGGTCGACAGTTGCTCGTTGTAGCATACGATGCAACATTTTCACATCCTGATGATAGTTCTGGCAATTTGCAGACATATCCGCTACCTCTAGTTTTATAGCCATCATTTGCTGCGTAGCTTGAATATTCGGACGAAAACATCTTCCCTTTACTGGTTACTAATACTTGCCCACGGCTTCCTTCCAAGGCTGATATTAATTTAGACTGAGCCTCAGCACTAGATGAACATAAACCATTTAAATTAAATGTTTGAGTTGCTTCACTTGCTGCCCCTACATTAACAACTATTTGATTCTGTGCTTCTTGTATAGAATAACTAAATCTTTGGCTACCAAATGTATATGTCCTTGCTGCTACCATTTGAGCTTTTATTGCTTCTATATTAAATGAACCACCCATCTCGTTTATAGCAACACCTAAAATATACTGTTCTAATGGTATTGGTGCCATGCCATTTACTTCTACATTTATCGTATAAGACGATTTGCCCCATTTTGCGTATGTAGGGCTTATCGCAACTGGAGCATTTCTATTAGCACAATCAACAGACATAACTGAACAACCAGCATTTGCGTTTATCGACTTTGGATTAGAAAATAAGTTGCCCGGGTTTAAAGGGTTTTGATTGGCATCTTCATATTGGAAGTGAAGGTGCGTCCCACTAGAATTACCGGTATTGCCCATAACACCTATTATCTGTCCTGCTTCAACCTCATCACCAACATTAACAGAAACACTAGATAAATGCATATATGTTGTTCTAAACTGTATGCCTTCTATTTCGTGTGTTATTACAATATAATTACCGGCACCTTTTTTGTTACAATCACCATTGTAACAGTTAAAGGATGGCGAAAGGGAACCTTGGGCCACCAAAATAATCCCTTTTGCTGCCGCTCTAATATTTAAATCTGAAGAAGCGGAAACTACATCTATCCCTTTATGGGCAGACTTTTGACCATTGCTTAATGACCGATAAGGTGAAAAACAAGAAGTTATTATGTAATTACCTTTCCCATCACTCCCTATAGTAGGATCGACGGGAACAACCATGTTCTTCAATAAATTATATGGTATTGCCCCATATACATTCTGTGCAACTGCTGCGGGGGTATCAAATAAGTTATAATAAAGAATAGATAAATTGTGAATACTATATACTATTTGTTTGAGTCTTTCTTTCTTCTCTTCAATATCAGTTATTTCAGTAGGAAAATTGTATTCTTCACTGCTAACAATATAACCATCATCGGGATCACTAAGATATTCATTGTATTTATCTGGCTCTTGTCTATAATCATATTTCTTTATGCTTGAACCACTGTGACAATGCTCATCTTTATGAAAGGTTCCCGGAAAAGGATAAAGCACTTCAGGTTCACCAATCTGATCACCCTGTACATAGTGTGTTTTAGGGCCATCGGCAGTCTCTACCGTAACACCTATACATTCATATTTAGTAATTACCTCCGATATACTATGTTCAAATAAATCTGGAACTTTCTCTATTTTAGCTTTCCAAAAGTCATATTGCTCTTCCTCTGAAGCACATTCTGTACCTTCTGCATCAATTCCATTTACACAGGCAACCACTTTTTCATTAAAACTTATTTCAAGTGGATAGTGAACAGTAGCTAAAATAAGAGGGGCATCGACTTCAACGCCACCTGTATAATAGTAAAATTTATAATACTTAGCTACCTCATTATTAAACTCTTCCTCTTTCAACTGAACTGTAGTCATATCAATCACTTGAAATCCTCGACCGCTAAAAAAGTTTTTTGTTTTTTCAACAAAAACAATAACAAACCTTTTAAAGTTATCTATTTTTTCTAAGGCTTGGGTTACAGGCATCATAAACATCATAATTATTATAACTACTGTAAAAAGAAAAAGAAAAAATGGTGCCAAAAAGGAAATTATATATATAAGTGCCTTATTTTTAATTTTAGAACTTAGAGCCTTTTTTGCTTTTTCATATAATTCGTTCATATAAAATCACCTACTTCAACGCGCGTTTTGTTTTAATAATCTGTCATAATTTATACAAGATATAAAGAAACCTTTATATCTTGTTGTTAATGTTAAAAACCTCCGCCACTACCAAATGATTCTAATTCAGCCTCAGTAGCGACAACATTTATTCTCATTCTTCTATTTCCACAAACAAAGAGTGCTTCTCCTTGTCCATATCTCTTGATACTTTCTTTTTCATTATCATTTAAATCAATTAAGTTTGACAGGTCCTCAACAGCTTGTTTTTTAAGTCCCATAACAATGTAATATGAGGCATTATCAAAGATAGCCTTACCTTGAGTGATAACCATTGCATCAGTAAAATCACTCGGTTGTTGTGTAATAATAATCGTACCTGTATTATATTTTCTTGCACGTCTTTGTACTTGTGCTAAAAATTCAGCACCTAAAGTATTATTACCGCTTAACAATACGTGGGCTTCATCAACTGATAAAACTGTATTTACACTTTTATCAAGGCATAAGCCCCATGCATATTTTAGAATATTGAAGAACAAGGCATTCCTAATATTGACATCAGTATTCATTACCTCTTTAATATTAAAAACTATTATATTGTTTTCTGTGTCAGTTATTGTTGTGTGTCCATCAAAATAATATTTTAATTCTTTAGTCAAAGGTCTAATTTTTAACTCAAGACGTTCCATAATGTCACTCTCGTGTGTTTTTTCCATATATTGACTCATGCGACCTTTAATTGTTGCATAAACATCTGAAAAAGTTGGATAATCCTTAGTTGTAAATTTAGAAAAATCAGTATTGAAATCTATCCCAAAACGTTTATATGTATCTTGAACAACCTCACTAAAAAGTGTTAATACATCTTCCTCAATACTTGGGTCATAATATTTCATAAATGCTTTTAAAAATTGTAGCGTTTTTGTTAAAACCGTATAACCAAGGCCTTGAGCAATTTCTTCTTCATCTGCATCAAGGACTATTTCGAGTGGGTTAACCATCCCGAAGTCTCCACCTTTTCCAAGGTCAACAAAATTACCACCATATAAATTACACATATCCTCAAGTTCACCTTCTGGATCAATTGCGACAACTTTATAAGCATTTCTTATATGTGTTCTAAGCATTAACTTAGCTGTTGTTGATTTACCAGAACCAGAAGTACCTAAAATAATAAGGTTAGCGTTATTGCGGTTATTTTCTTTCTTAATTTGAAATAAGAATTGATTAAATAAAATAACACCACCAGAGAAGTCAACACCAAGTAACGCAGCTAAGCCAGGATCTTTTATACTATCAAAAATAAATGGATACATTGCTGCTATTGTAACTGAAGGAATAGGTGTTCCTATACGATCTTCAATATCTTGTTTAGGGAATATCGGAACAATTGATTTTAAAACCTTCTCTTGTTCAAAACGAAGAGGAATTGCCTTTAATTCCATTGCCGTCATATAATTCTTCACATTTACTTTTTTTAATTCTAATTCTTCCTTACTATCAGCCGTAATCATTACGTGCATTTGGAAATCAAAAATACGAGCTTGACTACTTGCTAACATACTAATAAAATATTCAAGAGATTCCATATCTTGTCTAAGTCTTTCCTGAACAGTTCTATCTCTTTCTTCTTGATATTTAGCTTTTAAATCAGCAATCTGACGATTAATCATTTTTGATAAAACACCAAAATCAATAGGGATATGCTTAATAACAATCTTGATACCAGACATTGTTGTCAATGATGCTAAAAAACCTGCTGTTATTACTTTTGGATATGCAATAACAGTTAAAATTGTTGAATATTTATCACTAATAACAAAATCACCCGAGTTAAAATTTAATCCTTTCGGAGCTAATTGTGATTTTAGATTCATAAAGGCATCACCGTCCCAAACTCTGTAGTATTACCTCCATTTAAGAAATTATCTAAAATAACTCTTAAATCATCATTAGTTGTTTGTGAACAATTAAGACCACAAGCTGCTAAATTATTTATGATCGCCCTAATGCGTTTTCCAATAATTTCAGGATTTTTTTCTTTAAATAAAAGATAATACTCCGTGTCAACAACATTGTTACTTGCAAAATCATTAGCTTTTTCAACATCTTGAGCAATTAATTTTCTAATTTGATTATTTTGGACATTATTATACAAAAGTTGTAATTGCGATAGATATAATGTAATATCAACCGGTCTATCTGCCACCATTAACCAAAATTCATAATCTAGACTATTGTAAAAGTTTTTTAAATTACTAATAATACTAGACTGTGATTCTTCATCTAAAATGAAGATGTTACGTGGTGTTATTTTAACACCTGTTACTTTTGTGTTATCATCTAGTACAATCATACCATTAGTAATTGATTTTACAGGTATCCAGTCTTCAGTATATTTACTTCTTGTCTTCTTGTCTTTCATTTGTACACCAACCTTTCCATATAAATACTCTCCTATCACTAAAGAACCTTAAAGCACTAGTAATTACCGTTAAAACATTATGATAATTAGGTATCGGTAAAACCAAAAACGTACATGTTAGAGCAGGGGCTAAAGCAATAAGCGTTATTGGTAATGTTTCGATAGGTAGTATAAAAAGTAATACCATTGTAACACTAACACCTGATAGAAACAAAACTAGATCAAATGGCGTAAATATATTAAACATTAATGCACCACTTTTTGTGTTAGCAGGGATTAAAAAATTACCATGCACTATATATCACACTCCTTTTATTTTATTATAAACGTCCAGCACTTTTGCCACGTTTATATGCTTTATAAGTTTCAGCATCCTTACTATTACCAGGGCCCTCTAAATTTGTATTAAATTTAGTTTCTGCTGTTGAGAAGGCTTTCTCTGCCGTCTCTAGACTTACTGTGGTTGTCTGCAAATCTCTTTGAACACCTTCAAGATTTCCTCTAGCATCTGTATATGCTGTCTGAGCGTCACCCAACTCTCTTTCTGCACCTTGAAATACAGATACAGCAGAACTATAACCAGTATTAGCAGCCTCATATTCACCACCGGCAGCCATATATGTGTCATATTCTCTCTTAGCTGCTGAATATGTAGGTGAAATAATATTTGGATCTGAAGGTCTAAGACTATCCATATCCTGTTTTAGTTTTGCAGCTATAGCTTGAGCCGAATCGCGAGTTGCTTTAGCTGCAGCAAGTCCCTGACTAGCTTGTGTATACTTGTTATTAGCATTAGCCATTGTATCAGATGATGTTTTATATTTTAATTGACTGTCAGAATAATTGTTTCTATGTCTTGCCATAGCCTCCTTTTGTTGTTTTACAGCTTCCTTCTTAGCTGCCATAGCTTGATAATCTGCCCTTACTCCTTGATCCTTAAACATTGCACTCTCATCCCCGCCAGCTTTATCTATTGCTTTCTTTATAACAGCTTCTTGACCGGCCACACCAGAAAAAGCTGTTGTACCGCCTACCAAGCCAGAACCTATTGCAGCGGCAAACTTATTATCAAAAATTTTGGAATCAGTAAGCTTAGGAACGGGAATCTTAGCAGCAGCTGCCGCTCTACCCTCTTTTGCGCCAGCTCTAAAACTTCCACCTCTTAATTTAGCACCAATTCCTCCTCCTAGAGCACCACCAACACCAGCTAATTTATTTGCACCTCTTGCAAGTCCTGCGTTAGCACCTGCTGTTATCCCTGCGGCTGCAAGACCACCAACTACTGGTACAGCACCTAGTTTTTTCATTGGGTTCAGTGTTCCAATAGAACCTTCTTCTAAATTAAACATATTTTTCAACATAACAGGAGCTTCCTTAGCAAACATCAATGCACCAAATATAATAAATATTTTAATAAATGCCGCTTCAACACTGTCCATCGATTCAAAGATAAGAGACGTATTTAATATACCTAAGACATATACAACAAATGTAATTGCTAATATTCTTACAAATAAATTTATATATGTAGATGTACACATCTTTAGCCACCTATTGAATATTCCACCATCTGGCTCAATATAACCTATGACAGCAACCGGTGCAATAAGTTGCAAAAATCCTAATTTTACTACTCGAACTGCAATATCAAATATAAAAATTACTAACATCGCTAATATAAATCCACCAGCTATAGTTGAAATGCCAAACGTATATGAATATTTATAGATTTCGCCTTCATTACTATTAACAGCTCCCTTTTCATCATTCAAGTGTTTTAATAACCAGTCAAAATTAGCAGAGGCTTTATCTTCGCCATCAGCAGGCTTTGGTGGAAAAGCTTTTTTAAAGCCTTGCTGATCCAACTCATTTTGACAAGCGTTTCCTGTTCCACCCTCACCTTCACCAGTGGATGGTGATTCAGCTGGGGGGGCAGAACCCTCTATTGTATTTGGATTACACATGAAAAATGCCTTAAATGCCATTTCCCCCATCTGTTGCCCAGGATCTTGATCATATTCATGATCACTACCTAGAATTATCTTGCCTATTAAACCTTGGTTTATTATAACTGCCTGAAGTTTATAAGCAAAGGAAAATACCCAAGGGATAGCAACAATCAAAATTAAAGCTACGACTACTCTGCCTAACATCTTTGGAAAACCTTTTTGCTGATCATTTAATTTATCAGGATCCATAATTGCATTTAACAATACAAAGGCAAGTCTAAACAACACAAAAACACCTATAATCGCATAAATGTTACCCGCCAAAGCCTGAATTGCTTCTTCTGTAAAAAGTTTCTGTTTTGCTAAAAGCATAATAAAGTCATACAGAATTGGAATGAATCCATATATTATTTGATCAAGAAAGAAAAAGAGTTGGCGTATAATACCTAACACAAAATCTAATATCAACATATATATACCTACTTTCTAAATCATTCTGTTATACAAACAGATGGAATATCTGATAATCCTTCACCGAATACACCCGCATCAAATGCAATTTTAAGAAGTGCACTAACTATAAAAGGAATAAGAAATAATAGGATAAGCGCTAAGATTCTTTTGCCAAAATTAGTTCCTGCCTTTTTCAAAGCTGATTCATCCCCTGACAGAACAGCCTTAGCAAAATCTAAAGTCCCATAAACAATTAGCAGAATTGGTCCCAACAGCATTATAAGACTAAATAATTCTTGAACCAAATTATAATTGCCAATTGCATTTGCCTCATCCTCTGTATATATAAAATCATCACAATTGATTTGCTCACTTTGAGCTTGCCTCTCCTCGGCCTCACGCAGTTCGTTGACCAAAGCCAATTGATTATTACCCTCAGTAAAATCAACACCTGCGGCATTAACCTCACCTATAAATAAAAAGCTCGTAAGCAAAAAAAACGACACTAAAAATAAGATGTTTCTTTTTTTAATTTTTAACATTATTACCACCCACTTATACATTACAAGTATACCATATAATACGAAGTATAATCAACATAATTATTTTTGTTTTTTTACATTTATAAACTGAAAATCGTTATAATTTAAAAAAGATTTGTAATAATCTTTGAAATTTATTTTCAAAAGAAAAAAGGCGCTTTTTTGCCTCTTAATTTTAACTATCATACTATTTATAAATCTTTTGTCTACTAATGTCTTGTTGTTCTCCCTTTATTGCTGCACATGTTTTTGGAACAAGTATTTCTAAATATTTGGTTTGATTATTAGAATCGCTATATTGATGAATAATCGAATAATACTTAAGTCCTAACATATCAAGCTCTTTAAAGGCTATATATTTACCATTCGACTCAAGATTATTACTAAAAACTTTACTACCTAAATAAAACGAAAAATCAATTGGTTCTAGAGCCATCGTATAATTGTTGTTTAATTCATCCAGTGTAATATGCTTTCCAACCGCCATCGAATGAACTTCATACACTCCAGCCGTTGGATTAGGTAAGGCCGTATTTGAATTATCTGCAAATTTTTTATCTAAACTTTTTGGTTTGTTGACCAGATATAAATAATTTTCATTTATTTTAGCTAAAGTAATGTTTTTTCCAATTATAGGCATCGAAAAACTGTTTTCGTCATAAAATAGCGTTGTATAATCGCTTATATCAAGTGTTTCAGAGCCATCAGGTAACAATTTATTTTGATCCCTAAATTCAAAACTATAATGTTCTACAGGGAATGTCATCAATATATTCCCAACTTCGTTTCGGTTTTTAGTGGTTAAATAATAGAAATTATCATCACCTAAGACTAAACTCTCAACTCTCCTATAAAAAAGTACATCACCTTTATAATTCATACTCATATTTCCTGTTGCATTTTCATATTCCAATCGGCTTCCCTTAATCGGCTCTTCCTCTTTCGCTAGACCACGGGCAATCATTAAATGATCATTTGTTATTAAATATTCACGATAAGTATTATCGTTTCTTTTAAAACAAACTAATTTAAAATCACATTCATTTATTTTAGTGTCAATAGATCCTATATATTTATAACGACCAACAATTCTTCCGCCGATTTCTACATAAGCTGCAATATACTCACGAGAATTAGTATATTTTGTGAGAGCTGTATTAGCATCCAATTCACGATAGGGAATAGCATTATCAACGGTTTGTAAAACTCTCACTCCTTCTGTTACTTTCACTTCTTCTTCAGTGATTATTTTATCGCCAACATTTGAAACAGCTCCTGTATCAAATAAAAATAAATGTTCATCACCAATTTTTTCTAGTGATACACTATTAATTTTAACATCCTTTATCTGATTATAGTAATTTATAAGTGCGCCATCAAAAGCACCTAATCCATTGTCAAGGTCACCTGCTTGTCTACGTTCAAAGTCCGTATCAATCAATAGTGTATTATCAAATGAACTTATAATGTTGTCGCCATCTAACAACTTAGCATTATAACCTCCATCTTCAAAAGTACAACTCTCAATCCCATGGACCGTCTCTTTTGCATCACTTGAAAAAGAGGGTACAACAATTTTATCAAAATCATTTAAATTAAGTTTATATGAATTAACAGATGTAACTACCACATTTGGATTTCGGTCTAACGACTTATTACTTTCATTAGAACTACATCCAACTAAAGTACTACTCATTATACCGCCCACCATTACCATGGTTAATACTAACGGCTTAACCTTAAAACTTTTAAAGTTATTGTTTTTTTCTAATTTGAATTTCATTAACATCATCCCCTTGCTTTTAAAATATTAATTAACATTCATTTTATTTGTTTTTTTATAAACAAAATGTTCTTATAGTTAAAACTTATAAAAAAACAAGAAAAAATCTTGTTTTTATGGTCTACATTCGCCTGTTATAGGGTCTACACCATTTTGACATTGATTTGAAGCCCAACAATCTTTCCATGTTTCACCACCAACGAAAGCCATTAGGAAAGTTACTATTGTAGCCAATAAGAAAACTAATACAGCTGCCAAAGCTCTTTTAACTAATGTTTGTTGATTCTTTTTAATTTCATCTTCCTTAGAAGCAATAACCGCTTTACCTAAATCAATTGTGCCTAAAATAATCAACCCAATTGGGATTAATATTTGAATTACTAATAATACAGATTTAATAAAGCCAATTATTGGAAGTAATTCTTCTCTAGTACACTCTAACATTAACATTTTAATTCCTCCTCATATTTACATAATACTTTTATTTATAACGTTTGTCAATTATTTAACTTTATATATTACTAAACCTTTACATAACAATCCTTTATTACTAGGGGTATTAGCTTAAATAATTACTTTTTTATTTTTCTTACAAATATGCTATATCAGTTATTCTTTCATGTACATCTATAGAAGAGGCAGACCAGCAACCTTGCCAACTATCTTCTCCAACAAAATTCATTACAAAATTAACGATTGCAACTACTAAGAATACTAGAACAGCTGCAAGGCATCTACTTATAAATTTCTTTTGTTCTTTTTTAATATTTTCCTCATTACTTGAAATTACTGCTTTACCAAAATCAATACTTCCCATTAAAATTAAAGCGATTGGAACCAATATTTGAATTAACTCCACTATATTCCTAATTAATCCTAATATTTTAGCAAGATTCGGATCTGAGCAATCGACAGCTAACATCAACATTAAATTACCTCCCTTATTAGAACACTTGTCTTATTCTAGAATTTAAATAAACCTAATATTTTACCTTTTTCTTCATATTCTTCTTCGTTAGTTTTTTGCCTAATGAAACCTAATTTACCTAAAAATAAATCAAGGGTTTTGTTAGAAATACGATCATTTAAAGGCGGCATATTGTAAAATATATTAGTCTTTGCTTCACCTTCAAAATCTAAAACATCACTTGAAGTCAACAAGCTTTTATTTAAAACAATCTTTTTACCATTTAACTGTTTAAATATGTTTCTATTTCTACGCATTAATTTATTTAATTTTATAGAAGAAGGTTCTAATAAATATAAAACATCATCACATATTTCTTCTGTTTTACTTTCATTTATATCAACTAAAATTATATCAACATCTTTTGATTTTAATAAAATAGTTGGAAATTCTTCTTTAGTAGTTGAAATCATTTCCTTGTCATTAAAATATACAAAATCTCTTTTGCCTATTTCGATTGCAACAACATTGTAGTTTCTCGACAATTGTTTCTTCAACATATAAATCAAAGTTGTTGATCCAGCATCGTCTGTTAAATTTTTTATGCCAAGTACCCTAACACTACCATTTAAATGCTTGTCATTAACTGTTTCAGCTAATTGATCTAATTGATGTATATGGGCAACATCACGATAAGAATTGGGATGATTTAACAAATACATAATTCCTTCCTTGTTTCGAGTAAAATTATATATTCCCATCGAAATGAGTCTTGAAAGATAAATAGAAGAAGAACTATCTTCACTGTCATCTAATAAAAGAATAATTTTTTCCATATCAAGTGCCATAGATAATTTTTGTAAGTTTTTTACGTCTTGATATCCCTTGATGGCTGTTATATCCAATATCATTCTCTGATAGAAAAAATTAGAAAACATACTTATAAGTTCATCCACCTCAAATTCGCCATTAACAGATTTAATGACGTCTATTTCAAGTGTACTTAATAACGCTTGATATTTATTAGAAACAATTACATTCATATAATCACCAACTCCCTCTTTTAATGCCCAACGGCATTACACTGAGCTGAATTTTCATTTACGCCATATATTATTTTGGTCTCACCAGATATATCAACATGAAATATCCTGTTTACAATCGGGAAATCAAATTCAATATACGTTGTGACACGGTAATAAGTCCCTCTACCAGAAATGTTTATAGGTTCTATAGAATAAGGTCCTTCATCTGAAACCGCTCTATAATACCCAACACTATTTATATATGCCTCTATATTATTTCTCGCGCCAACACAGCCTTCGTATTGTTCAAGAAGGTTAATAATTTGGTTTTTGACTCTGAAAACCATAGCATAGTTTACAGCAATCGCTAACATACTATTGTATAAGACGATGAAAACAACCATGATTTTAATCAGGAATGTTGCACCTACAGATTCTCTCATTACATCACCTTCTTATTTTAAAGTTAAATATTAATCATTACAATATCTTGGGTCTAAACATTCCTGGCTTTGTTCCCAATTTGTTTGGATTGTATCAAGAATCCCTGGCAAAAAGAATGCCAAAAATGCTCCGATTGCAGCTATAGCTATTACTGTTATAACAGTCATGTTTAATTCACCTGTAGCCTCTTTCATTTACTGCAAACCTCCTTTCAGTATGTAATTCTATTATATATTAGATTGGTCTATTTTACAATAATTAAAATTGCATCATCTGTACAACTGACAATAATAATAATATCATGACACCTGCACCCGTTACACCTAACATAACAAATGTCTTGTTTTCCATTACTTTTAATCTATCTCTATATTTTTGATCTCTAGCTTTATTTTGTAAAGAAGATACACCTCTTGAGAACATAATTAACTGCTCATGTTTCTCCTCTTGGCCACCTAAACCTAAACGATATAAAAGCCTCATCATACGAACCGAATCACTTACCGGATATTGTTTTGCAAATTCCATATAAGGTTCAACTGATGAATCACCAGCGTTTATTTTTTCTACTAATTCTCTTAGTCCTGGTTTAAAGATATCAGGAGAAGAAGATATAGATCTTGATAATGCAACTGGAATTGTATAGTGTTGCGCTAATATCTCCATTGTTTTTAGAAAATATGGTAATTTTAAGTTGATTTGATGCAAATGCTTCTTATAATAAGATTTCAAACTATTGTATTGCATTTTAAAATATAAATATCCAAGAACAAATGCTAATAACATATTTATAAATGAAAAATCATATAAGAAAAAACATACCAAAGCTATTAAAACAATCCCTGTGTTCTTTACTCTTGTTGAATATAACACCTCAGGATCCATACTTTCTCCATATTTAGCTTTTACTAAGAAGTCATAATCATCTTCTTTTAGAATTGTAAAATATTGAACGTTATCTTTAATAAATTTATTAGTGCTTATCTTTTTGTGATATTCCAATACACCAAAGGCTATAATACCTATTAATATCATTTCCATTATTCAGCACCTACATTCTCATTATAATATTTTTCCCCATTAATAAGGAAATACGTGTTAATAATGATAATAGCATGAAGGAGAACCTTAACATAAACCATCGATTCCAACAGCTTTATGTAAGCATCAACACCTAACATGTATTGAACAAGCATAACGAGAAGATATAACATTAAACCATACTGTACAAAAGATTTATGGAAAGTATCACGATTCATTCTATCGGTATAAACACCTTCAACTAAGGTATCTATATCAAGTAACATATTATCAAGTGATTCTTTAGCAGCATTTTTTGAACCCTCTTTAGTAACTTGTAAAAATAATTGATGCATATTACGAACCATATAAAAATCATATTTACCATTCATATACTCAATAGCTTCATCAATAGAACCATTTTGATATGATAAATCAATCATATACTTAACATCAGTGGATACTGGATCCTCTAACACACCAGACGAATATACCCCTTCTAGAGCTTTAACGAATGATTCTGTAACAGAGAACTCCATAATTGTGTTAGTTGTATATACTTGAATTTGCTCAAATATGAATTCACTATATATTTTCTTGTATCTCAAATATGCCAGGTAAGGAATAAATGATACAGCAATTAAGCAATATACGATACTTATAAAGATATTGTAAAAGTACAACCATGAAATTATAAACGCACCACCAGCAAAAATAACAATTTGAATTGTATATTGTCTAATTGTATAATCTTGCTTCAATTCTTTTGCTTTAGCACTTACACTCTTAAACGAATATGGCGCATATTTTTCGTATATAGATGATGCTTGATTTATTATAAAACGATAAACATTTTGTCCTTTATTCCTACGATATATAATAACGTACATAGCAATAAAAGAAAGTATCAACAGTTCCATATTCTCACCTTACCTTTACTTAAATTAAAATTTCAACTTGTTCTTGTGGTGCTTGCGGTTCTTGTTTAACAAAAACATCTGGAGCAACTATAACACCACTAGTAGATAAATAATCAACTAATTGTTGAGACGGATTATTTTGCATAACATGTCCTTCTGTTGTCTTACGATAAATAATATTGTATTGAGGATTATTATCTTTATCAACATAAAACTCGCATACTTCAACTATTTCACGTCTAAACCTACCCTCAGTATTATCCATATATCCTCTGACATGGACACCTAATTGAATATACCTATAAATAGATTTCAAAAATTGGTCTAAGTCAAGGTTTGTTTCAAGCAAACTATACATACGATGAGGTATAGATTGTGCTCTCTCAGCATGAATTGTTGATAGGATTTTGTGACCAGAAGATATTGAGTTACGTACAGCTGTAACAGCTTCTGCACTACGAACTTCTGATAATAGTATCCATTTAGGGTTTTGTCTCATACAAGTTACAAGAACCTCAGAATAAGACGCAATGTTGTTTGTTTTCATTGCAACAATATCACGATGAGGAAAGATTCTATCTAAGTGTAATTCCAAAGTATCCTCTATTGTAATAAGTTTATCATTTTCCTTAGTATGTGAAGCTAAATATTTAACAAATTCAGTTTTACCAGAGCCTGTTTCACCACTTACAATGATGTTACAGTAACCTTCTACACATTTGATAAGGAAATTATGAAGTTCTTCGGTAATATAACGTTCTTCAATTATTTTTTCTTTCTTTAGTCTGATTTTAGCAGGGGTTTTTCTAACAACCAATGCTATACCATTTTTTGCGATTGAATCATGAACAAAGTTAAGACGTAATTCAGCACTCTCAGCATCTAGAAAGGGATGGGCCATATTAAATGTTTTACCCATAATATTAGAACACTGAAAGGCAATTTTTTCAATCATCGCATTATTTACACTTTGATTTTCAGCTCTATAAACACCTTGAGATAGGCTTTTTAACCATAATTGTCCATTATTACTATAGGAAATATCGGTTATATCATCATTATCTATGTATTCTTTTATAGGCCCAAAATCGATATTTGAAAATAAGTTATCTGCGTACATTAAATCACATCCTCATCTTTATTCTGTTGGTGGAGTTGTTTCATCCAAAATTGGCGGAGTTGTTTCATTCAATTCTGGCAATTCATCTTCTGGCACAAAACCTGTATTAATTTCAATGAAAGCTTTTAAATATTGATTTGTTATAGTTACTGCGCCAACATCAGTAGTATAAGATTCAGTATTAGGTACAGGAATAATAGCTGCCATTATATCTTGATCTTGACCTAAATAAAAAGCTTTTCTAAGCATTAAATGTAATTCTTCAGGAACAGCAAATATAATAAAACGTGATTTTCTATCTTCATCTGTGTTTTCAAAAACATGTTTACCATCAGTATCTTTAACAGCTAATACTTTAATATTTTCAACAAGTTTACCTACTATTACTTTACCCTCTTCATCAAGAGCCTTAAAATAAATGTTAATGTAGTTACCTGGGAAAATCGAGTTACCATAAGTAGTTTCAACTGTTACCGGTAAACTAAAAGGAACGTTTCCTTCTGGAATATCAATAAAAGCTGAATCAGGCAATTCAGATGCACCAATAATTGTGTCAGAATAGAATAAACTTCCTTCTGGAATTATAGTGTTGTAGTTAGCATATTTACCAACAATAAGATTGGCATTTTGCATAACGCTTCCCATAATCATTGCAGGTGGAACGTTGGTATACCCCACCATATCCTCTGTAATTTTTTGTCGTGGTTGAATAGTTGTTAGAGCATAAGGTATTCTTTCTGGTTTAATAGCTTGTTGTACACGATAATTATAACCAACATACAAGACTAAAATACCTAAGAACACACCTATGATTGTAACTGAATTTTTGTTAGTTAAGAACTTTTTAACATTAAATATTAAATTTTTCATATTTTCCTCCTTAATATCAATATTTTGTTTCTAAGATAGCATCAACTCTGTTAGTAATGTCAAAATCTACAGCTTCATAATTATACACTTTTAAACTTTGACCCACCTCCACAACCAAGCTTACCTTAGGCGGTAATTCTATTATATCATAAATCCCTACATTAAATGTCGTTGTTCTTCCATAAGATGCAGAGAATCTACGCATAAAGTTTTCAACAAATTTATCCTCTATTATTTTTAATTCGCCTGTCTTACGATAATGACCTAAATCTACAGCATCAAACATTGAAGCCTCAGTCACCTCTTTTAGAAGATAGTAGTTATTTTCATTCGTTGTTGTGACATTTTGTAAAACATTTAACATAGAAATGCCAATAATTCCGAGGATGATAACGAATAACCCCCAATATGATTCCTTCATTTTTCTACCTACCTTCTCTTATTAATGACGCCATTATTAATATATGTTTCAACCATTATACTCTTATATGGATTATTAATATTAAATGAACCATAATCATTTCCATATGTTGACCTAATCCCTTGCATTATACCCGGATTAAGAAGTATCTCGTATTTAGGTTCTTCTCCATAAATCGAATACCCTTTTGATGTGATCATACGTTCTTTACCCTGCCAATTCTCACCAGGGGATCTATTTGGAAAAGGATCAACTAGTGATATTTGTCTATACATAAATGCTTCATTTCCATAAGGTGGTTCATTATCATCGCCATCAGGTGGAAAAATTCTATTATCTACCTCGTATTGACAAGTAAATGGGTCTATTGACCATAATTTTGGTACTGTACCAAGATTTGGCCCGATTCTCGTCATACTAAGCGAGAAAGGATAACTACCAGTTCTTGTATAGAAATCTGTATATGAATAACGTCCATCGTAATCATAACCAGGTAAATCCGTAGTTGCTAATTCACCTGTATATCTCTGAACATAATATTCAGTTGAAAATTCAAAAGTCATATTTCTAATTGATTTTTCAACCCAGAAATCCTTAAATATAGTCGCTTCATTATATGTACTAAGACAATATTCTCCTCTATCAAAAGTTCCGGTCCTAAATTTGTTATATGAAGATTTTGAAACGCCATGTGAACCATAGTTACAATATTTTACATCATATGAACTTTCAAAGAGTCTACCATTCACAAAAGAACTATCTATAGGGCTATAAATATTGCTTGTCAAAGTATAACTTGATTGGTCAGGCAAATCAATACTAATAGTTGTTTCCGAATTATTTATATAAACATTATTACTTATCCAATTATCGCATGTATTTCTATCTCTGTTAAGTTCATCAATTATTTCTTTCTGATTATCATACTCATCTTTATAAGTTTTTGCTCTTCCTAAATCACTCTTAACAGCTGATTGTCCACTATCCCAATCGTCACCATTTCCAGAACAAATATATTCATAACAATCATTGCTGCAGGAATCAGAATCACATCCCATATCGCATTCATCTTCTTCTTCTTCCCCTTCTGCTAGCAAGGGTCTATTAACATTATACACAAGATACCCTTTATTAAAACTAGCCTTAGCAAAAATAATGTTTTTTTCTTCTTTGATGTTATCAAATAAATAAGCATAAGTATTGTAGTTACTGCTATTATAGCTATTAGTACTTGGGCAAGAACAATCAGCATGTGCTGAACATCCACCACATTCACAGCAACTATCTGAATCAGTAACTACAAAATCTACTCTTTCTCTATCACCACAATCGGTTGCTTCATCATTGGCATCTTCAAGAGCGGATTTCATATTATTATAAGCTTCTTTTGCAGCAGCAACTGCCGCATTCATCTTAGCTGTCCATTCAACATTTTTATATGATGCTGCACATATTCTTGTACCATCTGAAGAGATTGGATAACTCCATCCCATACCAGCTCTAACAGATTGTGTTGGTTGGAAAGTAACTTTTATTTCTTCTTCACAACTAACTACACAAGCTTGATTATCTTCTAATGTGTGACCCCATCCATCCTTAGGAAACTTAAATTTAACTTCTGTTGTTCCGGAATTACTACATACCGCTGACCTATTATCAGGATCAGAATCATATGATGGAAACTCTGGATCATCGTCTGGATTGTCATCTGGTTCACAAAGTTCGGTATCTTCTGGATGATAACAACAATACTGTTTCGTTGCATCTTCCTCTTCAAGACAAATATCTTCAGGAGGTTCAGGAGCATTACAAACATTACAGAAGTCACTTCCCTCGTTTTCTCCAGCATCACATAAATCAACACAACATACCACAGGGCAATCTTCTGACAAAGCAATACATTCAGGAATTGTCTCACAAGGATCTATCTTTGGTATTATTCTAAGACCTGGGGTTAGTCCGCCGTGAAACGGTTCTGACCAGGTAGCTGGTATATAACCAATCTGATAACCGCCATTATAAGCAAGACCACCACTAATATAATAATTAATTTTATAAGTATTTATATTGTACCTCGCAACATTATTCCATTGAACTATTCTA
The DNA here is from genome assembly GCA_002411005.1 of Caryophanales bacterium UBA5348. Taxonomy (GTDB): domain Bacteria; phylum Bacillota_I; class Bacilli_A; order RF39; family UBA660; genus DHQC01. Next base: position 67,439 of record DHQC01000009.1, on the reverse strand, counting down.
TCTAAAACATCAAAATCGGCAGGTACAGCGTAAGTATAAGGACGACGCGGTTGACCACCTAAGTTTTGTGAACGCTGAACGATACCATGATTTACTAACGTTGTGATTTTGGTAACCGAACCAATCAATTCAAAAAAATCAAGATTTTTAGCTGATTCTGCAATACTACTCGTTTGAGCACTTATGTTTGGGATGGTTACAGTAAAAGAGGGTTGATAAAAATAAACACCATAAACGGTTCTATCCCCACCACTTTGATTTATTACCAAATTCATGCTGAGTTCTTCATTTTCTTTAAGTATTTTAGTTATTTTATCTAAACCTACACCAAAAGCAAAATTATTATTCATATACATATAATTTCCTGAATCTCTAACAGCTATAGCTCTTTTGTAATCCGTTGGATAATCTGTATAATGCTTAAAACCAGCATATTGTTCGTAATATGAATGATTAAAATCATGCGGATCACTGGAAGGAGACGAATAGTCTGGTTTTCCAGCAGTGTCTGTAGTTGAATAAACAACTTCCCCATTCTTATTCACCATTTGAAGTATGTAATCCGGTTGAATATTATGAGCATTTTGACTATTATTATTAGCTACTGCCCACCCAAAGATTTGTAATATTTTACCAGGCACACCAGGAGAAAGTTCCCCATCAACAACTCTAATAAGATTAATATCATAATTATATGGACCATAAAAAGCAGAAGCCGAATTCATTTTAACAAAAAACACACTAAAAATAAGTAAAGAGATTATAATAAACTTTTTCATAATATGCTTCTCCTCTTTTGTACTTGAATAACTATAATACTAACAGTACCAACTACTATTATTGGTATAAATATATATAAATAATACTTGTTCAAAAAAACAAGAGTCTTCTCCAAAAATGAAACTTGTTTGTTATCGTCATTATCTTTTTTGTCTGCAGAATTATTTTTTACCGAATTAATATATTGCTGAACTCGTTTGACAAAATCTTCTTCCGTTTTTATACTTTTATACAAATTAGTATGTTTTTTACACAATTCAAAATCCTCATATCCTTCACATATTTTATTTTTTGAATAATGATTATAAGGTGGGATTTGAAGATATTTAGTCAAAATTTTTTCTCCAGGGCATTTAGTCCCATCAGTGGCATAAAATTCTAATTTATAGGTTTTGCCAGGAGTAAAATCGGCTTCCCTTGATGTATTAGTTCCTTCTACATAAGAAAAAGCATAATTTTCATCAGGCACAGCTGCATACATATCCTTAGTAAATCCAGATATGGTCACATCAAAAAACACAGCATATTCATAATCCATTAAATCATATTTAATAGTTGTGAGAGATGCAGTTTGCCTTAATTTAAGTCGTTCCTCCTGTGTACAAGCAGTATCTAAAGCGATAACATTAGGTTTGAAAACTAAAAATAAACTAATTATTAATAAAAACGATAACAATTTTTTCATTAGCTTCATCACTCCAATATCACTCTACTGTAATAAGTATAGCATAAAATTGATGGTTTTCAAGTATATTTTGTCAAGGAATTGTCTTAACTTAATTTTATAACATCTTTTTATTTAATAATTTTTATTATATAAGTAAAAAACAACAAAAACATTGTTGTTAGTCCCTTGTTAAATAATCTTCCCCTTTAAATGGTTCTGTTTTTAATAACTCATTATAATTTTGCTGTCTTAGAACCTCATAAACCATTATAGCTGCACAATTAGATAGATTTAAAGCTCTCGTTTTATTAGTCATAGGTATTCTCATACAATGATCCAAACTGTCTTTTAAGATTTCCTTTGGTATTCCAGTACTTTCTTTGCCAAAAATTAAATATATATTTTCCGTACTGTCGCTATAATCAAAAGAAGTATGCGGTTTATTTCCATACCTCGTTAAATAGTAATACATACCTTTATTTTGTTGAGTAAATTCTTCATAGTTTTCATAAACAACACAATCTAAATATTTTATATAATCAAGACCACTACGCTTCATATGTTTATCATCAAGAGAAAAGCCAAGTGGTTTAATTAAATGAAGTTTTGTGTTAGTCGCGACACAAGTACGCATAATATTACCAGTATTCCCAGGAATCTCTGGTTGGTATAAAACTATATTTATCATGTTATTGATCAAGGAAATTATATTTCTTTAATAATTTCTCAACTCTTTCAACAGTTAAATCCTTATCGCTAACAAAGTCCACTAATGTAGTATGGTTATAAACAGCTATAGCTGGAACTTCTTTAAAGCTTTTTCCCTCATCACGAAATTTCTTAGTATTATAAATATTATCTAATTTAGTGTTAAAATTATCTCCCATTAATTCATTAACATTCATGTATACAATATTTTCCCTTAAATTATTATTAACGATATAATCTTTAAACTTTTTTTCGAATCTACGACAATTTTCATCGCCAGTAACACCAATATAAATAATAGAATATGGGCTTTCACTAAGATAATTGGTAAATTCTTCCTTTTTAAGTTCGTGAATATAATCAGTAATAATTGTCGTGTTAAGTTTATCTTCTAAATAAACAGTATGCCATTTTAAAGCATAAATACAGCCTATAATACTAGCAATTAAAAGCAGTATTAAAATCAAATAATTTTTATATTTCTTCATAAATATCGCCTCTACTCTTGATATTATTTTAACATAAGTAAATGGTAAATGGTAGATTTTTATACCTTTTTATCTTTTATAATTAATATTAAAAATTTTAATTATAAAGAAGAGTTAGATTTAAAGTGAACAATTAAGCAGTTCACTTTAAATCTAACTTTCTGTTAATTGATATCCAATCATCTATAGTAACATAACTACATTCTTCAATTTTAAAAGGTTCTTTGTTCTCTACTCGGTCAAAACTAATAAAAGTTAAATATGATGTTGTCGCCCATTTTTTTATTTGAGAAGCAGTAAGTAACAACTCGTTTTGTTTATCTAAAATAAGATTAAGAGCTGCCTCCTCATCAAGTTTTTCTGTAGTTGTAACTTCTTTAACAACTGCTTTGTATTCTATATAGCCAGCAGTTCCCTTTTCTATAAAATATAAATTATCGCCTGCTTTAACTTTTGAAAAGACGTTTTTATTTGTCGATCCACCACGAACTATCATTGTTTTATCTCCATCAATTATTTTCTTTAATGAAGAATGCGATTTATTTAAAAACACTAAATGATTAACTTTTTTATTTTTATAAATCTCAGTATAAAAGTCTCTCCATATTTTTAAGACGTTTTCTTTAGAATAGAAAATACTTATATTGCGTGATTTTAAAAAATATTTGTCATATACTTTTTTATCTTTCTTTAATGATTTTAATTTTGCAATAAAGTCATCATTGTTATCACCAATCAAATAATTATCAAATAATATATCTTTATATAAATCTAAATCCCTTAACAATATTGGAATTTCAACATTAGATGCCTCCAATATAGACATTGGAAACAACTCATTATATGAAGGCATAAATAACACATCGGCTATATTATACATATCATTCATTTTCTCTCTTGGAATAATTCCTAAAAATCTAACATTCTTTGGTGGGTTATCAAAGATTTTTTTCAATTCTTTATAACCATCCGTTATGGCTCCAAAAGAAAATCCTCCACACCATAGAAATGTTACATCAGGCATCTTAGAAGCTACATCCACAAAATCAAGTACTCCTTTACGAGTTTGAACCTGACCAACACCTATTACAACAAAATCACTAGGTTCTATATTTAATTCTTCACGTAAAATATTTACTTCCTTTTCTGTCTTTTTGTTAAATTCTTCCTTTGATACATAATTAGGAATGTATTTTACACTTTCGCGTTTAATACCATGAGCTTCTAGAGCACTAATAAAAATAGGGTTTACAACAACTAAATAATCAGCACTCTTATAAAAATCAACTACATATTTTTTGAATACCTCAAACGCAGGTTTAGGTAAATTAATTGAACCATCTAAGGTTTCAGGTAAAAAATGAACATAGCTTACATTTATACCTCTGTTAGTTTTCATCCTAAGATAATTAACCGGGTCAACAGTATGATGATGAATTATATCAGCGTCTCGCCAATCGTTAATTCTAATATCAAAAATATCACTAGCACCCTCAGTAACTAATTTTACTTGTTCAAGATAAGCGCTACCTACTCCTTGACCTTTGACAGAGTCTGCCTTCGATAACATATTAATTGAAATTTTTCTCATAAAAGAAACACCCTTCCTCTCAAATAGTTTAACATTTTTATTATACACAACTAAATTAATATAATCAAATTAGAAATTAAACATCAACCATTCTGGTTTGAAAATCAATAGAATTCCAATTATAATCATTAAAATTCCCCCAATAAGATGAGAATACTTACCATATTTATTAGATATACCTGTTAATTTTAATGTAAACATGGCAATAAAGAATATTATTAAATCATCTAATAGGAAAAAGAGGATATATAAGAATATATAAAATGAATATTCTATCGTTGAGAGATTATTCATTGCTAAAATATTAGCAAAGATAACAGGTAAACCTGCAGAACAAGTAAGTTCAATAAAGTTCACTGATATAGCTAAAGTAACAATTCCGATTAAAGCCAATAAGAAACTTTTTTCACTAGTAAACTTTTTTATTTTAGTAAACATTTTTGTTCTCTTACGTTCATCAACAATTTCACAGCCATCTTCTTTAGTTCGAGCATAAGCTCTTAAATTTAAATAACCGCCAGCAAGCGCAAATAAACCAATTAATAATTGTACCCACCAAAGGGCTCCAATAAATATTGCCACATTAAGCCACACTAACATAAAAATTAAATAAATAACGGCTGATGTTATTAAGAAAGTAGAGCCTAATATCCACATACGCTTTCTATCTTTCATTCCTAATAATACACTAATTAAAAATAACAATACCCACATAGCACAAGGGTTAAATCCATCTAATATACCTAAAATTATTGAAATTATTGGCAAAGATAGGTCCTTAGCTTCAGTTTGACCAGTGAAAGGAAGGTCAATACTATAATCTTTTTTATCGTTGTTATTGTTAATAATTTCTTCATAAGTTAACGTACCACTGTCCGTTACAATACCAAGCATTTCTCCTACAGGATCACTGTAAGAAAAAATACCAGAATATAATTCTATGGCATACTCTATTTGACCACGAGTTATAGCCTCAGAATAACCAGTAAAAGTCTTTGTCCCTATAATAGAAAATGGAACCCCTGTTGCATTAGCATCTAAAAGGTTTGAAGCCCTTCCCATTAAAGTGCTATTTTCAAAACTTCTTCCTACTTCAAACATATGGACTTTTAAATTAGGATATTCTGTTTTTATTTCATCTAAAGCTTCTTTTAAAGCATCACAATGAGAACATCCATCTCTATAAAATAAATACATATTTACGTCGCTCTCAGTGGCATTAGATTGTAATGGTAGCAATAAAAAAAACATTGCTAATAAAAATATAGTCTTCTTTATTTTTTGCATATCTACTCCTATATATTACGAATGATTTTCAATTAGTTTAATTAAATCCTCTTTTTTATGTTCGCCTATTAATCTTCCTAATTCGACATTTTTATTGTCTAGTAAAATAAATACGGGTAATATATTGCCGGTATTATAAAGCTTAGGTTCTTCATCCAAATCAATATCATAAAACTTAAATTCAATATTAGAACATTCTTTCTTAACACTCTCAAAGCGAGGTCTCATTATTAAACATGAGGGACACCAGACAGCGTTTACTATTATCACCTTCATTTACAACACCTCAAATTAATCTTTTATAATTTTTATCAAACGATACCATAAATGCTTCTATTTCTTCATCACTCGTTAAATATGATAATGATATACGTAATGTAGAGTTAGCGACTTCTTCTCTTTTGCTAAGCGCATATACAGATTTTGAAATTGTATCCTCTGCTGAACAAGCGCTTTTGGTTGATATATATATTTCATCTTCTTCAAGAGCATGAAGGAATGTTTCAGGCTTTGTTCCAATGACACTAAAATTCAAAACATTTGGTATCGAATAATCATTACTATTAATTACAACTTTATCATAATTCAAAAGAAAATTCTTTAATTTCGTATTTAATGTTTTAATATAATCCTTTCTTTTATCAAAATCAATCATTGAAAGCCTTAATGCTTTTGATAAAGATGCTACGAGACCAACTGTTGGCGTTCCACTTCTAAAGACAGTAGTACTTTTACCACCATGAATAATTGGTTCTAACATTATTGTATCTTTCTTAATTAAACCGCCTATTCCTTTTATACCATAAATTTTATGGGCAGAAAAGCTTGCTAAATCTATATTTGTTAAGTCAATATTATCCTTACCAAGACATTGAGTCATATCGACATGAAAATAAATCTTAGGATAATCTTTTAATAACAATCCTATCTCTTCAACAGGTTGCCTTATGCCTATCTCACTATCAACTGCACAAATAGACACTAAAATCGTGTCATCTCTTAATAAACTCTTTAAATGATTAATATCAACTTGGCCATTTTCTAAAATATTTACAAAATCAACCTCAAAGCCATTATCTTGTAAATAGTTCAAAGGGCCAATAATAGATGAATGTTCTAACATTGTTGTAATTATATGTTTGCCTCTATTTTGATATTTTAAAGTAATACCTTTAATTGCTAAATTATTCGATTCAGAGGAACCGCTTGTGTAAATAATTTCACTTGGTTTTATCTTTAATATATTTGCTATTTGCTCTGTTGCTTGTTCTATTAAAGTGTTTGCCTCAACACCTAAACGATGAAGTGAATTTGGGTTACCAATATATTTTCTTGTCGCTTCTATAAATGTTTCTAATACTTCCTCATTTACAGGAGTGGTAGCTGAATAATCTAAATAAATCATATTATATCCTCCTTTATTTTATAATTTATATTAACTCAATTAAATATATAAATATAATACCTAGAATAGCTGCAAATACAGTAGTTGTTTTACCACCATATTTAAAAGCTTGAGGCATTATTTCCTTAAATGTAATATATAACATAATTGAAGAGGTTATAGCAAGTAAAATTCCTTCAATTAAATCAGTAAATATTGGTTGAAAAAAGAGAAATCCTATGATACCTGATATTGGTAAAACTAGGCCCGTTAAGCCAGAATAAAGAAGTGCTTTCTTTTTATCACCTGTTCCATAATATATAGGGGCTGAAATAATCATTCCCTCAGGTATATGATGAATTGCAATAGCTAAAGCGAAAGGTATAGCTATCATATAATCACTATATATTGCAATAAAGATAGCTATTCCTTCAGGTAATTTATGAAGAGCCATCGTTAATGCGGTTGTGATACCAACATTACAAAGTTGACAATGTTCATCATGGTGCTCTTCTTCGTCATGATGATGTAACAATTTATCCAATATCATTGACAAACCAAAACCTACAAACAAAGAAACAACCAAAATAATTGAAGACATAGGATAATTATAAACACTTGATAGTAATTCTTCTGATTCAGGTAACAATTCTTTTATACATATACAAAGCATTATTCCTACTGCTAAGCCAAGTAAAAAGCCTAATTTTTTATAACTTTTATTTTTCGATTTAATTATTAACAAACTTCCTATTAGAGTTGATAACCCTGCCATTGTTACCAAAAGAATTGATAATATAAAATTTAAATTCATTTCTACACGTCCTTTATTTTAGATATTTGTTGATAATTTTATTATTTCATCCATGTTATCATCTTTAGCTGCGATGTTTTTATGCTGTTTATGACATCGACTACATCGATAAAGGATTTTATAGGTATCTTTAAATTTTTTCACACCTATAGGACATAATAAACCATGACAATTATTTTGTCTATCACCAGGCATTATATCTACATGTTTAGAATATAAACAAACCGGGCAATGATCTCTTGCTGTATAACCAAGTATTTCCACCTCTACACCGCAATTTTCACAAATAAATTGTTCGTCTCTCATAGTAAATTTTTTCATATTAGCTCCCAACATTTAACTATAATTTAAATATCAAAACAATTATATCATGATTTTTTAGCTTTTTTTAGGAAATAACATATTTTTATAACTAATATAAAAATATAGACACTAGAAATTAATTCTAGTGTCTTCTAATTTTGTCAAATTTGTTTTGTATTGTAAATATTATCTTTTTCTTGTTTTATACTTAAATACTGAATAATTAACACGATTTAAATTAGTTGGAATCTGATCTAGCAAATCCATTGACGAATAATTATCTGCATAACTATATAATCTACAAAAGCAATCTAATAATTCATTAGGAAAGCCTTCATCACATAAATGTTGAAGATACATATAAAACTCCTCTAATGGCATATTGTAAATTGGACCATGGGATATATAATTAAGAACCATCATGTTATAGCATAGCAAATCTGTATTAGCATTTGGAATTCCTATTCCTTTTGCATTCTTAGGATATTTCTGTGGTAACATCTGTAGATTTGGATTAGTAGCTAAATATTTTGAGGCAAATGGATGATTGTTCTCTGTTTTGCAACTGTCTAAATCAACAGCACGGACCGTTTTAGTTTCATCATCCACAATAAAATTACCTTCGTGAACATCTCCTAAGAAAAAACCTTTTAATGTCTGCTCAACCGATTCAATATGTTTTAAAACTAAGCCAACTTGCTTTAAATAGCCAATTTTCTCTTCGTTCGAAACATCATAAGAACGTAACATAGATAATAAATTAGTACTATTTTCAATCAATGGCATAGTAAAGCCAACTACTTTTTTATTAACAACGGCAAGCTTTTCTGGTAAGACTAATCTTTCAGTCCCAAGTTCTTCTCTGCTATTAATCAGAGTATTAATAGTCATTAACTTATTACCAAAATATTCGCCCTCATCAATATAGAGTTTTTTCAAAAGAAGACGTTTTCTTTCCCACTTCACACGATCATTTACGATAAATAATTCACATTCTGTATTCGTAACTTCTTTTGGAAGGGTGTATTTTTCGAGAGTTGAAAATTGTTTTTTACTTATATTTAAAACCTTCATATTACCACATTCCCCTTTGTGACTGCATATATTAACACATATGAACAAATTTTTCAACCCATTACACGTTTTCTTTTAATAACATAATTGACACTTGTTAACAATAAAGTTATACTAAGTAATATATAAGAATAGTTTTTTCTAACAACAAGATTGATGAACAGCGTAATATTTTTTTGTATATAAGGAGGAATAAATGTATGAAAAATAGTAATATAATTGTAGCTATTGTTATATTATTAACATTTGTGGTAGGTGGTGTAACCTCATATTTTATATTTAATGATGATAATAGTAAGCAACTAGAGTTACCAAAACCTGAAATTACAGAGGGGATTCGTGGAACGAATTTCGGGATTGATAAAAACATAAATGAAGAAACTATTGATAATTATCTAAATCGTAATGATAGTGTTTATCGTGATATGAGAATGTTAATTGATGAAGGAGATTACGAAAGTATTGGTGGGGATTCATATTTATCCGGCATTATTAAAGGTTTCGAAGTGGTTCCATTTCCACTTCTGCTTAATGTAACAGGTTTACCAGAAACGGTTGGAAATACTTATCAAGGACCAACTCTGTTTACTTTAACCGACGAAGGTGAATATGTTGCTAATTATGAAGAGTCTATGGAGTTCTTAGAATACTATTTCCCTAAAGATAAAAATATATTTCTAATGTGTGGCGGTGGAGGATACTCCGGCATGATGAAATCCATGTTAATTGAGCTTGGTTGGGATAAAGATAAAATATATAATACTGGCGGTCATTGGTATTATAACGGTAATAATAATATTGCAATTAAAAACATTTCTTCTAACAAGACTAGTTATGACTTCTGGAAAGTAACTTATCATGATATTGATGTTGACGTCTTACATAAGGTAAACTAATGAAAAAGATATTATTAACTCTCTCAATATTATTACTAGCGGTAATTGCCTTTCTATTAATAATGCATCTCCAAAAAGAACAATCCTTTTATTTGGATGATGAATATTATGGTAATAGTTCTTTAATAGAACTTGATAGTGAGAAACTTGAGGCTTTAGAGCGAGATAAAAAGACATTTATTGTTTTCGTTTATCAACCACTTTGTGCAGCTTCTTATGATCTTGATAATTATATAACAGAATTTACAAATACTTATAAAATGAGTTTTTACAAAATGTTATTTTCTAGTATAAAAGATACTAGCATAGCTGAGCACGTTAAATATTGTCCTTCTGTGGTTATTTACCACAAAGGAAAGGTTATTGCCTATTTAGACGCTAATTCAGATAAAAACGCTACTCATTATGAATCTGTTGAAAACCTTAAAAAATGGTTAACAAAATACATACTCTTAAAAGATTAGTTAAATATAGCTCCCCTCTTCTCAATTCTTTAAACATAAAGTTCGAATAATTTATACCTAATTCTTACCCATTCAATATTTAAGCGTAAAAAAACCTTGATTATTCAAGGTTTTGTTGTCTTATGGAGCGATAAAGCTACAGCTTACGAACTTTGTTCCCTTTCTATAAATATTATATATATAATTTTATATTTTTTCAATACAAGTATGTCAATTTTTTGTGTTTTATAGTATAATTTTGTTATAAGATAGGAGTGATATTAATGGATAATGGAATGTGGGCATTAGGATTACTTTTGTTTCCTCTTATAGGATATGCAATAGTAATATTTTTAATTATAAAATTTATAAGTTTTGTTATAAATAAAACTAAAAAAGATCAACCTAATAATTTTATAATAGATAATAATATACAAAAACAAGATACAATAAATCTTAAAGAAAAAACTAAATTATATAAACTTTTTATTATTTTTTCTATTTTAACATGTATATTTTTACTTCCTTTTGTAAATAGTATGACTTCTAAATTTCCTAGTGCATATCCTGGAAATGAAGCTTCATCAGGTGTAATAACTTCTGAAATAGCAAATCAAATAGCTGTTTACGTATGGACTATTTTAATAGCATATTTAATTATGCTTGTTACCTTAATTATAAGAAAAACTAATTATAGAAAAGTTTATTATCCCTTATCTTTATTTACATTAACTATTATATTTTTAAATATAGGCATAATATATTGCGGACATATGATAATGTGGTATTTAATCGTTTTCCTTTGGCCACTAATCATACTTTTGATATTTTTAGCTATAATAGGAAATAAGTTAGATAATAATACCATAAAGAAAAAAACAGTTGTCATAATTTTAATATCAGTTTTGTCAATATTATCAATAATTTCAATGCTACCTTTTATTAGTTTAAAAGATAAAAACATAAAACGAGGATATGATGCTGATAAAACAGTGGAAACAGATCAAAATAATGAAGAAGAAAAACAAAAGAATAAAATAAAGAAAGAATTTAATAATTTAATTGATAATAATTTTTTTTCTATAAATGATTTTAAGTTAAATGAAGATTATAATACAATTGATAATATAGAATTATTAATTATAGATGATAATATATCTAATAATGAAGTAGACTTTTGCAATGATTTAATAGAAACATATAATAATGTTAAGGTACTATTAAATAAATATAATTATACTTCTCAAACTATTCATTTTGAATTTATAAATAGAAATCCATTTGCTAAAGAAGAGTCGACTTTTTATAAGAAAAGTGGATATATTAGAGATTGCGGAGCTTCATATCTCGTATACTTAAATCCAACTCCTATAGAAATAAACAAATGATATTTACAGAATCCAATTTAGATAAAATGTATTTTTAATGATAAAGACAATGGAATACGACATTGTCTTTATCATTTTTACTATGTGGTAAATTTTTTCTAACAGTATTATTAAGTACTTTTAAAGTTGCAATTTTGGTTTGAATAGTACGTTCATCTTCAAAATATCCTAGATAATGAAATCTATTTTTTACTTTGATTAAACAATTAATATTTTCTATAATATATTCATTCTTTTTAGACTTAGGTTCTTCTTTGACTACTGGAATTTTAATCTCATATCCTACAATTAAGTTTCTAATATATTCAGATTGCAATAAGTTTAATTTTGAAGAATCTCTTTTTAAAAAATTTTTCATCATCACTTAAAAATACATTAACTTTATTATTTCTTATTCTCATATTTTAAAATCTCCTTTCTAAAATTTAAGGGTATGGGAATTCCCATAATAGAATTTGTGCGGGAGTGCAAATTCAGTGCTTGCCATACAAAATATGTGAGTACATACTCACACATTCTCGGTATAAAATAGTTCTTTTAATATAATTTCTTCAGCCATATTTTTATAATTATTCATAAGTTTTACCCACTCAAGTTGATTAAGTTCTTTACTTTTTTCAGATAGTTTCTCATCATTCTTTTTATAATTATTCATTAAAACATTTAATCTTTCTTCAGCTTGTTTACTTACTTAAATAAGATGATTAGTTAATTCATCTTTCATTAAAAGTGTAGTATAAAGTGCTTTGTTATTTTCTTTTAAATACTTAAGTCTTAATCTTCCATACTTATTTATTTCTTCTTTTGTTTTATTATTTAAAGTTAAATTTGGTAATTCAAAATCTCCAATTCTTGTATAATTTATTTTCATAATTTAATCATTCCTTTCATATTTCAATTATTGTTTTTGGTATTAGTAGTAGTTTATCTACTATATTGCTATCTTCAATATATGGACAATTTATAATGCCATCATAATAAAAGTGTTGCTTTATTAGTTTCATATATAAGATTAAATCTGCTTCTGAATATTTATTTTCTTCATACTTTTTGTTAGAAAATATAAAAAATTTTTTCTAATTTTTTAAATCTTGTTTATCAATTTGGTCTTTATATTTAATTTCAATATCATTATTATTTAAAATTTCATTAAGATAATTTAAATAATCTTTATTACTTTTAGAAATAAATTCATCTGTAAATTTTATATTTTTAATTTCTATATTGTAGTTTTTATCTCTAGTTATTTCTAAACTTGCTATTAACTTTTGGATTAATTCTTTCTTAGTTTTTCTATTTAGACTATCCCATAAAAATGAAAAGCCGAGTTTATTTTGAAATAGAATATTGTTATCATTTTGATAATCACAATTTAATTTTTTAACTAATTCTATTGTGTAATCTTTAAAATCATCATCTGGATCTAGTTTATTTTTCTTTTGATTTAATTTATCAATTTCTTTTTTTATAACATCATTTTTATGGTTAATAGTTTCTACATTTAGAGTAGAACTTAAATATAAATCTACTAATCTTTTTTCTTGTTGTTTTAGTTTTTCAATAGCATTGTCTATATCTTTAATCTCTTTTGTTTTTGTAGAGTTAGATACTATAATTTCGTTATCCATATCATACATATATCTAGTAAGTTCATTTAATATACGGCCTAGTTTTTGCTCTATTTTATCTGAACTATAATGAAGTCCTTTTGATTTACAATTTGGATTTTTACAAGTTAAATGATAATAAGTCTTTTGTTTAGGTGTGCCACTATTTTTAAAAGAATTAGTAGAAGAAAGTATTCCGCCACAATCCGGACATTTAACAATAGCTGTAAACAAATGAATATGCTCTCCATAATTAGAGTGTCTATTTTTCTCTAAATTCTTTCTAGTTATATCCAAGTTTGTTTATCAATTATAGGCTCACAATGATCATTTACATATAAAATATCTTGTTCTTTTCTTTTATATTTACCATAAGCAAAAGTACCAATATAAATAGAATTAGTTAATATCTTATAGACTCTATCACTTTTCCATTTACCTTGTTTTAAATATGAATTATTATCTTTCATAATATTAGCAATCCCTCTTGTAGAATGACCTTTTTTACATAGTTCAAATATTTCTTTAACAACTTGGGCTTCAATTGGTTCTACTTCTAAATGACCAGTATCTTTATTTCTAATATATCCATAAGGTGCTTTACTGGGGTGTATTTTTTCTAAAGCCATTTCTTCCATAGCACGTTTAGTCCTTGCTCCAATTTCTTTTCTTTCTCTTTGACCAAATACTAAATTCATACCAAATATCATCTCACCATTAGCTGTAGATATATCATAAGGTTCTAATATTAATTCAATCTTTACATCGTGTTCTTCACAATAATTAAATAGCCAAAATCCATCATAATTATTACGAGTTAATCTATCTACCTTAATAGCAATTAATTTATCAATCTTTTTGGCTTTAATATCTTTTAAAAGCCTTTGCATTTCTGGTCTAATTAAATCTTTTCCAGAATGTTCTGCATCATTATAAACATCTACAATTAGATATTCATTTTTTTCACAATATTCTTTAATCATTCTAAGTTGTGAATCAATAGAATAACCAGTATCTCTTTGGTCATCAGTGCTTACTCTTACATAAACTCCACATCTTATATTCATAACATCATCTCCCTCAATTGTTTCCTAACTAAAAATCAAAATAGCAAACATTAAAATTAGAAAAACTCCTTTCATATGTTTCCTAAGTAATTTAGAAAATTTGTAGTCTAATTTTAATTAATCTTTTCACTTGTTTCCCCAGAAAAAAGCGATTTTTTACCCCTATAGAGTAAACTTTTTTTGTTTTCCTCATACGTTTCCTCACTTTAAAGCAATTTGTATAGTCTATTTTTTAAAATTTCTTCAATTTCTTTTAGTGAGTACTTTTGATGATGTTCTTTAATGTAGAATTGTTTATTACTAATTTCATTGACTTTATATTCAAGAATAGTAAGAGTAGTAGGATATGTAATTAAATATTCAGTTGGTTCTATAAACTGTAGATTAGTATTTACTAGAACTTTTACTTTGCCTTTCTTAACCTTATATTTATAATCTTTTAGTAGTTCTAGTAATTCAGCATTAGGTTTTAATTCTTGTAATATCTTAAATTCAAGCATTAAAAAATGTCCTCCTCACTAGAAAGAGAACATTATCTTTATATAAAATAAAAACTCACGAAACCATATCGGTTCGTAAGTTGTTTTCAAATGGAGCAGATGATGGGAATCGAACCCACGTGGTCAGCTTGGAAGGCTGAAGTTCTACCATTGAACTACATCTGCAGATGTAAAACACACATTTAATTATACCAATATTATACGGAATGTCAACTAATTATATGTTATTTGTGTTAAAATAAAGATAGGTGATAATATGAAGTTACTTGCGACAGATTTTGATAATACTCTTTTTAATAAGAAGGATTATCACAAAAACATTAAATATATAAACAAATTTGTTGATGAAGGCAATTTATTTGTTATTGTTACAGGGAGATATTTTGATTCGTTATTGAAAGATATAGAAGGATTAAATTTAAAATATAGCTATCTAATTTGTAACGATGGTGGAATTATCTTTGATAGAAATTTAAATATCTTATACAGAAAAGATATACCACATAATATCGCTAATGAAATAGCCGATATATATAATAATAGTTCGTGTCTAAGTGATTGGTATATTGATACAGGAACGGCTATTACAAAAGATAAAACCGCTACAGTTAATGGATTAATAGGTAGATTTAACGATGTTGAAAAAGCTAAAAAACTGTTAAGTGAAATAAAAGAAAAATATAAAGAAGTTGATGGTTATTTAAGCGATAAATGGATTAATGTTACAGAGAAAACAGTTAATAAAGGTTCCGGGATAAAAGAACTCTTATATATACTAAAAATTAACGAGAGTAATGTTTATACAATTGGTGACGATGTTAATGATATTTCAATGTCAGATTATAATTTCAACAGCTATTCGATGTCAAATAGTATTATAGAATTAAAAAGTAAAACTATGAGATCTTACAATTCTGTTTATGAATTAGTTATGGATATATTAAAGGATGGATTAAAATAAACCCATCCTTAATTTTTTTACATTACTACGATCTTTAGTTGATTTTTCGCATTCATTATAAAGTCTTAAATTAATACATCTAAAACCAAGATTGTCATTTTCTTTAAGTTCTCTTTGGCGATTTAGAGGATTGCTATTCCACTCAGCTGTATGCAACAATTCGTTATAATCGTCAATATCCATCAGATAAGAGGCGATAATATTACTTTTCATCACTTCATCACCAAGAGGAATTAAATCAATTAATATATCTTCACTAGAGCAACTTAGTCTCAAATATTCATCTTTGTTATGAGCTAAACGAACCATATAACCCTTATATGTGAAAACTGACACACCGTTAGCAATGTTCTTATAGAACATATCCTTAACTGACTTGCCTTGTAAAATTGAATTTGTTTCTTTTAATAAACTCCCCATAAAAATACCCCCAGTAAATTAAAATAGGCTTTTATTATAGCATATTTTATGTATTATGCAAGTAATCTTTAAGATTTTAAACACTTTTCCAATAAAAAAGACCTATCTTTAGGTCTTTGTTCTATTTATGGTACTTTTCATTATTAATAATTCTAAAAGATCTATATATTTGTTCCAATAAAATAACTCTAAATAATTGATGCGGAAATGTCATTTTTGAAAAAGATAGTTTTAAATTAGCTTTTTCTTTAACGTCGCTATGTAGTCCATAAGAGCCGCCTATAATAAATGTTATATCACTATTGCCTGCAACAAATAACTCTTCAATTTTTTCAGAAAAGGATATTGAATCATACATTATACCGTCAATTTCCGAGGTTATAATATAATCCTGTTGTTTAATTTTTTTTAATATCTTTTCTTTCTCATTGTTTAACGATCTGTCCATATCATCGTTGCCGTCATCCTCAATTTCAATAATTTGTATTTTTGTATATTTGGACAATCTTTTTAAATATTCCTCTATTGCAGCAGACCAATATCTTTCTTTTATTTTTCCAACACATATAATCTTTATCATATTTCAATTACCTTAGTCCTTTCATCTTGCTCAGCAACTACAACATCTAAGTTCTCTGTTCTTTCTATTGCATTAAACAATGTTTCTAAGGCCTTATCTCTAGTATTGTTTTCCTTACTAAGATGCGCTAAAACAATATGTTTAGTATTACTTCCAACTATTTTTGATAAATAATTAGAAGAATCAGTATTAGATAAGTGACCTATATCACTAGCAATACGTCTTTTTAAATGGTATGGATATTTTCCATTATAAAGCATTTCAATATCATGATTACTTTCCATAATATACATACTTTTATTTTCTAACATAGGTAAATAACGGTCATTCAAATAACCTGTATCAGTTATATAAACAAGTTCGTCATTCATCAGAAAGCCTACTGAGTCAGGAACATCATGTGATGTCTTTATTACATTCACTCTAATGTCGTTTATCTGAGTTATTTTTGTAAAATATGTACAATTAAAATCTGACAAATACTCACTTAAAGCCGGAAACATTTTTGGCATAATATAAATTTCTGGCTTATATTTTTTATAAAACGTTCCAATACCAACTATATGATCAATATGAGTATGGGTAATTAATATTGCATTTATAGTATTAGGATTAATATTTAGTTCTTTTAGTTTCTTTTCAACATAAGCACATGATTTACCAATATCTATTAAGATACGTGTTCCTTTTTCTTCAACATATGTTACATTGCCTTTGCTACCACTAGCTAGTACAACAACTTTCATTTTTTATTCTTCTTTCTCTTCCCTCTTATAATTTAAGAAAGTACCAGTATTTCTTTTAAATAACAAGTCTACTGTTCCCGTAGGACCACTTCTATTTTTACCAAGAATAAATTCACTCTCACTATTAAAATCATCCATTCTTGCTTCTTTATTGTAATAATCGGCTCGGAATAAGAAGGCAACTATATCAGCATCTTGTTCAATCGAACCAGATTCTCTTAAGTCACTCATCAGTGGACGTTTATCATCTCTTTTTTCAACTTCCCTCGATAATTGAGCAGCAGCAACCACTGGGATATTTAACTCCAAGGCCATTGTTTTTAACGCTCTTGAAATATCTGAAACTTCTTGTTGCCTATTTCCACCATAACGTTCGCTACTAGTAATAAGTTGCAAATAATCAATTAAAACAAAATCCAAACCGCCAGGTGTAGCAGCTAAACGTCTACATTTTGCTTTTATTTCACCGATTGTAATACCTGGAGTATCATCTATATATATGTTTGTATCAGCAAGCTGACTCATAGCTTCATTTACCCTTTTCCAATCATTGTGCTCCAATCTCCCAGTACGTAATTTATTTAATGGTATTTGTCCTAAAGAACTTATCATTCTCGTCGCTAATTGTTCAGCATTCATTTCTAGGTTAAATATAGCCACTGTTTTCTTATCGCTAGCAGCAGCAGTTGCCAAATTAAGTAAAAAGGCTGTTTTACCCATACCTGGGCGGGCAGCAATTATAACAAGTTCAGTTTCGTGTAATCCCGATGTTAGTTTATCTATTTGGCCAAACCCTGTCGATAAACCTGTAACCTCATTACCAACAGCAGCTAGTTTTTCTAAATCTGATTGTGTTTTAGCTAAGACGTCTTGGATATTTCTAAACTCACTACCACGTCTCATTTTAGAAACACCAAACATCTTACGCTCAGCGCTATCGATTAATTCGTTAAAATCTATTTTTTCATCATACGCACTATTAGATATATCATTAGCGGTATCAATAAGCTTTCTTAATAATGCTTTTTGGTTAACCAAATTAATATAATAATCAACATTAGCGGCCGTAGGAACAGAATTTACAACAGCTAATAAATAATCTATATCTCCAATAGCTACTAATTCCTTTTTGTCTTTAAGGCGCGCTGAAACAGTAGTCATATCAACCGGAATATTACTAGCTTTTAATTCTGAAATACAATCAAAAATTTTAGCATGCGCTTCAATATAAAAAGATTCAGTTGTGAGTTCATCACAAACTTTCTGTAAAGCATACTTTGATAAAAAAGCTGCTCCTAATACTGATTGCTCAGCTATTACATTATGTGGTACAGCACGTCCATTCATATATTACCACTACTCCCTAACTAATTGAATTTTTAATTTTAATATAACCTTTTTATGTAGAATAATTTTAACAATATGTACTCCTAAACTAGATAATTGTTCAGGAAGAAAAATACTCTTTTTTTCTATATCATAACCCATATCAGATAATTCTGAACTTATCTGCTTAGAGGAAATGCTACCAAACACTTTGTCTTTTTCTCCAGTTTTAACTTTGAAAATTAAAACTTTGTTTTCTAGTTCTTTTTTTACTTTTTCACATTCTTTAATAACTTCTTGTTCCTCAGCTTCCTTTGCATCAGTTTCAACCTTTAAACGTTTCATACTTGTGCTAGTAGCCGGAACGGCAAGATCACCTTTTATAAGAAAATTCTTAGCATATCCATCACTTACTTCTTTTACATCTCCAGCCTTACCTTGACCTTTAACGTCTTTAAGAAAAATAACCTTCATCTAAAAACCACCCTTCAATTTATTAACAATCTTTTTTAGTTTAATAAACGATGCTTCTAGTGTCTCCCCTTCAAGCTGAGTAGCTGCATCAGATAAATGACCTCCCCCACCTAAACGTTCCATTATTTTTTGAACATTTACATTACCTAAAGATCTAGCACTAATACCTATTGTTTTTTCGTCCAACTTACCAATTGTAAAAGATGCTTCAATATCATTAAAAAATAACATCTTATCAGATATTTTAGCTAATTCCTCTTTACGATAGAAATGAGAATCGTGCCCCTTAGCAATAATAAAATGAGAATTAATTTTTTCTGCTTCTCTTATAATTTTCTGTTGATTATTATATTTTTCCATATCCTCTTTTAATAAATATTGTAATTCTTCTAAAAGAGCCCCACTTTGATACAAATAAGATGCTGCATCATGAGTTTTATGGCCTGTTTTACTAAAAAAATCATTTGTGTCTACGAAAATACCAGCTAACATTATTGTAGCTATATAGGGATGAATGTAAATATCTAAATGTTTTAATAATTCAATTATTATTTCTACAGCACTGGATTGTTCTTCACTAATATATTCGTATTTGGGTTGTATTACATTTTCATTATTTTTGATATGGTGATCAATAACAATAATATTCTTTGTTTTCAAAAGGTTTTTATTTTGTAAAAGGTTTGAAGCATTAGTATCAACTATAATCAATAATGTTTCTTTATCTATTGTTTTTTCTATTTCAGAATATTTCCTAATTTTCACGTATATTTTTTGACGTTTTATTTCTCTTAAACTTCTTGCAACGCCTGTCTCGTGATTATCATCGTCTATTAATAAACTTGCATTTTTGCCTATTGTTTTACATAAATAATATAATCCTAAGGAAGATCCTAAAGCATCTAAATCCAAATTAGTATGAGACATAATAATTACTTGTGAAGACTCTTCAATAAGTTCTTTTACTTTATCTGCATTTATTTGCATATTATCACATCCTTATATTAATTATACTATATATTCAGCTGTTTTTATAAAAAAAAGATAAAACTATCTTTTTTATTTTGAATATGGAACTAATGCCATAAAACGTGCTCTTTTAACTTGACCAGCAATAAATCTTTGATGTCTTGCACAAGCACCAGTAACTCTTCTTGGTACTATCTTATGTTTTTCATTTATATATTTTTTGATAATTTCAATATCTTTATAGTCTACTGATTTACCAGCACACATTTGGCAAATTTTTTTTCTTCTTCTATATGGTTCTGCCATTTAGTTTTCCTCCTTACTTTAAAATGCTATATCGTCCTCGCTAAGTTCAACCGTTTCGCCAAAATCAGCAAAAGGTTCATCACTTATATTTGTAGATACTGGTGGAATTTGATTCTCATAGCCACTAAAATCCTGTGGACTAACACCACTACTACTATTATCCCTTTGTCCTTTAGGACCTAAAAATTGTACATTATCTGCAACAACTTCTGTAATATATACTCGCTTGCCTTCTTGATTTTCATAATTTCTAGTTTGAATACGTCCATCAATTCCAACCAAACTGCCTTTACTTAAATATTTCTTAACATTTTCAGCTTGTTTACGCCATACAACGACATTTATGAAATCAGCTTCTCTTTCACCGCTTTGATTGGTAAAAGTACGATTAACTGCAACTGTAAAAGTTGCAACAGCTGTATTATTACTTAAATACTTAAGATCAGGGTCTTTCGTTAAATGACCTACTAAAAAAGTTTTATTCATATCAACAACTCCTTAATCTTCTAATCTAATAATCATATGGCGTATCATATCTTCACTTAGTAAAGCTAAACGATCAAATTCATTTATCGCTTTTACTGGAGCTTCAATTTGGTACACATAATAGAATCCGCGCTTATATTTTTTAATTTCATAAGCTAATTCTCTTTGACCCATATTTTTAGAATTTATAATCTTAGCTTCATTGTTAATTAGAATGTTTTCAAAACTAGTAACAACTTCCTTTAGATTTGCTTCTTCCATATCAGGTCTTACGATAAACATGATTTCATATTTCATGTTTTCACCTCCTCTTGGTCTTTTGGCTTTTCTCATTAGTGAAAAGCAAGGAGTAATTTAATACTCGTTTTAAATTATATCAAGAATATCAATTAAAGTAAATGTTTTAACTATTTTTTTAAATAATCCTATCTATTTATATTCTTAAAGTTCTCTAAATAATTAAGAAAAGGATAAATTAGTCTATTTTTTTAAAAACAACATATATTTAAATAGATTCTAAGAGAGGAATGATTTTATGAATAACAGTTATTATCCAAATCCAATGTTTCCAGGAAGTGCTCTACAAACGCCTACACCAAATCAACAAATGGGTCCATCAATTGAACAAAATATAACTAATCTGCAAGGTACAGAGCAATCTTACATCGAGAATATTTTAAGATTAAATAAAGGTAAAGTTGCTAAATTTTATATGTCCTACCCTGATTCGGTAGAATGGCGAGATAAAATATTTACAGGCGTTATTGAAGCTGCTGGGAGAGACCATATTATAATAAGTGATCCTAACACTGGTTTATGGCACCTACTATTAATTATTTATTTAAATTATGTTGACTTTGAAGAGCCCATTAATTATAGCCCTTCGTTTGGACAAATAAGATAAGAAGGATTGAAAAATTCTTCTTATTTTGTTATACTCATTAATGAAGAATAGGTGATAATGTGGATAGCTTAATGTTTTTTTCATTAATTACAATTGTTGTGTGTATCCTTGGATTAGTATATGTAATATACTACAATTCCTTCCAGAGATATTTAATAAAAATAAATGAAGTTGAAGGCAAAATTGATACAACTTTAAGAGAGAGATTTGATCAATTAAGAAAAGCTGCCGGTTTTATAAAAGAACATGTTGATGAAGAAGTAATGATTGAATTAAAAGATATAAAAGATTCTGAGTTATCAAGTTTTGAATTAGAACGCATACTTGTTTCTATAACAAGAGAATTTTCTAATTTAAAGTTTAAATATAGAGAATTAGTTAAATTGGACAGTTTTACTCAAATGGATTTTTCTTTAAGAGAAAACGAAGCTGAACTAAATGGATATACAGCATATTACAATGATACTATTTCAAATTTTAATAAACTCGTCAGAATGTTTCCCTCAAATATTATAGCTAAAACAGCTCGTTTTAAAGAAAGAACTTTCTACGATGGAAAAGATATGAATGATAAAAAAACCGACGATTTTAAACTGTAATTATTCTAAAACATCTTTAGGCTCTATGTTTTCTGAATATTCATATATTACAACTTTATAATTAACATCTACAGTAGCTAAAAAAATAGATTCAGGGTTCTCGTATCCCTGTTTTTTTATTTCTTTTATAAGCCATTTCTTTTCTTTTTTTATGATTTTTAAATTATTCTCCATAATATTACCGTCTATTATGACATTAGCTGACAAACCAGCTACTGTATCTTTTAATTTTAAATCCTTAAGTGTAACAGGTCTATTTTCTGTCTTAAGAAGAAAACTAATATGCCCGGTCGTTTCCATAATTGCATAAGCTATTTCACCTATTTCAAAATATCCTTCATTACGAGCCTCCTCAAGTAAATCATTAAGATCAAGAAGGGCTTTTCGTAAATTCTTTTTAATTATTTTACCATCCTGTATTAAAATAATAGGTACTCCCGTAAAGAATCTTCGTAAACGAATACTTTTAAGTGTTAGATAAGAAACTAAAAAGGCAACTATTGCATAAGCAGCCATAGCTGTTAGGCCGTCAAAAAATGGGGCATCCATATTTATTGTCATTTCAGCTGCTATGGATCCCATTGATATACCAATAACATAATCGAAAGCACTAAGCTGAGATACTTGTTTTTTGCCTAACATCTTTGTCAAAAAAAATAAGGCCACCAGAGAGACTACACTTCTTAAAAGAACCTCTAGAGTATGCATAAAATCCATTCGAAAACACCCCTTTGAAAATTAGTATATGTTGAAATTACAGATTTTATTATTTACAACAGTATTATTTTGACCATTTTAAAAGATACTAATCATAGGTGATATTATGTTTTATAAACATTTGAAAATTAGTAATGAGGAAAATGAGGAAGAATCTCTCTATCTATTTGTTGATTTTGATTATGAATTTGGTACAGATTTTGAATTTAAGGGAAAAAAAGAAAAAATTGAAACTATATATAATAAAGTTGTCAATTATATTAAAGAAAAAAAGATTGATTTTAAAATGGGGAAAGTGTTTCTTGTTGTTGGTGGTTTAGTCGTAGGATCTTTATTTATTTCAAATTACCAATTTAATAATTTAAAAAATTCTTTTGAACCAAAATATAAATATGTTGAACAAATAGATATTTTTGGAGAAAACAAAACAGTAACTGATATTTTCCAGAAAGAGGAAACGATCGAGCAAACTAACGAAAGCAAAATAACAACACCGATAGTTAAGGAGACTCATGAAACTTCTTCATACCAAGAGGCTGCTACCCCACCTAATAAAAATATTATTGACAATGTTACCCCACCTGCTCCTGAACCTCCTATAACCCCTATAGAACAACCCCCTGCAAAAGTTGCCCCTGCACCCCCTACCATACCTACTCCTGCCGAAAATATAGTTACCGTCTATAGATATAACGGAACTGTTGAACAAATTGCTTTAGAAGATTATATTGTTGGGGTAGTCGCAGGTGAAATGCCTGCCTCGTTCAATAGTGAAGCATTGAAAGCACAAAGCGTTCTAGCAAGAACCTACGCCTTGAAAAAAATTGAAACAAATCAAGTTTTAAAAGACAATACATCTAACCAAGTATATAAAGATATAGGTCAATTAAAATTAATGTGGGGAGCGGATTTCCAAACATATTATAATAAAATAAAGAATGCTGTATCTGAAACTGAAAGTCAATATTTAACCTATAATGGTACTTATATTGAAGCCGTTTATCATTCAACTAGCAACGGTCAAACCGAGGACGCTATAGCAGTATGGGGAAATTCTTTTCCATATTTAAAAAGTGTTGATAGCCACTGGGATCTAGATGCTAGTAGTTACCTAAGGGAAACAACAAAAGAATTTAACATTTTAAGTTCAATTATTGGTCTTGATTTTAATGCAACGACAAATGTAGAAGTACTTTCAAAAACTAGTGGTAATAGAATTGATAAAATAAAAATTGGTGATAATATTTATACCGGGATAGAATTGCGCTCTCTATTAGGTTTAAGGTCAGCTGATTTTGATATAAAAACAGATGGTACAATAGCTGTTATTGTTACAAGAGGTTACGGCCATGGTGTTGGCATGAGCCAATATGGAGCTAATGGAATGGCAAAGGAAGGCTATACTTACGAAAATATATTGAGTCATTATTATCCAGGCACCCAATTAAAAAGTTGAAGTTCTGATTAACTTCAACTTTTATTATAAAGGCCCTCTTTAAGTAATAAGAGTTCTTTTATAAATATTTCTATGTCTTTCTCTTTAGAAAGACTTCTTTGAAAAACTTGAACAAGATTTCGCATCATTACAGCTTCAATAATTTCAAGTACATATATCAATTGTAAACGACTATTAATATTTAATGATGTAATATCAACAAGTTGAATAATTTCATTTAAATTATCCTCCAAATTTGGTAAAAACTTCTTTTCGAGTTTATAATCCATATTTAAAAATATATTTTTAAAATATAATTTATTGTTATCTTCACTAACCTTATCTAAAATATATTTATATAGATCAGCAAAAGATTTAATAATATCTCCTTTAAAATAGACTAAATTAGTTGTCAAACGTTGCTTTATATCTTGAGAGTGATTTTCTAAAATATAATAAAATATATCTTCTAAATCATTAAAATATTGATAGAAGCTTCCCCTAGGAATACCCACGTCTTTTATTATGTTAGCAACTGAGGCTTCGTTTAGTGAAGCTCTTGAAAATTCACGTTTTGCAGCTTCTAATATTCGTTCTTGTTTTTCTGTTGATAAATTTAAAAATGTTTGTTTTACCATCATGCATTCTCCTTAATGACATATTGTCATATATAAGTATATATATATTATTAAACAATGTCAAATGATTATTGCATATTTTAAAACTTATATTCATATAGTTAAAATTCTAACTATTTACACCCTTTTCACATCTGTTTCCCCATACATCAATTAACTCTTTATTTTTATAAATACCTACTATTTCACAACGATTAGGACAATTTGAACATTCATGACCTTTTGTTTCGAATTTCTCGTTTGTGATATTAAAGGAAAAGGGCTCTTTTAGTTGTGTCTTTCTTGAAAGAATAGCTATTCCTAAAGCACCCATTAGATGACCTAATTCATCTACATGTACTTTTTCGTTTAATATTTTTTCAAAGGATCTTATAACCCCCTTATTTTTGCTAACTCCTCCTTGAAAGACAATAGGAGGAATTATTTTCTTCCCTCTAGCTACATTATTTAAATAATTATTAACAACAGAATCACATAAACCTGCTATTATTTCTGCTTTTTTATAACCAGCTTGGGTTTTGTGAACTAAATCGGATTCTGCAAAAACGGTGCATCTCGCAGCTATTCTTGCAGGATTATCTGATTTAAGGGCGATATCTCCAAAGTCCTCTACCCGTACCCCTAATCTTTTTGCTTGGGAACTTAGGAATGAACCGGTTCCTGCTGCACATAATGTATTCATGGCATAATCGACAACTACGCCATCTTCTAAAATAATTATTTTAGAATCTTGGCCACCTATCTCAAGTATAGTTTTAACATTAGGAAATAATGACAAAGTACCTATAGCATGGGCTGTTATTTCGTTTCTAATCATATTTGCTCCTACCATGGAGCCAATTAATTTTCTAGCACTCCCCGTAACACCTACTCCAACAACAACACTGTTTTTCTCTAGTAACTTCTGTTCTAAATTATTAATAACCTTTTTTACAGCCTCCATAGGATTTCCCTCTGTCCATAAATATGAAGTAGCAATTATTTTATTGTTTTCATCAATAATAACACCTTTAGTCGAAATAGACCCTACATCAATACCTAACCAACATTCTCTCATCATTTACTCCTCCTCATCTTTATCATGTCGTAGAATGCCTCTAAACGAGTTTTTATTCCCTCTATCGAGGTCTGATTATCAAAAGTGAAATATATAATAGGGATTTTATAATCTTCACTGACTTTGTTTAAAATATGCATTGCACCAATCTCCGGGGTGCAACCAAAGGGCTTAATGTGTATAAGACCATCATATCCCTCTAAAGCTAGGGAAATAGCACTAGCTATATTATCCATACCATCAGCTCCTATTGGATATTTACAATATTTATTACATATTTTTAACATTTTCTTATTATTAAATCTCTTAGTAATTATTAAATAAGTAACATTTGTATACCTACTTACCTCAACATTCATTTTGGCTAACATTTTTTCTAAATCATAATTAGAGAAAGGTTCCATCAAAGTATAAAGTTCTCCAATAACACCTATTTTTAAATTTTTATTAGGCTTATTTATTTCTAGTTTCTTAAATCTAGAGAGATATATACGATATAATTTATTCAAATGAAACAATCCAGTTGTATTCTTAAAATCATCCAACATCTCTAATAATAACTTATCAAAACTATCAGGGATTACTTCAAAACCAATATTTTTTCTAATATATATATCAATTTTATCCATGTAGTGAATCATCTTAAAAGTAATAATTAAATAATAAAGATATTTAAAGAACTTCAGCTTAGGATTCAATGACTTTAACGTCTTATAAACTGATATAATAGCGATTTTATCAGTTTCAGTTATAGAATAAAACTCAAACTTATAACCTAAATCTTTTAGGATTTGTTTTTGAACCTCAGCGTAATATCCATAACGACAACCACCACCAGCCTGTAACAAAACATTTGTACCTAAATCCAATGATTCTATAAAATTACCAAGATTATATTTAAATGGCATACAAACAAATTCAGGGCTATGTTTAGAACCCAATTCAATTGTTTTTTGTGTAATAGGCGGGGATTTTAAAACATCACACTCAACAAGATTAGTTAATAAAAACTCAATTGGTATATGATAGTTAGCCAACTGTGGAAAAGTAATAATCTTTTTATCCATTTTTTAACCTCGCTTTGATAATATCTATAAAACTCTCTATTCTTGTTTCTAATCCTACCTCACTACTTAATTCATCTATAATTAGATTGATGATTGGCTTATCAATTTTTCTTAAACACATTTCGTTAGCTAAAGAATCTGGGCCACATGGAAAACTAGTAATCATAATAATACCATCTACTTTCTGTTGATAATAAAGAATTGAATTGATTATGTCTTGATTATATGTCCAGTATAAGCGTGGTGAAATACTTTTATATTTATCGCGAGATTCTCTCTCATCATAAATATCGCTATAAATTATTTCAACATCAAGTTTTTTTAAAATGTTCGCTACCATTCCTCCAATAAACTTATCACGTAAGTTATAAGGATGCCCTGCCAAAAGAATTTTTAATTTCGGACTTTCTAATAGATGACTTTGTTTGATAAAGCGATGCTTAGCATTTCGCTTAACTATTCGCTTAGCTTTCATATAAGCATGGACTGATGAAGCTCTTGTAAAACCAAGATCCTTTCCCATTCTGATAAATGCTTTTTTCTCATTTATGTGATTATCTATATCAATGTTGTAATTTATTATTTTAGTATTAAATAAATTGTTTACTATGTCATATAAAGCATAAAAATTAGTGCATAATTTATCATATTTTTTTAAAGATACAATCCTAGGCACTAAAATATAATCAACTTTATCCATTAGATAATCAACATGCCCTAAGTATATTTTTAAGGATAAACAAGCTTCATCAATCGAATGCTTTTTACCCCTCTCTAAAATTTCTTTATCGGTCGATTTACTATATGCTAAATCAACCCCGAGTTCATTAAAAAAATGTTCCCACAAAACATGGTAATTATGATAAAGTAATGCTTTTGGGATACCTACCGCCATTGTTTCTTCTCTCATATATCTTGTCTTGCCTCCAACAAATTATATGTATAGCATTTGAAAAAAAGACGCTATTGCAATACAAAAGAATATATAATAAATTTTTGTATAAAATGTATCAAGGAGGATTATATGCCATATGCTACAACACATTTAATTGGAAATGAGTTTGCCCCAAAACTAGATGGAAAAATAGATTTTTTCCCTTGGTTAGATGGTACCCTTGTAAAGGTTGAAATTGCGAACTTACCATCTGTAAATAAAACAACCAACAATCAGGAAAATACCGGATTCTTTGCATTTCATATCCATGAGGGAAGCACCTGTGATGATTCTGAAGATCACTTTAAAATGGCCAAAGGCCATTACAATCCAACAAAAAAAGAGCATCCCTTTCATGCTGGTGATTTACCATCGCTTCTATCCAATAATGGCTACTCTTTCATGACTTTTTATACCAGCAGGTTTAAACCTGAAGATATAATCAAGAAAGCTGTTATTGTCCATCTAAAGCCAGATGATTATAGAACCCAACCTTCAGGTGATGCTGGAGAACGCATTGCTTGCGGTATAATTGTTAAAAACTAAAAAAGGGATTTAATCCCTTATTTTAATTTGTAAACAAATTGTTTATCTCTTATACAGAATACCAATTGAATGCTATCTGCATTTTTAATATTAGACGAAACCTTATAATATAAATCGCTGCCATTATAATTAGATGGTGTTACATTACTTAATTCAGTTGAGTAATTCTTAGAACCCACACTATAGTAAATAGAACCAAACGAATTGACAAGATGTGACAGCTTGGCAACATTGTTTATAACAGTAGTTGGATCTTTGATATAATCAAATGAAAGTTTCATTAATGTAGCCTTTTCAGTCGTATACTCCATTGTTAAATTATTTTGATAAATATTACAAACAATTCCCGAGCAAGCCTTTGCTTCATAAATAAATAAGTCTGCAATTTGTACGTCGTTTATTTTCAATTTTGTTTTACCTAGTGAAGATGATTCAAATGACAGTTCTTCATTCATTTTTACCCCATCAACATTAACTACTTCATCGTTTATTTTTCCATTTAATCGTATTCTTTTATATTTAGCTTCTAGTTTGGCAGGGCTTATATGTAGGCTTTCTCTATATCTGAATATTAATTTATTTAATTTCACTTTTTCATCAACTTCAAATACAAAAATGAAAGCCCTTGTTTCCCCTGCTTTTATTGATTGATTAATATATCCAGTACCTAAATCAAGAAAAGATTGGTAACGTGATATAATTGGGCTAAAAATATCTTTGCCAAATGTTAAATTTATATCATCAAGATCAAGTTTATGAGGCTTATTATCAACGTTTTTAAATGTAATATTACTTATAACAAATATTTTACCATCAGGTGCTATTTCAATTCCTCGTTGATTTATTCGTGTAAAGGTACTTTCATTTGCTTGAACTATAAAATTATTTACTTTAAACGACTTGTATTGAGAGTGAACTTTGTTATAAACTTGTGTATTTAAAAACACTCCAATACCAAGGAAGGTTACTAACACAAGCAAAATAAGTGACAAAACGAAGAAGTTTTCAACCACAAAATATTTAACTTCTCTTTTTCCTCTTCGAAGATTTCTTCCAATCTTTCGTGAATCTATACCAACATTAAGTTCGAACTCTTCATTATCGCTAACATCTATCTTTAATTCAGCTAAATCCTCACCAAAATTAAACTTTTTAATATTAAAACCAAGCGCTCTAATAGCTATTAAAATGATGAAAGCATATTGTACATAACAAATAATACCGGTAATATCTCTTATAATTCTGAGAGTTCTTGGATTCATAGTAGATATTTCAATTGCTTCAAGAGTATTATATGTTCCAAAAAAGAAGATTATTAAAGCCAAGTAAAAAAATATTATTAATAAATATAATAGCTTAGGCTTCTTTTTTTCACGCATTAAAATATATATAACTAGCGTTACTGCCACTATAAAGATAGTTATAATAAACATATATATATTAATATATGTAGAAGGAAGTGAAAAAGCAGTACGGTCAAATGTACCATGGTTTATCAAATCATTAAAAAAGGTAAAAATATTACTTGAACGATAAGCAATATAGACCATAAAAACACACAAAACCAAATGTATTTTCTTAAAATTTTTAATAAGTAAAGCATATGGTTTTCTAAGTATCACATTTACCACTCCTACTATTTTTATTCATCTATGTATACATTATATAAATCACTACTATTAAAAATAAATTCATTATATTTTATCAATGGTCTCAATCCAAGGTTTTCTTGGTATGAATATAAAGTATCATTACTAACAAAATATATATCATCAGCTATAAATTTTATTCTATTTATTGTCGGAACTCTAAATAGCAATGTTAAAATATTTGAGTTCTGTTTATCTACACGATAGAATCCCACTTCATTTTTTTCTTTGATACATAAATAATAGTACCCATCTGTTTCCCCACCCGTTTGACCAGTAAAAATCGGAGCATAACTTGTTAAATTTTCCGGTATATTATCATCGTAAATAAATTTCAAATTATTATCAACTACTTCATAAATTGATTTCTTATTCCATTTACCTTTATCATAAAATTTTGTACTATTATTTAAATCGCCTGTTATTTCTACTTTCTCATCGTATATATCAACAGCATATTGAATCTTATTACTGCAATCAACATAATATATTTTGTTATCAACTACCCCCTGAACAAGTGAATTGTAAGGCATTTCAACACCAAGATCCATAATTATCATTGTACCGGAAATAAGATTAGTAACAAACAAACGCGTAAATTTAGTCTTGCTTTTATAATCAGGAACAACATAATATTGATTCACCATAGCAGTAAGATTAGGCTCATATTGATCATTGTTATTAGTTGATATAAATTTTTGACTAATATTAGTTATACGATAAAATCCTTTATATTGCCATAAAGTTATATTCTGACCTTTAACAATGTTGTTTCGATAGATATGAAAAGATCCCGCTGCAATAGTTTCTAAATTTATAGTTTCCCAAGATGGATGGCTATAACCTTGAGTTTTAAGATTTGAAACAAATCCATCAAGACCTACATTAGATCCCTTTAAATTAGCATATAAACTCTGTTTACCATTACTATTACAAGTAACATCAATATCATCCATTTTTTTCTTAAAAATAGGATACATACAGATAACATTATCATCCTCATATATCTCAAGTTTATTTAAAAATTTTTCTATTCCTTTATAATCACCAATCGTTTTAAAAGAAAATACGGTTGTTCCATCCTTTTTAATTTCATAATAGTAATTGTTTTTATCAGCATTTTCACGATTAGCAGTCTTGTGCCTAGCAGAATAAACTTCTTGAACTTCATATGAAGTTCCATTTGCAGCTATTTTATAAGAACTAGTTCGACGTCCAACAGTAGAACCATATAACACCTGAAAAGCAATATATATTATTAATAAAACTACTACTACTCCAAACATTTTCTTCATATAGCACCATCCTTAAATATAAAACAATTATTCTCTTATTCTTTTATTAATACCATATTTTTTCTTTTCTCTCATCATAAGTGTTGATATTTCAGTTTCAATTTCAACTAAAGCTGATTTAGAGATATTTGATAAAATTACTAATTCCTTAACTGTATCAATATAGACTTTACCCCATATTAACCCCATTTTAATTTGAAAATCATTATACATATCGGGCGTAATTGAATAAAAGAAATAACCAAATAAAACCCTTTTTTGACCTATAATTATACGTTTATCCGTTAGTACCACAACGCAGGTAGTAATTATATCAAAATAGTTATCGTTTTTCTGAGCTGTAAAAGCATATACAACCTTTTCTTCGTCGTTAATATGGTCTTCTACAACCCTACAATGAGCTTTTGTTCGCCACCCAACTGTAAGAGGATGTTTAGCTTTGAATTTCATGACTCTCGGATATATAGACTTCATAATTTAACCTCTTTTCACCTATTGATTATTTTCACCTTTAAAGAATGAATTTAAATTATCATAAGTACCAGCGCCTTCTTTATAATCAACAATAGCACCGGCTTTTGTAATAAGAAATAATGGTGTTGAACCCCTGTATATACCATCAGTTTCTGTTTCTAATAATTCCAAATCACTGTCACTTTCTTCATCTATATTAATATAGTAAATATTTTTATCTAATTCATAAGAAATACGTTTTGTCAAAGGTTCACTCTTTATACAATATCCACAGGTTGGTCTACCAATGTATATAAATTTTTCTTCGTCTTCCTTAACTAATTCAAGATATTCTTTAACAGTTATTTTTTTATAAACACTTATATACTCTAATAAATCATTATATTCCAAGTCGTCAGTATAACTCCCTATTACAGCACCAGCGCTCATGTGCAACACTGTAGGTAACGTGTCAATATCTATCAAGTCACTTGAAGAAAATAATACGTTAAGATCGCTGTCGCTTAAATCATCAACGTTAAGTTCATACGTATTTATTCCATTTTTAGTCTCAATTTCTTGAAGAGTTCTGTTAATTTGATTACACTCAGTACACTCATCAATAGATAAGAGAATTAAACTTTCATTTTCAGTTGAGAGCTCATTAACATACTCTGTCATCTTTATTTTTCCGCTTTCGGTTGCTAAAATTTCTGTTATAACAATACTTAAAATTAGTACAATAACAAAAAACATAACAATCCATATTGTACTGCCTTTATTTTCTTTATTATTTTTCACTTAAATACCTCCTAATAGCAATGAATTTATGTTTATTTTTACTACTATAGTATATCATAAATTAAATCAATTATAAATACAATTCATTTGACATAAAGATTTTTTAAGGATAAAATGGGGTTGGTGAATAAAATGAAAAAACATATTCCAAATATTATTACAACAATTAGGCTTATAGCA
The DNA here is from genome assembly GCA_002411005.1 of Caryophanales bacterium UBA5348. Classification (GTDB taxonomy): domain Bacteria; phylum Bacillota_I; class Bacilli_A; order RF39; family UBA660; genus DHQC01. The sequence goes on along the minus strand of DHQC01000009.1, from coordinate 33,899 downwards.
GCCGGCATCTTCCCTATTGCTTTTGTATATGATTTAGGGATTGCAACTATAATTTTTATTGTTGCATCTTTAAGCGATGGAATTGATGGATTCCTAGCCAGAAAATGGGATGTTGTGTCAGAATATGGCAAAAGAATAGATCCAATTGCCGATAAATTATTAGTTGGTGGGGCTCTATTATTAGCAACTATTTATATAGACATTTACTTAGTTATACCACTTGTCTTAGAGATTATAATTGCTGTTTTAAATGTATTACTATACAAGAAATCGAACTTATTTAACGTAACAAAATGGGGAAAAGTAAAGGCTATATTCCTTTATCCAATGATAGCAATCGGTTTGTTAACCCATATTTATAGTAATCTAGAAACGCCTTTCTATATATTATTAGTAATCACTGCTATTCTACAATTGATTACCAGCATTAGTTATATTAGGCAATATTATAAAAGTAAATAAATCTAAATTAATATACGATTTTTAAAAAAAGAAAAAGTGAAATGCAAATACATTTCACTTTTTTATTGATTTATTAATTACTCAATAATTTTACTAACTGAGCCAGCACCAACTGTTCTACCACCCTCACGGATTGAGAACTTAGTACCATTTTCAATAGCTATTGGAGCTATTAAATCAACAACCATACTAATGTTATCTCCAGGCATAACCATTTCAACACCAGCAGGTAATTCTACAACACCTGTTACGTCTGTTGTTCTGAAATAGAATTGTGGACGATAGTTCGAGAAGAATGGAGTATGTCTTCCGCCTTCTTCTTTACTTAGTATATAAACCTGTGCTTCAAACTTCTTATGTGGAGTAACTGAGCCTGGTTTTGCCAAGATTTGACCACGTTCAACATCTTCTCTAGAAATACCACGAAGTAATACACCTGCGTTATCTCCAGCTTCTGCAAAATCCAATTGTTTACGGAACATTTCAATTCCTGTTGCAACTGTTTTTCTAGTTGGTTTTAATCCAACAATTTCAACTTCATCATTGATTTTTAGTTGACCACGTTCAACACGGCCTGTAACAACAGTACCACGTCCTGTGATTGTAAATACGTCTTCAACTGACATAAGGAATGGTTTGTCTGTAGCTCTTTCTGGAGTTGGAATCCATTCATCAACTGCTGCCATTAAATCAGTAATAGATTTTTGAGCAGCTTCGTCTCCTTCAAGTGCTTTCAATGCTGATCCACGGATAATAGGTGTATTGTCACCATCAAAATTATATGATGTTAACAATTCGCGTACTTCCATTTCAACTAGGTCTAACAATTCTTCATCATCAACCATATCACATTTGTTTAAGAATACTACCATTCTTGGAACACCAACTTGACCAGCAAGTAAAATGTGTTCACGTGTTTGTGCCATAGGACCATCTGTTGCTGCTATAACTAAGATAGCACCATCCATTTGAGCTGCACCTGTAATCATATTTTTAACATAGTCAGCATGCCCTGGGCAATCTACGTGTGCATAGTGGCGTTTTTCTGTTTCATATTCAACGTGAGATGTATTAATAGTGATTCCACGTGCCTTTTCTTCAGGCGCACCATCTATTTGATTATAATCCATAGCTTTTGCTTGACCGCTTTTTGATAGAACCTGAGTAATAGCTGCTGTTAGAGTAGTCTTACCATGGTCTACGTGTCCAATTGTACCAATGTTAACATGTGGCTTTGAACGTACAAATTTTTCTTTTGCCATTTTATTTTCCTCCTTTTAACTTACATAAATATATTTTATCTAATTCTTGAAAAAATATCAAGTCTTATTTAGGTTATTGACCACCGTTTTGCTTAATAATTACTTCAGAAATACTCTTTGGCACTTCTTCATAGTGATCAGGTATCATTTGGAATGATGCTCTACCTTGTGTATTAGAACGTAAGCTTGTCGCATACCCAAACATTTCTGATAATGGAACTAGTGCGGTTAATGCAATAGCATTACCTTTTGATTCCTGTCCCATTGGTTTACCTCTTCTAGATGTAATATCTCCCATTACATTACCAAAATATTCTTCTGGTGTTGTAACATCAAGTTTCATAATTGGTTCTAGTAAAACAGGTTTACATTTATTACGAGCTTCCTTTAATGCCATACTTGCAGCTATTTTATAAGCCATTTCTGACGAGTCAACATCATGATATGATCCATCAAACAATGTTGCCTTAACATCCACCATAGGATATCCAGCTAAAATACCTGTTTTCATTGCATCCTGCAAGCCTTTGTCTGTTACTGGAATATATTCACGAGGAACAACTCCTCCTACAACAGAATCAACGAACTCATATCCTTTATCAGGATTTGGTTCAAATTTAATCCAAACGTGACCATATTGTCCACGACCACCTGATTGTTTAATATACTTACCTTCACATTCACCCATTTGAGTAAGCGTTTCACGATAAGCCACTTGAGGCTTACCAACAATAACTTCAACGTTGAATTCCCTTCTCATACGATCAACTATAACATCTAGATGTAATTCGCCCATTCCCTCAATAACAGTTTGACCTGTTTCGACATCGGTATGTGCTCTAAATGTTGGATCTTCTTCCATTAATTTACCTAAGGCAACACCCATTTTTTCTTGATCGACTTTTGTTTTTGGTTCAACAGCTAAAGAAATAACTGTATCCGCAAAATGAGTAGCTTCTAATATCATTGGATGTTTTTCGTCACATAGAGTATCTCCTGTAACTGTGTTCTTTAAACCAACTGCAGCGGCTATATCGCCAGTATAAACTTCTGTAATTTCTTGACGATGATTAGCATGCATTTGTAAAATACGTCCTACTCTTTCTCTAACATTCTTAGTTGCATTTAAAACATATGAACCACTTCTCAATGTACCAGAATAGACTCTAAAGAATGCTAACTTACCAACAAATGGATCAGTCATAATTTTAAAAGCTAATGCTGATAAAGGCTGATTATCGTCAGGATGTCTTACGTCTTCTTCTCCGTTAGGTTTGGTACCAACAATAGATTCAACATCTAATGGAGATGGAAGATAATCAACAATAGCATCCAATAATAATTTAACACCAATGTTGCCTAAAGCTGTTCCACATAAAATTGGGAAAAACTTAACAGAAACAACTCCTTTTCTAATAGCCCTTTTAATTAAATCAATTGGAACATTTTCTCCTTCAAGATATTTTTCCATTAATTCATCATCATATTCAGCTACTGCTTCAATAAGTTCATTTCTTTTTTCATCAACTAAAGATTTTAATTTATCAGGAATTTCAATTTCAGTTGGATTTTCCTCTGGCTTTCCATCATATTTATAAGCTTTTAAATTAACTATATCAATAATACTATTGAAATCATTTTCTGCTCCAATAGGCCATTCTATAGGTTTAGCATTAACTGCAAGTCGCTTATCAATACTCTTTAAACAACTTTCAAAATCCGCCCCAATTTTATCCATTTTATTAACAAATATCATACGCGGAACATTTCGTTCGTTAGCTTGACGCCAAACTGTTTCAGTTTGAGGTTCGACACCTGCATTAGCATCTAATAATGCTACCGCTCCATCCAACACACGAAGTGATCTTGTAACTTCAGCTGTAAAATCTACGTGTCCTGGGGTATCAATAATATTTAATCGATGTCCCTTCCAGAAAGCAGTAGTGGCTGCTGAAGTAATAGTTATACCACGTTCTTGCTCTTGTTCCATCCAGTCCATTTGGGCTGCACCATCGTGGGTTTCACCCATTTTATGAATCTTTCCAGTGTGAAATAGAACGCGTTCAGTACATGTTGTTTTTCCAGCATCAATATGGGCCATTATGCCTATATTTCTTGTATTTTCTAGTGAATATTCACGAGCCATAAGCTTTCTCCTTTCCTACCAACGGTAATGTGCAAATGCTTTATTAGCTTCTGCCATTCTGTGAGTATCTTCACGTTTTTTAACCGCTGCGCCTGTGCTATTAAAAGCATCGACGATTTCGTTTGCAAGGTTTTCATACATTGTATGAGCTCCTCTTTTTCTTGCATAATCTACTAACCAGCGGAGTCCTAAAGCAAGTGATCTTTCTTCTCTAACTTCTGTCGGTACTTGATAGTTTGCTCCACCAACACGACGTGATTTAACTTCAAGAGCTGGTTTTATGTTTTCTAAAGCTTTATGAAAAACCTCATCTGGTGCTTGACCTGTTTTTTCTTTAACAATGGCTAATGCTTTATAAACTATTGTTTGAGCTTTACCTTTTTTTCCTTCAAGCATAACTTGGTTAATTAACCTTGCTATAACCTTAGAGCCATATATAGGATCAGCTAAAATATCTCTTTTAATTGCTTGTCTTTTTCGCATCTTATTTCCTCCTTTATCTACAAATTATTATTTTTTAGGTTTTTTAGTTCCGTACTTAGAACGACCTTGGCTTCTGTTTTGAACACCAGCAGTATCTAGTGTGCCACGTACTATGTGATATCTAACTCCGATTAAGTCTTTAACACGACCACCACGAATTAGTACAACACTGTGTTCTTGTAGATTGTGTCCTTCACCTTGGATATAAGCTGTTACTTCAGTTCCATTACTTAAACGAACACGCGCATATTTACGCAATGCTGAGTTTGGTTTTTTTGGAGTCATCGTACCAACACGTGTACAAACACCACGCTTTTGCGGAGAATTTAAAGGTTTTGTTTTTCTTTTAATACTATTAAGAGAAAACCCTAAAACTGGTGACTTATTTTTACGCACCTTATTACTTCTTCTTTTTTTAACTAATTGATTGATTGTAGGCATATATTTGCTCCTCCTTTCTTTACACACATCCTCGTGTTTCATAATTCTTATAAATATAAGTTCTACTTGCGGTAGAACCTTTTCATTAAGCCTTTATAATATATCACTTATATTATATGTATGTCAATAATTTTAATACAATAAATTATATAAATATTACATTTTTTGTTAAAAATTAGAAAAGCAGAAATAAAACACCTAGAAATATAGGTGTTTTATATTAATTAACAACAAATGTTTCACTAGTCATAAAAGCATGAACGGTGTATAGTTTATTACCAGTAAACCAAAGCTTGCCAAAGTAGAAATTGATATTGAGACTAAGTCAAGATTAAGGTTAACTAACTACCGAAGAATTATTTTTCTTTATCTTTTTAAACACTTCCATAACTAAAAGAATTGGCAAAGATAAAATAAAGATTTTTATTACATCAATAAAAGGTACTGCTGACGTTTTTAACACGCTACTAAAGAATTCGTTTTCAGTTATGAAAATTTGCAATAATAAAGTTGACATAACTCCAACCACTATCAATAAATTATTCTTAAGTGGAATTTTGAAAACTGAAGTATATTCACTTCTACAATTAAAGACATGAACATTTTGCATAAACACCATCAACAACAATATATATCCTCTAGCTTGTGTCACATCCATGTTTTGAACATTTATTAAATATGCCCAGAAAAGAAAGACAATAATACCAATTGTAAAACCAGATAGTAAAGTCTCTTGCATTAATAATTTATTAAATATTTTCTCGTTTGGTTTAATAGGCTTTTTATTCATCATATCCTCTTCGCCTTTTTCAAAAGACAAAGCAGCATCCTGAATTCCATCCGTTACTAAATTCAACCATAATAATTGTACTGCAACTAAAGGCACTGGCAAATTAAATAAAATTGATAATGCAAAAAAGAAAACTTCAGAAAAGCCTGTTGAAATCAATAAATATATTACTTTTCTAATATTACTGTAAGCATTTCTGCCTTCTTCAATACCTGACACAATTGACAAGAAGTTATCATCAACAATAATCATTTCACCAGTTTCTTTCGCAACATCAGTTCCACTCCCCATAGCTACACCAATATTAGCAGCTTTTAGAGCAGGAGCATCATTAACACCATCACCAGTTACGGCAACGTATTCCCCTTGTCTTTTAAGCGATCCAATTATTTCTAATTTTTGAAGAGGAGTAACCCGACTAAAAACCACCTTATCCTTAATAAAGTTATCGAATTCATCTTGTCTCTTACTATAATATTTATCAACTTCATCACCAGTTGCCACTTGGTTATAATTTTTTACCATTTTCAATTCTTTCGCAATGGCAAAAGATGTTAGAGGATGATCACCAGTTACCATGATAACTTTAATTCCGGCTTTATTGCACTTTTTAATAGCACTTATGGTTTCGTCTCTAATAGGATCAATAAAGCCTACAAGGCCTATCAAAATCATTTTAGGGAGATCCTCACTATTATATAAATTTTTTTTTCTAAAATTTGGTTTAATACCCTTAGCTAACGCTATAACTCGATAACCATTACTAGCTAATTCTTCATTTTGTTTACTTAGCAAATCCTTATCAATTTTTTTAATTTTATTGCCTACCATCATTGTATCACAGAACTCGAGTATTTTTTCTAATGATCCTTTTGCGGTACAAGATGCATTTCCTTCTTCTTTATAAAATACAGCTGAATATTTATTTTCGGATTCATAAGGGATATTTCCAACAATTTCCCTTTCTTTAGTTATTCCACTATTAATATTTAATTTATATGCCAACGCTAAAAAAGCTCTATCAATAGAATCACCAAAGCTTTTCCATACATCGTTTTTATAAATTAATGAAGCCTCATTGTTAATTGCTCCAAGAATAGCTAAGTCAGTAATATTTGTAAAATCATTATTGCCATCTAAAGATGACACCTTGCCATTCCCGTTATATCCCGTTCCTTCTATATTGTATTTACTACCATCTGGTAACACTATTTTTTTAGCAGTTTGTTCGTTTAAAGTTAAGGTTCCTGTTTTATCACTAGCTATAACCGTACAACTTCCAAGACTTTCAACCGAATTAAGTTTTTTTACTAAAACATTTCTCTTAGCCATACGGCGTGCCCCTATCGAAAGTGCCAACGTTAGAGCTAAGGGCAACCCCTCTGGTATAGCAGATATAGATAATCCTATTACGGCAAAAAACATTTCCTCTGAATTATATCCCTTCAAAAGTAGAATAATAAATAACGCAATAACAATAAAAATCATGTAATAGCTTATTTGCATAGTGAATTTTTCCATTCGTTCAACAAGGGGTGACTTTGTGTCATCTACTGATAAAACCTTGTCAGCAATCTTACCTATTTCAGTATCTATACCTATTGCCACTACTACGCCTATTCCACGTCCTGTTATTATAGAAGTGCCTGCATATGCCATATTTTCTCTATCGGTTACTAGCGTTCTTGCCGGGAAAATCTTAGTATTCTTTTCTTGTGCTACAGATTCGCCTGTAAGAACAGAGTCGTCAGTTGTTAAGTTTTGTGCACTGAAAAGTCTTAAATCGGCTGATATTTTATCCCCCGGTGCGAGCATAACAATATCCCCTATGACAAGTTCTTCAGAATCTATTTTCTTATCTTTACTGTCCCTCAAAACTTTTGCACTAACCTTTATCAAATTTTGTAAACTCTCAGAATCTTTTCCAGCCTTCCATTCCTGAAAGCTTCCAAAAATTGCATCACTTAAAATAACTATCATAATAAATATTCCATCTAAAACTTCACCTAAAACAAAAGATAATATAACAGTTATGATTAAAATTATAATAATTGGATTTGCAAATTGGCGTAAAAAAATTTTAAATATTCCTTCCTTTTTTGCTTTGGGCAAGCAATTTGCGCCATTTTCTTCTAGTCTTCTACTCGCCTCTTCACCTGTTAATCCATTTTTAGTGGTATTAAGTTCAATAAATATATCCTCTATTTCTTCGCTGTACCATAATTCGTTTCTCATAAATCGTATCACCTTCACCTTTTATGTTTGTTATTTCTGTCTATATTATATCCTTACCTTTCTTTATTATAGCATAAAAAAAAGAACTTATAAGAGTTCGTATATGGTAGTTAACACCTCAAAAGTAAACTTAAGTCCTTTTATTTTAAATCCTCATCACTGAAAGGATACGGACATAATTCTTCTACTGTGCGAACCTCCGTTTCCCCCTTTGGATTCATACAAATAATTTTTTTATCTTTTTCAAACAATTCAGATATTGTAGCTCTGCAAACAAAACAAGGCATTCCTATTTTTTCATTGTTACACATTACATACAAAGTTTCAAAATCATTTCTTTTATAGCCATTACTTATTGCATTCAATATTGCACTGCGTTCTGCACATACCGTAGCCCCAAATGATGCACTTTCCACATTAACGCCAGAAAATTCTTTGCCATCTTTCATAACAACAATAGCAGCTACTTGAAAATTTGAATATGGTGAATATGAATTGTTTAATAATTTAACTAATTTTTCCTTCATAATTATTCCTCCATCACAAGTGTACAACACTTAATAATAATTTACAATTTTATTTCCTTTTAATATAAGATTTCCTGATTATATATTCTTTTAAATCTTCACCAGTACCAAGCATTGTAATAGGGTTAGATAACTCTTCCTCTAACCAATTTAAATATTCCCTTTGATATTTATCTATCCATAAATCTTCATATTTACCATCTAAGGATGCATATTGATCGCCCAAATATTAGAAGAAGTTTAAATATATATTTGTGGGGGTGTTTATATCAACATTCTTTCTTAACTGATCAATATCGATGTCGAAAACTCTTATTGGCTTTATTGTTACAGTTGATAACTCCGGATTATTCTGATTTGAATTAATTAAATCTTTATTATTATTTATATCATTTAAATCTACGGTAGATGGATACAAGCCTAATGTTGCGCCTACATGAATCTGATCCCATGCAAATTCTTCTGAGCATCCATAATCACCACTATAAATATTTTGGCCAATATTTGTTTGATTAGATATCCTAATTGGAAAAGGTCGTATGACCATGGTTATTTCTTTTAATCTTAGTGAGGATATACCTGAATCTGCACACATTTGAGCTGTTGAAACTTGCCTGCTAGTTACGTAAGGATAGTGTCCACTATGGTTTATATCCAAATTACAACCCTGTGCTCCCTCTAATAAAACCTTTTTTGAGTTATTTAAATACTTCATCAGTCTTTCGTGATAATCAGGGACTGCCTTTATACTCTTATATTTTTTAAAAACTGAGTGTCAGGACTTCTCATTATTTTCTCTGCTAAGCAAGCACCCCCTCCTGAAAAAGTAGAGACACTTATTAACACCTCTTTTTCCTTAGCAATATGTCTTTATTATTCTCATATTCTTTTTCTAAAACGTCCATGTCTATTACGGTACCGGCACCCATAAATAAGATTGTATTTTCATTAACCGCCGAAACAAGAATAGATCTAAAAACTCTTTTTTTACCACCTTTAGAAAATGTGTGTCCAGCATTAGGCATGCAATTTGCTATAGCAACATAAATATTCTTTTTCATCCAAATCATCCCCTTGAACATATTTTTATTGTAACATAAAAGATAATTATAAGAAAACGTTGTTTGTTACAATTGTTAATTTAAATACATCCATGATTCTCCTAAATTTGACAAATTTAAATAAATATATATAATAACTGCACACAAGAGGGGGATTGTTATGTTAGGGAACTTAACTTATGTAGCACCCTTTATTATTACTAACGGTATGACAACTTATGCTTTATCAAAAATGAGCGAGAAAAAACTTATCGCTCGATTTCAGAATATAAAAACGCTTAAAGCAAAAGATGTAAAAGAAAAGCCTACAGTGCCTAATGAAATAAAAGAATTAGTAACTATCATTGAAGAAAGTGTAGATAAAAGTTATTTAAATAATTTGTATAATAACTTAATTAGTGTCAAAATAAAAAAGAACTTGCCTCTAGTATTGCTAGGTATTAAAGGTAAATATGACAATCAATATAACACGCTAGATTATTCAATAAAAGGTTCAATAGAACACGAGTTAATTCATTTATCTAGCGCTTGCTACGATGCAGAAAGTGGTATGTGCCAAAGTGGATTTGTTTATTATGATAAAAATTTCACTCTATGCAAAGCCTTAAATGAGGGATATACCGATTTAACCGCGAGAAGATTGTTCGATAAAAAAACAACATTTTATAATGGCGAGGTTAGATTAGCACAATTTTTTGAATTATTGTTTGATAAAAATGAATTACAAAAATATTATTTTACCAATGATTTGAGGAGCTTTATTAATAGGTTAAGTACCTTCGTCGAGAGAGAAGAGGCCATTAAAATGCTTATAAAATTTGAATTAGGTTTTAACTTGAAAAAGTGGGGTAATCCTGCATATAAAATAATTTATACTAATTTAGAATTAAAACTATCTAAAATATTTGCGAATACCAAGAAACCAATCGATAAACAATTTGATCATATTAATTTATTAGGTGATTCACCTATTACTAAAACAATTCAAAAAATTAAAAAACCCTATGTTACAATGTAACTATCAATTATAAAAACACCTATTAAATTTAATAGGTGTTTTTACTTACTTTAAGTTTTTTTATATAAATTATAGAATTTATCCTTTGTTAAGATAGTTCTATAATCAGTAATTGAAATTCCATCTTTTATCCATGAATTATATATAGTTTTATATGGTTGAAAACCAAATTTATTAATAAGATTTTTAGACTTGATATTTCCCTCTGAATAACCGCAAAAAACATTATCATATTTATATTCAAAAAGAAAATTTAGTACACAAATTAGAGCCTCTGTTGTATAACCGTGTCGCCAATAATTTGGATGTGTATTAAAAGACAATTCAATTGCATTATTGATCTTATCTTCTCTATTAGCTGTAATATTAGCAATAGGAATATTACTGTTTTTTAAATAGATAATCCAATCAAATACACCATCTATTCTATCAGCATAGGTCTCATATCCTTCTATATATTTTTTATCTTGCTTAACAGATTCAAATTCACCATTTATATTTCTTAATTTTTTAAAGTCATATTCGTATACTTTCTCATAATCTAAAGCATTTCCTTTTTTTAAAAGCAGTCTTTCAGTTTCTAAACTTGGTGTTATAAATTTCATATTATCACCTACTTAAATTATATTACTTAAGAAGTTTTTTGATTGTTTTTTATATAAATTTGTTCCGCAATAAATATCATTCTATCATTAATATCATATGGTAATAGATGCGCTTGGTTTTTGAAAAGTAATTTAAAAAAATTGTTTTCCATCATTCGATTTTCTTTGATATAAATTCTGTCCATTACCTAGTCAAATCCTTATCTCTCAAAAGGGCCTCATTATCTGAAACACTTTTAGAAAAATCTCTATCCCATAAAGTTCTTATCATTTCAGTAACAACAATTATGTTATCAAAACCAGCAAAAGCTTTTGCTTTTTTATTTCATTAACAAGAGTTGTTTTTCCCGTTGAAGACGGGCCAGATACTGATATAGCCATTTTATCACTCCTATGTAAATATTATAACATATATCATTTTATAAAACATTTTCTTTGAAAACAAAAAACAAACTCCTATTGGAATTTGCTTAATTTATCAATGGGGCGACAGATGGGGATCGAACCCACGCGTGCCAGGACCACAACCTGGTGCGTTAACCACTTCGCCACTGCCGCCATTTAATACTATATTATTCTAACATTATATTAATGTTTTATCAATACCTTTATTAATAAAAAAACCAGCGTTTTAAAGCGGCTAGTTTCTTTATTTGTGTAACATTAAGAGTTATTAGTTATTTTCAAATCTGTCAGATCTATTTCTGTTACCATTTGCTCTTTTTCTTGCATCTCTACAAGGTTTGCATCTTAATGGTTCAGAGAAATTATTTTGTGCATAAAACTCTTGTTCTCTTACTGTAAACATAAATTCTGCTCCGCAATCTTTACATGTTATTGTCTTGTCTTCCATCGTATACCCTCCTTTGGTAAAATATTGGATTTAAGTATTTATCTAACTTCCGATATAAGGAGGTAAAGAAAATTGATTTAAATCTAACATTAATATTATCATACTTATTATATAATATGCAAGATATTTCGAAATAATTAAGAAAATATTCACCATTTTATAGGTTTTTTATGATTTTTGACTAAAAAGGCATTAGTTTTAGAGAATGGCTTACTTCCCTCAAAACCTTGTCGACAAGAAAATGGCGAAGGATGAGATGATTCCAAAACTAAGTGCTGATTATTCGTAATCAATTTTTCCTTTTCTTTAGCGTGATTTCCCCAAAGAATAAAAACAATCGAATCATCTCTTTCATTTAATTTTTTTATAATAACGTTAGTAAAGTTCTCCCAGCCTCTCCTTTTGTGAGAATTTGGTTTATCTTTCTCCACCGTCAAAACAGTATTTAAAAGTAATACACCTTGTTTTGCCCAATCATCTAATGTTCCCTTTGTTCTTTTTATATGCAAATCCCTATCCAATTCCTTAAATATATTAATAAGTGATGGAGGTAATTTAATCCCTTCTTTAACAGAAAAAGCCAATCCATGAGCTTCTCCTTCTCCATGATAAGGATCTTGACCTAATATAACCACCTTAACATCTTTATATAAAGTTAGGTTTAAAGCGGCAAAAATATCATTTTGCGGGGGAAAAATCGTTTTGTTTGTGTATTCACTCTTGATAAAAGAAATTAATTCTTGAAAATATTCTTTTGAATATTCATTGTTTAAAATTGAATCCCAATCATTATTTATAAGCATCTATATCACCAACTTAATTATATCATTTTTTATGCCGTTTATATGAATTATACTCATTTATAACTTCATTTTTCAAAAATAAGAGACTATAAATATTAATTAAACCTAATATAACAATAAATATATCTGCTAATAACCAAATCACCGTCGGAGAAGACACTCCTCCTATTAAAAGTATTATAACAACTAATAATTTAAAGACAAATATACCTTGTTTAGAGATTCTTTTAAATAAAAATTTTAAACTTGCTTCGCCATAATAGTATCCTGTAATAATAGTTGAAAAAGCAAATAATAGAATTGCACACATTACAACATAATTACCAATACCACCAAGATGATAAACAAATGCATTCTGTGTTATTTCTATACCGTTAACGTTTTGCCATAACAGCTCTTTGTAATTTGATAGAATTATAACAAAAGCTGTTAGACTACTTAATATAAGAGTCTCTATATATATACCAAAAACCTGAATAAAACCTTGCTTTGAAGGACTATCAGTATTAGTTGCTGCAGAAGCTATAGCTCCCGTCCCTATTCCAGCTTCATTTGAAAATATACCTCGTTGGACGCCTATAATCATAGGTGTTATAAAACCTATAGCCATTGACGAGGGATTAAGTGCTTCTTTAAAAATCGATATTATTACTCCTGGCATTTGTTCTATATTTAAAAAAACAATATATAAACATATAGAAGCATACGCAACCGTCATAAAAGGAACCAACTTTTCAGAAAAATTAGCAATACTGTTGAGCCCTTTATATATAACAAGCAACGCAAAAAATGATATAAGAGTCGCGATTAAGATCGGATTAAAATTATATACCTCGTTGATAGATTTAACAATAGTATTTGATTGAACTGTTAGAAAACCACCTATATAAGTAATAATAAGAAACAGAGCATATATTTTTCCTAAGTTATTATTTTTCATTCCTGCTTCAATATAATAAGACGGGCCTCCCACATAAACGTCTTTTTCTTTCTTTCTATAAATAACACCTAGTATTGATTCGGAAAAGGCATTACTCGAACAAACAATAGCACTAATCCATATCCAAAAGATTGAACCAACACCTCCAAAATATATAGCTAAAGCTATTCCTGCTAAAGACCCCACTCCAATTCTAGCCCCAAGAGTCATTGTTAATGATTTAAAGGGACTTATTCCAATTGTTTTCTCGTTATTTTTAAAGCTTTTAATCATATCTTTTATACTGAATTGAGCAAACTTAAGCTTAAAAGTAAAATATAACCCGCTCGCTAAAAAGGTTATAGTAGCTATAGCCCATATAATTTTTTCTATACATATCATTTGTTCCTCCACGATAAATTATATGGTATTCAAAATATATTATAAATAAAAAAGACGAGTTATCTCGTCTTATTTTAAAGATTTAGTTGGTGCCTTTTCTGTCAAACTATTTAGAGCCGCTTTAATTTCTTCTGAGCACTCTGGATATTCTCCATTATTGTATTTATTAACAATCATTATCATTGTAGAATGAGCAAGACCTTGTTCTCCACCTTCTTTATTAGTACTACCTTGTTCTCCAGGTGTAATAATATGTGGCCCCGCTAAAGGTTCAGCTACATGATTAACATTAATTGAATCTCCTTGAATTGTAATAGGACCAATTGCTGATACTATGTCATATCCGGGATAATTTAAAGTCATTCCAACATACCCTGTAAGGAAAGCTTGTAATTCTGAACTTACGTTTTCCATTTTAACGTTTCCTATTTCAGGAACTTGTGTTTCTAATGGTTCTTTTATAATCATTCCATAATATGATGTAGCAACTAATTCTTTTCCCATAGCTGATACTTGTTGCATATTATGTCCTTCAGCAGCAGTCTTCCAATCATTAATAGCTCTAAAATAGATATCTGCATAAGCACTATCTCTCTTATTAGCAATTATTTCTTGACCAGCAACTTCTCTCCAATCAAAATATGGATCAAAAGCAGCAGCTAATTGTACTTTACGCATTAATTCATCAATATCAACACCGTCTGATGGTTTAATCCCATTAATTAATAGGAAGAAATCTGTTGCTTCTGCCTTTGTAATATCGCTTTTTTGCATTTTTTCAAAATAGCCGATTAAATTAGCAACCCTTTTTTGAACCTCATCAGGATTAGTTATATCATAAGATAACTCACCTTTAGCAAATAAATCTTTCATTGCTAAAATTCTTTCATCAACAGTATTACCTGGTAATGGTTGATTCAATTCTGAAGTAACGGCAGGAGATGAAACTGACGGAGCATTAACTGTAGTAGGTGCATCCTTACTAAGAAGCATATACCCACCAACAAGAGCAGCTATTGTAACAGCAGTTACACCATAAAGTTTCAATTTGCTTACCTTAGCCTTCTTTTCTGTTGCGGCTATTTTAGCATCATATGCTGCCTTAAGATCTAGTTCTTCTTTTTCTTTACCTTCAGCTATTGTTTTAGCTTCTTGAATAAGTTCCTCTTTTTTTATTTCCCATTCTGCTGGGTCCATTGCTTTTACCACTGAACCGCAGGAAAAGCCTCTTTCTTCTAAAATTTCTATAATCTTAGTTAAATCTTCTTCCTTATTAATTAACCTATCCATTGTATGTACAGGTTCTAAATAATTAGAATAAATCAAACATCTAAAAAATTGGTTTGTTTCTTGATTAACACCAGCAATAATACCGGCTGTTTTTACTTTTTTTCCATCATTCATAATTTCACCTTCTTATAAGCGTATTTTAACATTATGTTATTATATTGTCAACAATTTACTTTTTCTGTATTTCTTTGTCTAACGCGCTCTCTAATTCTTTTTTATTCATTTTTGTATAACCCTTTATTCCTTTTTCCTTAGCTAAAATTCTCAACTCAACAATTGTGTTTTCTGATACCTCTTTTTCCTCTTCAGGCATCGTTCCATTTTCAACTAAGTAATCAATTTGTTCTTTGGTTAAGGTTTCATACTCTATTAATGTAGTTGCTATTAAATTTAAGAGCTCTTTATTTTCATTAATAATCTCTTTAGCTTTTTCATAACACTCATTAATAATTTTTCGCATCTCAACATCTATTTCATGAGCTACCTCATTGGAAAAATTACGACTCTTATTGTAATCCCTACCCAAGAAAGCGGCTTCCTCTTGATGTTCTAATTGAACAGGGCCTAAATCGCTCATTCCATATTCTGTAACCATACTTCTTGCTATTTTTGTAGCTTTTTCAAAATCGTTATGAGCTCCTGTTGTTATTTCTCCAAAAACCAACTCTTCAGCTACTCTACCACCAAGTAAACCTGTTATTCTTTCTAATAACTCTTTTTTAGTTTGAGTATATCTTTCTTCTTTCGGAACCATCATGGCATATCCACCTGCATAGCTTCTTGGAATTATTGTAACTTTCTGAACATCGTTGGCATCATTTAATTTAAGGCCAAGAACTACGTGTCCTGCCTCATGATGAGCCACTAAATTTTTCTCTTTTTCTGTATATTTCTTACTCTTTTTAGCAGGTCCCATTAAAACTCTATCTGTTGCTTCATCAACTTCAGACATTGTTATAACCTTTTTATTTCGTCTAACAGCAAGTAGCGCCGACTCATTTAATAAGTTTTCTAAATCTGCTCCACTAAAACCAACTGTACGTTTAGCTAAGTTTTCAAGTGTTACAGATGGAGCAAGAACTTTGTTTCGAGCATGAACTTCCAATATTTCTTCTCTACCTTTGACATCAGGTAAATTAACAGTAACTTGTCGGTCAAAACGACCCGGTCTCAATAATGCAGGATCTAAAACGTCTGGTCTGTTAGTTGCTGCAATGATAATGATTCCCTCGTTAGCACCAAAGCCATCCATTTCTGTAAGCAGTTGATTCAAGGTTTGTTCACGTTCATCGTGTCCTCCACCTAAACCAGTTCCTCTTTGTCGCCCTACAGCATCTATTTCATCGATAAATATTAAACATGGTGCATTATGTTTTGCTTGTTTAAACATATCACGAACTCTACTAGCAC
Source organism: Caryophanales bacterium UBA5348 (assembly GCA_002411005.1). Classification (GTDB taxonomy): domain Bacteria; phylum Bacillota_I; class Bacilli_A; order RF39; family UBA660; genus DHQC01. The sequence continues at coordinate 17,192 of DHQC01000009.1, read as the reverse complement.
CAATACCAACAAATAATTCTACAAAGTCTGAACCACTTATAAAGTAAAAGGGAACACTTGCTTCACCAGCTACTGCCTTTGCAAGTAATGTTTTACCAGTTCCAGGGGGGCCTACTAATAATACCCCTTTAGGAATTCGAGCACCTAAACTTTGAAACTTTTTTGGATTTTTTAAGAAATCAATTAATTCTTGAACTTCTTCTTTTTCTTCTTGTAAGCCAGCTACATCTTTAAATGTAACTTCATTAGAATCTTCGTTTAATTTAGCTCTACTCTTACCAAAATCAAGCGATTTATTTGCGCCATTCATTTGTCTTGAGAAGAAGAAGAATGCAAGTCCTATTAACACAATAATAGGCAATATATTTAATAAGAATAATAAGAATGTACTAGATTCGGGATCAGCATTAGTTTCTAATTTGAAATTTGATTCCTCTCTAGCCATTAAAATTCTACTCATTACTTGTTCAGAGAATGGGACTCTTACAAAGAATGTCTCTCTATCACTATATCCTTCTAATTTTCCTCTAATCTCATAGACTTTTGCTCTATCTCTAGGTGTTATATTTATTTCCTCAACCTTTTTGGTAGCTAATACCTCTTCAAATTGATCATAGGTCATTTGATTAACCTTCTGACCAGCAAAATCAAGTGCTATCAGCATTAACATTGCTAAAATAATAAAGGTTATATAAGGTGTTATGTTTTTCTTTATATTTTTATTTATTTTCATAAATTCCTCCCTCTCAGTTATACCTAATTATTATATCATAACTTTCTTTCTTTGATTTATCATATTTTGATTTTTTTAATCCTGGCAACCATAAGATTTCATCATTACTGTCGACAAGAATTGGCCAATTATCACGTTCTTTCGAACTAATTTTCTCATTAATAAAAATATCTTTTATTTTTTTGTGACCCGTCATTCCTTTTATTTCCATGCGATCGCCTGCTTTTTTATTTCTAACATATAAAGGCAATTCTATATCCGCACTGTTTAAACGACAAATGAAATTACTTTTATCAACACTATCCTCCACCTCTTCTAATATATTACCATTTGGTAGTTTAAGAATAGATGAAAATTCCAAATGATAACTATTATGTGGATTGTTATCAGTAATAAAAGATAATAAGTTATATGATTTTGTTACTTTAATATTATTTGGCAAATAAATGTATGCATTAGGTTTAGAGGAATTTATTAAATTTATAATTGAAGATGTATGCATATCGTTAATTAACATTAAGTCATCAATATAAATAGTTCCAATAATGTAATTAATAACTCTTTTTTGCATTACAATATTTAACTTTAAGAATTTTTTAATATCTAAGGTTTCTTCATTATATATATAATTAATAATCTTTTTTACTTCTAATTCCATGTACTCATTATATTCTAATATTGTTTCACTAAATTTTAAAAATTTTAAATGAACATTTGCGTTCTCTTTTTTTAAAAATGGTAACATATATTTACGATAACGATTTCTAGTATGAACATCATCTAAATTTGTTATATCTTCAGCAAACTTAAGATTATGTACGTTACAATAATTAATTAGTTCTTCCTTCGTTATAGTAATAAGCGGTCTTAAAATTTTATATTTTTTTCTGTCAATTACTTTTTTAAAACCTGCATATCCTTTAAATGTTGATCCACGAACAATTCGCATAATGATTGTTTCAATTAAATCATCACCATGGTGAGCTGTTGTAAGATATTGTGCATTGTATTTTGTAATTAACTCTTCAAAGAAAGAATATCTTTTTATACGTGCATAATTTTCGAAATTATCCGTTCCATATTCATTTATCTTCATCAATTCAAAAATAACGTTATGTTCATTGCAAAATCTTTCTAAATCAATTGCTTCTTGTTCACTAACTTCTCTTACATTATGATTAACATGTGCGCAAATTATTTTAACACCTGTTTCATCTCTTAATTTTAATAAAAGATGGAGTAGAGCCATTGAATCTGGGCCACCAGAAATACCAGCAACAATTGGTTTGTTATTTTTTTTAATTTCTGTAAGTAAAAACTTATATGCCTCTTCCATCTCTTCACCTCTATATCATTGTAATTTATTTTAGCATTTATAGCAACAATCAACCTTTTAGGATTTTATTAAGATATTGTCCAGTATACGACTTTGGAGTATCTGCTATTTCTTCAGGGGTTCCAACAGCAACAATTTCTCCTCCTAAATCTCCACCTTCAGGTCCTAAATCTATTATATAATCAGCAAACTTAATAACATCTAAATTATGTTCAATAACGATTACTGTATCACCATTATCAACAATTCTATTAAAAATAACAAGTATTCTTTTAATATCATCAATATGCAGCCCCGTCGTTGGTTCATCAAGAATAAATAAACTCTTTCCTGTTGGCTTACGTTGTAATTCTTTTGCTAATTTAACTCTACTTGCTTCTCCACCAGAAAGTGTTGTTGCACTTTGTCCTAATTTTACATAACCTAGACCAACATCTAACAAAACTTGTAATTTATTTTTAACTTTAGGCACGTTTTCAAAAAACACGCAAGCATCTTCTATAGTCATATTTAATATTTGTGCTATATTCTTGCCCTTATATTTTATTTCTAGAGTTTCTCTATTATATCTTGTTCCATTGCAAATTTCACAGGGAACATAAACGTCTGGCAAGAAGTGCATTTCTATTTTTTTAACGCCATCACCATAGCAAGCTTCACAGCGACCACCTTTAACATTAAATGAAAATCGACTTTTGTTATAACCTCTTATTTTAGCTTCTTTTGTATTCTCAAATACTTTTCTTATATCATCAAAAACCCCTACATATGTTGCAGGATTACTCCTAGGTGTTCTTCCAATTGGTGCTTGCGAAATATTGACAACTTTGTCAATATATTCAAGACCTTTTATTGACTTATATTGACCTGGTTTCTCTTTCGTAACATAAAGGTTTTCAGCTATTGCTTTATATAAAATTTCATCTACTAATGATGACTTACCACTGCCTGAGACACCCGTTACACAAATCATGGTACCTAAAGGGAATTTCACATTTATATTCTTTAAATTATTAGCTGCACAACCTTTTAATTCGACATATTTACCGTTGCCTTTACGTCTTATTTCTGGTATATCGATACGCTCTTTACCTGATAAATATCGACCTGTTAGACTATCAGGATTATCCATAACCTCTTTTGGTGTTCCCACAGCTATCACATAACCGCCTTCTTTGCCAGCTGTAGGACCTATATCTATTAAATAATCGGCTTGTAACATAGTATCTTGATCGTGTTCTACAACAATCAAACTGTTACCTAAATCGCGCATTTCAATAAGCGAATTAATAAGCTTTTGATTATCGCTTTGGTGTAAACCAATGCTTGGTTCATCAAGAACATACAAAATACCAGACAATTTAGATCCTATCTGCGTTGCCAATCTAATACGTTGCGATTCTCCACCCGATAAAGTTGTAGCGGTTCTATTTAAACTCAAATAATTCAAGCCTACATTAACTAAAAATGTTATACGGTTTTTTATTTCTTTAATTATCAATCTTGAAATTTCCTCTTGTTCCTTTGTTAATTTCAATTTTTCAAAGAAAGTAAGCGTATCTCTAATACTCATATTACCTAGTTCGTAAATATTTTTGTTTCCAATTAAAACAGATAAGACACTTGCTCTAAGTTTAGCTCCACCACAAGTTGGACAAGTTTTTTCTATCATATAACCACCAATCCAATCACGAATAAACTCACTGTTTGTCTCAAAATGGCGACGCTCTAAATTAGGAATAATCCCCTCATAAGCCTCTTTATTATTATAAAGATGTCCACCACGACTTCTAAACTTGAATTCAATAATATCTTTAGAACCATAGAGAATAATGTCCAAATCCTTTTGTTTTAAATCATTTATTTTTTTATTCATATCAATACCATAGTAATTACATAATATTTCTAATTTTTTATTATAAATATTTTTATCATCCATATTTTTAAGTGGTAAAATAGCACCTTTATTAATACTAATATTTTTGTTAGGAATAAGTAAATCTTCATCTATTTCTAATTTAAAACCAAGGCCTTTACAATCTGGGCAGGCTCCATAAGGAGCATTAAATGAAAACAAACGAGGTTCTAATTCTTCTAACGAAAAATCACAATATGGACAAGCAAATTTTTCGCTAAATACTATTTCTTTATCTCCAATTATATTAATAACAACTTTGCCATTGCCTAATTTAGTAGCTATTTCTAAAGCTTCAAACAAACGACTTCTAATATCGGCATTAATTATAAGACGATCTACTACAACATCAATATTTGATTTTTTATTCTTATCTAGGATTATATCCTCGCTCAAATCATACATTTCCCCATTGACACGAACTCTTACAAAACCACTCTTCCTGATCTTATTTAATTCATCTTTATGGGTTCCCTTTTCTCCGTGAATAATGGGAGCTAAAACCATTATTTTAGTATCTACTGGCATATCTAAAATTTTATTAACCATTTCCTCTACACTTTGACTTTTTATAGGAATATTGTGTGTTGGACAATGTGGTATTCCAATTCTAGCATATAACAAACGTAAATAATCATAAATTTCAGTTACAGTGCCAACCGTTGATCTAGGGTTTTTATTAACCGATTTCTGTTCAATACTTATTGCTGGACTAAGTCCTTCGATACTATCAACATCTGGCTTTTCTGTAGCACCTAAAAATTGTCTTGCATAAGCACTAAGCGAATCAACATAACGACGTTGTCCTTCAGCATATATTGTATCAAAGGCTAAACTGCTTTTACCGCTCCCTGAAACACCCGTCATAACAACGAGTTTGTTTTTTGGTATTTCTATATCTATATTCTTCAGATTGTTCTCACGAGCACCCTTAATAATTATTTTATCCATTTGTTCAACTTCCTTCTACTTTAAGCTCAAATAATATGTCCCTTAGTTCAGTAGCACGTTCAAAATTAAGGTTCTTTGCAGCTTCCTGCATTTCCTCTTCAATTTGTTTGATGATCCGTTCTTTTTTCTTTTTGCTATAAGACTTACTAATTGATTTATCACTTTCAATTTCGTTTGAAATCAATTCCCTAATATCCTTGTTAATAGTAGCGGGTATTATACCATGTTTTTTATTATATTCATCTTGAATATTTCTTCTACGATCTGTTTCATTAATAGCTACTGACATGGCGTCACTAATTTTATCTGCGTACATTATTACCTTCCCGTTTACATTCCTAGCACATCTTCCTATTATTTGAATAAGGCTACGATGACTTCTTAAAAATCCTTGTTTATCAGCATCTAATATCGCTATTAAACTAACTTCCGGAATATCAAGTCCTTCTCTCAAAAGATTTATTCCGACTAATACATCATACTTTCCTAATCTTAAATCACGAATGATTTTAACACGATCAAGTGTCTTTACCTCATTATGAAGATAAGCCACTTTTATATCTAAATTTTTTAAATAATTAGTTAGTTCTTCAGCCATCCTAATCGTTAAGGTTGTAATAATTACTCTTTCACTTTTTTTTATACAAGTATTTATTTCGCCAACTATATTATCTATTTGGCCTTCCGTTTTTCTTACTTCTATTGTTGGATCCAATAAACCTGTTGGTCTTATAATTTGTTCGGTAAAATAATTATCAACCTTATCCATTTCATAATCACCCGGGGTTGCCGATAAATATATAACCTGATTTATTTTTTTCTCAAACTCCTCAAATCTTAAAGGTCTATTATCAACAGCACTGGGTAATCTAAATCCATAATCAACTAAAACAGTTTTTCGTGCCCTATCTCCATTAAACATTCCCCTTACCTGCGGTAATGTTGCATGAGATTCATCTACAATAAGTAAAAAGTCTTTAGGGAAAAAATCAATCAATGTCGTCGGTGTTTCTCCTTCCTTTTTTAAAGCCAAATGACGTGCATAATTCTCAACGCCTCTACAAAATCCCGTTTCCTCTAACATTTCAATATCATAATTGGTTCTTTCCATTAGACGTTGATGTTCGAGATATTTATTATTATCTTTAAAATATTCTAGCCTTGTTGCTAGTTCACTTTTTATACGGTCAATTGAAATTTTTAACTTTTCCTCGTCTGTAACAAAATGACTTGCCGGATAAATACTGACACTTTTTTTATCATTAATAATAACACCTGTTAAAATCTCAAATTCACTTATTCTTTCTATCTCATCACCAAAAAATTCTATTCTAATCCCTTTAGAATGCTCATAACTAGGCACTAATTCTATAACGTCACCTTTAGCTCTAAACGTTCCTCTTTTTAAATCAAGATTGTTTCGTTCATATAACATTTCGACTAATCTTTTAAGAACATTATCTCGCTTTTTGTTATCACCAACATTTAAAATAAGCATTTTATTTTTATAATCTTCAACTTCACCAATACCATATATACAAGAAACTGAAGCGACAACAATTACGTCTTTTCGACTAAGCAAAGCTGAAGTGGCAGAATGTCTAAGTTCATCAATTTCATCATTTATTGAAGCATCTTTTTCAATAAATGTATCAGTTGAAGGGACATAAGCCTCAGGCTGATAATAATCGTAATACGACACAAAATACTCCACCCTATTATTAGGAAAGAGTTCTTTAAATTCACTATATAATTGACCAGCAAGCGTTTTATTATGAGCCAAAACTAAGACTGGCTTATTAACATTATTTATAACATTAGAAATAGTAAACGTTTTACCTGTACCAGTAGCGCCTAATAGAACTTGATGCTTTTTATTCGCTTTTATTCCGTCCGTCAATTCCTTAATTGCCTTTGGCTGGTCACCACTAGGTTTATATTGTGAAACTAAATTAAACGACATGATATCACCTCAAAGCATATCCATTATACATTCAAACAAAAGTTCGTGTCAACATTGCAAATGAATTCTTATTATTATACACTATAATTGTCATTTTAAAATTAAAAAAACATGGTTTCCCATGTTTAGCTTTTACTGAACAATATAAGTTCTTTGAACTACTTCCGACAAATTACCTGCTCTATCCTGTACCACATAATTAACCTTATAAGTACCACGCTTGGCGGCAGGGACGCTACCACTTACTTTAACGTTTTCACTTATATCTCCATCAACTTCATCATAAGCTGTAAATCCTGGGTCATATGCAGTAGCACCTACTCCTACATAAATAATCGACTCACCTTTCAATGTAATTACAGGCTTCTTTCTATCTTTTTTAGGATCAAAGAGACCATGACATTGAAAATCCCCATTAGGTAACACTTCTAATCTTACATCTGTTGTTGGAGGTATTGGCTTTTCTTTAACATCGTCAAATAAATTAGCCTCAATCAAATCTGCATTACTAAGAGTACTAATTTTAACATACATAACTTTTCCAGAAATCTCTTTAGCATCACTAAAATTACTATCTGCATAAGTAGTGGCTGCGTTACAAATCCTTGTAGATAAATTGATATATTTAGCCTGTTTATCAACCGGTGTAAATATTCCGTATTTCCATAATACTATAAGTATAATAACTATACCTAATATTAAAATTATTATTGTACCCCAAGGGCTTTTCTGGGGCTTTTGATTGTAATAGCTATCATAAACAATAGGCTCGTTCCCAATTGTGTTGCCATTATCTCCTACATTGAAATTATTGAAGTTAGAATTATTATTTTCATTCATATGATCAATCCTTTCTATATTTTTAAATGTTTACGAACTGCACTTAAACTACCAAACATTCCAACAATTATACCTATTGAAAGTATAATTAATGAAACAATATAAACAAATGGATTAGGTTGAACTAATCTCACAAATGGTGAGAATAATTGACCATCAAACTGTGTAAATAATGCTATATAACCATAAATAGTTAAAATAATCGGTATAATTGCACCAAACATTCCTATAAATAACCCTTCTACAATAAATGGTAATTCAATGTTGAAATTTGATGCTCCTACAAGTCTCATAATTTCTATTTCCCTACGTCTTGAAAAAATAGTTAATTTTATTGTGTTAGATATTAAGAAAGCTGTCACAAAGATAAATAAAATTACAATTGCTACTAACACTTTTTCAATAATTTTAAAAACTGACAAAAAGTTCTCAACTATTCCCTCACCATATCTAACAAGAGAAACATTATCTAACTTTTCAATTACGATTGCTGTCTCTGTAATTTCCTCAATGTTTTTTACTTTTATTAAAAATGTATCTTTAAGTGGATTCTCTGTCTCATCCCATTGTCCCATAATATTTTTAAATGTGTCTGATGTTTCCATCATCGAAGCTGCAATATCTTCTTTGCTTTGAAATTTATATTCAGATACATTACTATTTTCTTTGATATTATATTCGACTTCTGTTAATTCCTCTTCAGTAATATCTTGATTTACAAAAACAACTATTGTAAAATCCCGACTTATTAATTTGGTAAAGTTATCTACATTATAAGAAGAAACAATTGCTAAACTTACTAAAAGAAGAGTTATTGTAATACAAGAAATAGATGCCATACTTAGACTAAAATTACGGAAGACACTTTTAATGGCATCCCTAATGTCTCTTCCAATCATTCTAATAAATTTCATGATCATAAGTTCCTTTCTCGAAGTCCTTTACCAACTTACCTTCATCCAAAAGAATTACTCTTTTTTCCATTTTATCTACTATTTCCCTATCATGGGTTGCCATAATGATAGTAGTCCCCATTTTATTTATTACCTCTAATACCTTCATTATACCATAACTCGTATCCGGATCAAGATTACCGGTTGGTTCATCACATAACAATATTTTTGGTCCGTTAACAATAGCTCTTGCTATTGCAACTCTTTGTTGTTCTCCACCAGATAAATGGGTCGGAAATTGTTTAGCTTTATTCTTTAAACCAACTAATTCTAGAGCTTTGATTGTTTTTGTTCTAACTTCACCTTGTGGCAAGCCAAATATCTCTAATGCAAAAGCAACGTTTTCATAAACTGTTAATTTTGGCAATAATTTAAAGTCTTGGAAAACAACACCAAGTTTACGTCTTAATTTATATACTTTGCTATTTCTTAACTTTGCAACATCTATACCACCGATTATTATTTGACCTTTTGTTGGTCTTTCCTCACGATGTAAAAGTTTAATTAAGGTTGACTTACCGGAACCTGATGCCCCAATAACAAAAACAAAATCACCTTTTTTGATACTTAAATCCAAATCACAAAGGGCTGTAACTCCATTTTTATATTGTTTTTGAATTCCTCTAATTCTAATTAGTTCCATCTGCTCACCTCATAAACTACTATAAATTATTATAACATAGATAACCCTCTTTTTGTTTATTTCTATATTCTGCTTTCAAGTTCATAAGCATCCATAATAACAAAAAACGCATCTTCATCAATAATATTTATTCCTTCTCTTAATTTAAAATATTCTCTTGTTGGAACTACGCACATAAGTACTTTATTCCCCTTGTTAGTATATCCACCAACAGCATCTAGTTCTGTAACCTTTTGGTTCATATCATTATGAATATAATTTTTTACTTCATCTACTTTATCAGTAATTATATAAAAAGATTTACTATAAGATATACCTAACAATATTTTATCTGTAGCTAAGCCTATTACATATAATGTTAAAATGGCATATAAAACTTTTGTCCAACCAAATATGGCTCCACCTGCTATAACAATAACAGCATTAATAATTAAATTAGACGTTCCAATCGTAATACCAAAATACTTATTAATAATTTGTGATGCTATGTCACTTCCACCTGTAGTATATTCAATCTTATATACCATACCATAAGCAATACCACTTACTATGGCCCCCATTATTACCAAAATAAGTACTTCACTAGGATTTAATGTAAAAGTTTTAATATAAGCACATAGTGGTGAAGTAATATATACCCAAAACGGATATAAAATAGTACCAAAAACAGATTTTTTTATTTTATCCTTACCTAAAAATATAAAGCCAAAAATTAAAGCTCCTAAATAACATAGGAAAATAATTAAAGCTGGAGAAATACCAAAGAAATGTTGGCCAATAATCGAAAGTCCACTACTACCGCCAATTACTATTTCAAGTGGTAATACAGTTGTATTAAAAGCAACAGCTAAAATAAATGTGGCTATTGTCACTATAGCATATTCTTTTATCCTTTGCATTTTATGCCCCCCCTTTAACCTCATAGGCATCAGTTACCACAAAAAAGGCATTACTATCAATCATCGATATACCTTCTTTTAATTTGAAATAGTGGTGGGCAGGAACCACGCATAATAAAACATTCTCCTTACGTTCCTCATAACCACCTTTAGCTTTCAAAATGGTAACGCCGTGGTTCAACGTTTCAAATATATATTTCTTTAACTCTTCTTCTTTACTTGTAATTATATAAAAAGCTTTATTATCTGCTATTCCTAACATAATCTTATCGGCAATTAAACTATATATATACAACATAACTATCGCATACATTACTTTTACAATACCAAAATAATAACCTCCAACTAGAATAATAATGCTATCGACTAGTAAAATTCCTTTGCCAACAGATATTTTAAATATTTTCGATATAATTTGAGCCGCAATATCCGTTCCACCTGTACTAAAACCATATTTTAATATAGTTCCTGTAGCTAAACCAGATAAAAAACCAGCAAATAAAACATTTATGAAAATGTCAGCATTTTCTAAAACAATGAATTCACCTATATTGGATGTTAATTTTATAAATAACGGGTATAAAAATACTCCTAAAATAGAACCTATCGTTTTTTCTTTACCAAGAAAAATAAAACTTAAACCAATAAGAAAAAAATTAACTATTAAAATAAATAGCGAAGGATCAATTATATTTTTAGTAATAACTGCAATACCACTTACACCGCCAAAAACTAAATCATTTGGCAAGATGAAAAGATTATATGATGCTGACAAGAGTAGCAAAGCTAGGATAAACATTGTATATCTTTTAAAAACATGTTTTTTACCTATTAATTTTTTTATATTTTTTATTTCTAAATTATTTGCCATTTTTAACATTTCCTTTCAAATAACTTTCAATGAATATATCAATATCACCGTCTAAAACTTTTAGAACATTGCTTGTCTCAAATTCAGTCCGATGATCTTTAACCATCATGTACGGATGCATAACATATGATCTTATTTGAGAACCAAAATTAATTCCCATTTGATTTCCTTTTAATTCAGATATTGATTGATTTCTTTTTAATTCTTCTAATTGATGTAATTTACTTTTTAAAACTTGAATAGCTTTTTCCTTATTTTTAATCTGACTGCGCTCATTTTGACAAGTAACAACTGTTCCTGTAGAAACATGAGTAATCCTTACTGCACTATCTGTTGTGTTTACCCCTTGACCTCCAGCTCCACTACTACGATATACGTCTATCTTTAAATCGCTTTCTTTTATATCTATATTTATATCATTATCAATCTGAGGTATCACCTCGACAGAAGCAAAAGAAGTGTGACGCCTTTTATTTGAATCAAATGGGGAAATACGTACTAAACGATGAACACCTTTTTCGCTTTTTAAATAACCATAGGCATTATGTCCTTTAACAAGAATAACAACACTCTTTATTCCTGCCTCATCCCCATTTTGAGTATCTATTACTTCATATTTATATTTTTTTAAATCACACCAACGTAAATACATACGCATTAACATACTAGCCCAATCGCATGATTCTGTTCCTCCTGCACCGGCATGTATTTCTAATAATGCATCATTTTTATCATTAAGGCCATTTAACATAATTTCTAACGTTAAAGAAGATATTCTTTTGTCGATATTTGGGAAATCTTTGACGATAAATTCAACAACCTCTTCATCGTTTGTTGAATCTAATAATGACAACATTTCTAAATTATCGTCAATATTCTGCCTTAGTTTTGTTATTTGTTCTACACTTTTCTTAAGATTGTTGCTTTCTTCGATAATTTTTTCAGCATTTTCTTTATCTATCCAAAAATTAGAGTCGTTCATTTCAACATTAAATTTTTCTATTTTTTCTTTCTTCTCGTTAACGTCAAAGAAGCCTCCATAATTCTTCAATCTTTTTTTTATATAAATCTAATGTTTTTTTCAATTCTTTGATATCCATATCTTATCACCTATCACAATTATAGCATGTGTTTTAAATATTTCTATATAATTTTCAGCATTAAATTAATTTGTTTATATAATTAGTAGTTGTAATGAATTCTATATAGTGCATTTTATCACTTATTAATCTATTATTTTCTATATAAACATCTTTATAAAATTCATTTAATACATTATCTAAATTCCTCTCCATCTTATATCTCTTATCTCAACAAAAGTTTTTATTTTCTTTCAATAATATCAACTACTACAGTATTATTTTTTTCTTTTTAAATATTCTTTAAAAGCAATAAATATAAATTAATAACTATATTATACTACTTTAAATCACAGACTACAAAGTAGATCTAATAGCATTTTACGAAACTATTGCAGTAAAAGAAAAACTCGCGTTTTCCCTTATTTTAAAAGGCCCGCGAGTTATTTTCCACAGCACTGTTTATATTTCTTGCCACTACCACAAGGACATGGTTCGTTGCGTCCAATCTTTTTTACTTTCTTAGGTTGTTTTTTAGCTGTTTTGCTTTGATCTTCGTTAGTAGCTATATTACTAACTTCTTTTGTTTCTATATTCTGCCTGATTTCAGCTTTTATTAAATATATTGATGTTTGTTCTTCTATTCTGGACATCATTTCTTCAAACATATTAAATCCTTCTGAAATATATGATTGTAGTGGATTTTCTTGAGCATATCCTCTAAGACCTATCCCCTCTCTTAGATGATCCATTGTATTTATATGTTCCATCCAATATCTATCAACAATATTTAAATGAATAGCCTTCTCAAAAGCATTTACAACCTCTGTAGGTATATCTTTTATTTTGTTTTCATAATCCTCAATAACTGTATTGTATATTTTGTCAATAATTTCTGTAGAATCTAAATTATTTAAATCTTCAACACTAATTGTTTTCTTTCTTAATAAGTTTTCATTAACAGCTTCTACTATTTCAACTTTATCATTTTGATTTAAATCCATTTCTTCTATTAAATGACTATTAACAATTTGGCTTATATATCCTTTGATAGAATCTAATATATGATCATGAATAGATTCCTCATCAAGCACTTTATTTCTTTTTTCATAAATAATTTCCCTTTGACGATTTATGACATCATCATACTGAAGCAATTGTTTACGAATATCAAAGTTATATCCCTCAACTCTCTTTTGGGCAGTTTCCATAGCGTTTGAAAATACTTTACTGCGAATAGCTTGTTCATCAAACCCTAATGAGAGCATCATCTTTTTAACACGCTCAGAACCAAATCTAACCATAATTTCATCTTCTAATGAAACAAAGAATTGTGATTTACCAGGGTCCCCTTGACGACCAGAACGACCTCTTAATTGATTATCAATACGTCTTGACTCATGACGTTCCGTCCCTACAACAAATAAGCCTCCTAATTCTCTAACACCTTCACCTAATTTTATATCAGTACCACGACCAGCCATATTAGTCGCTATCGTAACAGCACCTTTTAAGCCTGCATTAGCTATTATTTCTGCTTCTCTAGCATGGTTCTTAGCATTTAACACTTCATGTGGCACTTTCTTTTTAGTTAACAAATCACTTATAAGTTCACTTGTTTCAATAGCTATTGTACCAACTAATACAGGTTGACCCGCTTTATGTACTTCTTCGATTACACGAACTATTGCAGCATATTTGCCTTTTTTTGTTGCATAAACAAGATCAGCCAAATCCTCTCTTATAACTGGTTTGTTAGTTGGAATAGGAATAACGTACATATTATATATATTTCTAAATTCTTCCTCTTCCGTTTTTGCTGTACCTGTCATACCAGATAATTTTTTATACATTCTAAATAAGTTTTGAAATGTAATTGTCGCTAAAGTCTGTGTCTCTTCTTTAATTGTAACACTTTCTTTAGCCTCTATAGCCTGATGCAATCCTTCACTATAAGCACGGCCTTTCATTAAACGACCAGTGAATTGATCAACAATTACAATTTCATCATTATCTACTACATAATCAACATCTTTTTTCATACCAAAATTAGCCTTGATGGCTTGATTGATATGGTGTACTAAACCAGAATTGTTTATATCGTATAAATTATTAAGTTTAAAATATTTTTCAGCTTTCTCAGATCCTAAATCGGTTAAACTTACTGCTTTGGTTTTGTCGTCCTTAATGTAATCATCTGTTTCGCGTAATGTTTTAGCAAACGAATCTGATGTTTTATACAAGTTAAGTGATTTCATAAAACCACCAGATATTATTAAAGGAGTTCGAGCCTCATCTATTAAAATAGAATCAACTTCGTCTACAATTGCAAAATTTAATTTTCTCTGAACGCGGCGTTCACTCTTGACGGCCATATTGTCCCTCAAATAATCAAATCCTAATTCATTGTTCGTTGTATATAAAATATCGCACTCATAAACGGCCTTTTTCTCTTCAAAATTTAAATCCCTTGTATTAACACCAACTGTTAAACCTAAGAAGTTAAATATTTTACCCATCCATCCTGCATGAAAACCAGCCAAATATTCGTTAACAGTTACAACATGAACACCTTCACCTGATAAAGCATTTAAATATGCAGGCATTGTTAATGACAAAGTTTTACCTTCACCTGTTTTCATTTCAGCTATATTACCATTATGTATCGTTATACCACCAACAATTTGAACAAAATAAGGTTTTTCACCTATTGCTCTAAAAGCAGCTTCTCTTACTACAGCAAAAGCCTCAACTAATATATCATCAAGCGTTTCTCCGTTTTTTAATCTTTCTTTAAAATCATCAGTCTTCGCTTTTAATTCGTAATCTAATAGCTTTTGTGTTTCTTCGTCTAAAGCATCTATTTTTTCTGCAATAGCATAAAATTTCTTTAATTCTCTATATTCGTGATTGAATATGCTTTTTAACAAACTCATTTATATCATCCTTCCAAGTCAACTTATATTGTATCATAACTAAAAAAAAAATCACACGAAACGCATGATTTTTTCTTATTATTAAATTATTTTGTTTCTATAATTCCATAGTTTCCGTCTTTTCTTCTATAAAGAACATCAATCTCATTTGTTTCTGCATCTCGATATATAAAAAAGTCGTGTCCTACCAAATTCATTTGAAGTATAGCTTCTTCCTCACCCATTGGTTTTGTATCTAATTTTTTTCTTTTTACAATTGTTCTTTTTTCTTCAGTATCTTCATATTCATCAATATTTTCAAATCGAAATTCATTATTTTTAACTTTTGAAGCATTTTTTTGCATTTTACTTTTGTTCTTTACAAGTTGTCTTTCAAGTTTATCTATTACTAAATCAATAGCAGCATACAAATCATAATGGCTCTCTTCACTACGTAGTGTAAATAAATTTGTCGGAATGGTCACTTCAATAATTTGGTCTCGGCCTCTTACTTTAAGAATAACGCGTGCTGTGATTTTTTCTGGTTCTTTAAAATACCTTTTTAGTCTACCTAGCTTTTCGTCAATATAACTCTTTATTGCATCAGTAACTATTAGCTTGTCCCCACGAACATCATATTTCATATATTACCTCCATTCTATATTTATATTATATCACGGACAAATATAAATTTTTACATTTTTTAAAAAAACTACCTATACTACGGTAGCTATACTTATACATTCAACATTAATCGCTTGCAAACCTTTTTCTGTTTTCACTAAATCAAATTTAACTGTTTGACCTTCGTTAAGCGTCTTAAATCCTTCCTGCTTAATATTACTATAATGAACAAAAATATCTTCCCCATCAACATAGTCAATAAATCCATATCCTTTTTCATTATTAAACCACTTCACTTTACCAATCACTACTACACCTCACCTTCTAATATTTCTTTACACTTCTAATATAACCCACACATAATTGCGTTTCAACAAAATGAGTACGACAAATTATGACAGGCTTTTTCGTCGTTTGAATTTTTTCCAAATAAACACCATTATTCTAATAAAATAAAGCTCTTAACAACAAAAGACCGCCTGAAAGAACTAAAAAACGACATAAAATGATACTAGAGTTGGTTTATAAAGTAATATTTAACATTTTAAGGATTTATTCTATCTTAATAACATTTCTTTTAACGTTACATTTTTTAATGTTATAAAATTATAATAGGAGGGGTAAAATGAAAAGTATTTTTTTAAATAAATCTGTTTGTTTTATTGAAAATAACAGTCAAAATATAACAAATGATGATTTAGAAAAAATAAAATATGGATTAGAGGGAATATACTTAATGTTGACTAAATTTGTTGTTTTTTCTTTAATCATGATTTACCTAAATTTGTTTGTACATTTCTTGATTTTCACTTTTTTCTTTTCAATTATTAGAACTGCTGCCTTTGGGATTCACGCAACTAAAAGTTATATATGTCTGATTTCTTCAAGTTTTTTATTTATACTCTGTCCAACATTAGCTTTAAATGTCGAAATTGATATTCTTTTTAAATATTTATCGTGTATCTTCCTGTTTATATCTATCGTTTTGTATTCCCCTGCAGACACTTTTAAAAGACCATTAATTAATAAGAAAAAGAGAATGATATTTAAAATATTGTCAATCATTATTTCAATTATTTATATTTTTATAATTATCTTTACTAATAATAATTTTTTATCTAACATCGTTTTGTTTGCTTTAGCCGCAGAGACAATATTAATTTTACCAATCACATATAAAATGTTTAAATTACCATATAACAATTACAAAACCTACAATTATAAACCTATTTGATTTATGGTTTAAATTTAATTTTAAACAAGAAAGGAGGAAAAAATTTGAAAAAGAAAATATTAAATAAGTTTTCTTACATGCTTGCTGGTCTTGGTTTAATTGCATCTGGTGCTTCTAGTGTTGGCTGCGTATTCTTCTTCGTTGACGAACCAACAATGCCTGCTAGTATGATTGAAAGATAACAAAAAAAACATTTCTAATTTTTGGAAATGTTTTCCTAAATTCAAATATGAACC
>DHQC01000012.1:35435-66543 GCA_002411005.1 Caryophanales bacterium UBA5348 | reverse complement strand
CGGTTGAGATTTGAATAAATAAAAAAATGAGACAAAGTCTCGTTTTTTTTATTTTCTTACATTGCATAATTTGTCATATTATGTTACATTTGTTATAGTAAAGTAAACATAAAGCTTATTGCTATGGTTTTAAAATCAATGAAGTTAGTTTGGATGGTGAAGTATGAAAAACAAATTTTCTAAATCTGGTTTTACTTTAATTGAATTGCTTGGTGTAGTTGTGATTATGCTTGTTATTATAGCTATAACAATCCCTGTTGTTTCAAACATAAAAGAGACTGTGAGAAGAGAAGCCTTTAAGGCAACTGCTCATTCAATAGCAGATTCGGGTAGATTGTTTATTGCAAATGAGAAAGAATCTCAAGGATATCAGGAGTTTTATTATCGTGACGGTTTAGAGTACAACGCTGATGGTCGAAAATTAGATTACTTTGGTGAAGGTCCAATAAATGGAATAGTCATTTTAAACGAGAAAAATAAAGTCGTTTTGGCAATTCATAACGGAACTTATTGTGCGACAAAATCAGCTGATACTAATATGATTACAATTGCTAAAATAGAGCCCGGTAATTGTAATACTTACAGCATAATTGAAACATGCGATACATGGGAACAAATTGCAATTAAATATGATGTAAGTTTAGAAGATTTATTAGAGGCCAACAATGAAACGGATCCTGATAGCTCAACTTGTGGCAGAAACATAAAAATTCCTGTTGAATCTACTTCATCGAGTGGTACTTATATAGCAGGAGGGGATGGAGAAGAAGGATCAACGACATATTCTAAAACGTATTATACAGTAGGCTATATATCTTATTCCTCAGAATTGCCTCTTTCTTATGAATATACAATTGAATTAGTTGTCTTACCATTAAATATTTCAGATATTAAAACCACAAATGTAACAGCGAAAAGTGTTATTGAAAGTTTAGAAGATTTTAAAAGATATATTGTTAAGAAGAATATGGGCGAGGTAATATGGTCAGACGGAAATCAAAGTCCACTTGATATTGAACAAGCTAATACATTTAAAGATCATGCCGTAGGCTTATCAAATATAAATATTGAAGATATTTATGCAAATTGTAATACAGAAACATGTTATGTAACAGTAAATGCAACAATAGATAACTTATCTGGAGTGAATCCTACTACAATTGATGGTGTAGGTCAGATTGTATATACTCCTATTAAATTTACAATGGAGTTTAATGGTGAAGAAGTATGCCCGATAGCGCCAACCGCGGAGAGTTGCTTTGTATTTGATGCAGGTACAATAACAGATTATAATTACACCACTGAAGGCTGCCCATCTGATGTATCAATACCTTCAACCATTAATGGGATTACGGTTAAGAATATTGGAGCAAGTGCATTTAAATCTAATCTACTTACTTGTATGACTATTCCCAATACTGTTACAAATATAGGTGATAGTGCCTTTGCCTATAATAATCTTTCTTCTATTACAGTTCCTGAAACTGTAACTTCAATGGGTAAACGAGCATTTGCTTATAATCCACTAATTAAAGGAGTTAAATGGAACACTTCAATAATGACAGTTGGTGACTATGATGACGGACCCTTCGTTGGCTCGGATATTGGTTTAATTACATTTGGTCCTGGAGTTACAAGAATAACAAATAATTTGTTTACATATTCGAAGCCAACATTTACTAGTTATACTATTCCAGATCAAATAACTGAAATAGGCTATGATTCACTTCGTAATATGGGATTGACTGAAATAACTATTCCCAATACTGTTACTGTTATACGTGATGCAGCTTTTTATGATAATAATATTGGTAATCTAACAATCCCAACTAGTGTAATTACTATTGGCACTAATGCGTTTGCTTATAACAATCTTTCTTCCATTACCATTCCAGCTACGATAACATCAATGGGTGCTAGAGCATTTGCTTATAATCCATTAGCTAACGGCGTTAATTGGAATACTTCGATAACATCGGTCGGATCCTATAATAATGGACCTTTTGTCGGTTCAATAATTGGTTCAATTACATTTGGGCCTGGAGTTACAAGGATAACAAATAATTTATTTACATATTCGAAACCAACATTCACTAGTTATACAATTCCAGATCAAATAACTGTAATAGGCAATGATTCACTTCGTAATATGGGATTAACTGAAATAATTATTCCAAACACAGTTACCAGTATTGGTGATGCAGCTTTTTATGACAATAATATTGTTAATTTGATAATACCAAGTAGTCTAACAACTATTAGTACTAATGCTTTTGCTTATAATAGTCTTGAGGCTTTAACAATTCCAAGTAACATAATTACTATTGGTACAAAAGCGTTTGCGAATAATTTTCTTTCTTCCATCACTATTCCAGCTACTGTAACTTCAATGGGTTCTAGAGCATTTGCCTATAATCCGTTAGTAAACGGCGTTAATTGGAATACTTCGATAACATCAATTGGTGATTATAACGATGGGCCTTTTTATGGTTCGGATGTTGGTCCTATTACTTTTGGAGAGAATGTTAGTAGAATAACTAGTTTCTTATTTGCGTATTCTAAACCAACATCTACTAGTTATGAAATTCCTAATCATATTACCACAATAGGTAATGATTCGTTCCGCAACACCGGATTAACTGAAGTAATTATTCCTGATAGTGTTACTTTAATAGAGGGATATGTTTTTAAAGAAAATAAATTATCAAATTTAACTATTCCTAATACTGTTACTTCAATTGGTAAAGAAGCCTTTTATGGAAACTTATTAGTAACCATTGATATTCCAAATAGTACAACCTATATTGGTACTAATGCCTTCAAAATGACTTCATTGACCTCTGCAACTATTGATAATACGGTAGGATCAGTTTCATTTGGAACTACACCTTTTGGTGGTATTCTACCCACTTATTCAAGATAATTAACTAAGCCAAACAAATTATAAATTTCATATTGTTTGGCTTTTTTGTGGTAAAATATATATAGTAGGTGATAATATGAAAAAGAATAAATTGTCATTTTTGAAATATTTAGAAATAGAACGAGGATATTCTAAAAATACAATTAAAAATTATAAAAATGATATTGCTGAGTTTCAAGTGTTTTTAGATGATGATAAAGTTAAATATAATTTATTAACCTACCAAGATATTAGACCTTATTTAAATAAGTTAAATGATTTAAAATATAAACGAACCACTATCTCAAGGAAAATAAGTTCACTTAGAAGTTTTTATAAATATTTATCAAAAGAAGGAGTTATTTCAGATAACCCATTTTTGTTAGTATCATTACCTAAGAAAGAAAAAAAATTACCGTCTTTTCTTTATTATAACGAGTTAGATGATTTGTTTAAAATTCCTAACATGAATGAGCCTATAGGTCAAAGAAATCGTCTTATTTTAGAATTGTTATATGCAACTGGTATAAGAGTCAGTGAACTTGTTTCAATAAAAATAAGAGATATTGATTATTATAATAGAATTATTAGAATTACTGGTAAAGGTAAAAAGATGCGTAATGTTATATATGGTGAATATTGTAAAGATATTATGGATATTTACTTAAATGATGGTTATTTAAAATTATTAAATAATAAAAAAAGTGATTACTTAATATTAAATAATCATGGTGGATCAATATCTACAAGAGCTATTAGATATATTATTGATGGAATTATTAATTTGTCATCCTTAAAAAAACATATTTCCCCCCATGTCTTAAGACATACTTTTGCAACCCATATGTTAGAATCGGGAGCTGATTTGTTGACAGTTCAGGAATTACTTGGACATGAAAGTTTAAGTACAACAGGAATATATACTCATCTTACTAATGAGCATTTAAGGAATGTATATTTAAAATCCCACCCACGGGCTCGTGAGAAGTGATGTAAAGCCAGTTGTTAATTAATTGGTAATAATTTGAGTGGGATATGTTTTTTTGTTATACTAATAAATGTATAGAGGAGAGAAAATAATATGACTAAATATGTTTATGCTTTTGAAGAGGGCAAAAAAGAAATGAGAGATCTTCTTGGTGGTAAAGGTGCTAATTTAGCAGAAATGACAAATATAGGACTACCTGTACCTAAAGGGTTCACAGTTACTACGGAAGCTTGTATAAAATATTATGATGATAACAAAGTTATATCTGATGAAATAGTTAACGAGATATTCGAAAATATAGAAAAACTAGAATCAAAAACAGGTAAAAGGCTAGGTGATATTAATAATCCTCTCCTAATATCTGTTAGGTCTGGAGCTAGGGCTAGTATGCCTGGAATGATGGATACTGTTCTGAATTTAGGATTAAATGATGAAGTTGTAGAAGGACTTGTTAAACTTACTGATAATAAGAGATTTGCTTATGATTCATACCGTAGATTTATTCAAATGTTTGCTGATGTTGTTATGGGCTTACCAAAGGGCTCTTTCGAAAAATTATTAGATGAAATAAAAAAAGAAAAGGGTATTTCTAATGATATGGATTTAACAGCAGATGATATGCAGAAAATCGCCCTTAAATTTAAGACCGTCTATAAAGATTTAGCGGGTGATGATTTTCCTCAAGACCCTAAAACCCAATTAATGGAAGCTATAAAAGCTGTCTTTAGATCTTGGAATAATGAGAGAGCTATTACATATAGACGTTTAAATGATATATCTGGTAAATTTGGAACTGCAGTTAATATTCAAGAAATGGTTTATGGAAACCGAGGGGAAGACTGTGGTACCGGGGTTGCCTTTACTCGTAATCCTTCAACAGGAGAAAACAAATTATATGGTGAGTATTTAATTAATGCCCAAGGTGAGGATGTTGTAGCAGGGATTAGAACACCTCAACCAATTGATACTTTAAAAGAGATTATGCCTGAAATTTATGATGAGTTTGAACGTTATGCTAAGATGCTTGAAAATCATTATAAAGATATGCAAGATATGGAATTTACTATTGAAAATGGTAAATTATATATGTTACAAACTCGTAATGGAAAAAGAACAGCTGGAGCTGCTATAAAGATAGCGGTTGATTTAGTAAATGAAGGAATGGTATCTAAAGAAGAAGCTTTATTGAAAGTTGAACCTCGTCAGTTAGATCATTTATTACATCCTAATTTTGATGCTGAAGCTTTAGCACAGGCTACTCCGATTACTCAAGGTTTAGCAGCTTCTCCTGGAGCAACTTTTGGTAAAATATTCTTTTCAGCTGATGATGTTTTAGAAGCTAAAGAAAAAGGCGGAAAGAATATTCTTCTTGTTCGTCTTGAAACTTCTGCTGAAGATATTGAAGGTATGAATAATGCTAATGGTATTTTGACAATTCGTGGTGGAATGACATCTCATGCTGCTGTTGTTGCCCGTGGAATGGGAAAATGCTGTATATCTGGTTGTGGGGACTTAAAAATTGATGATGAAGCTAAGACACTTACTACTAAAGATGGTAAAATCTTTAGAGCAGGGGATTATTTATCTTTAGATGGAACAACAGGTTATGTATATGCTGGATCTATAAATACTGTAGCACCTGAAATAAGTGGTGATTTTGAGACGTTTATGAGTTGGACAGATAACGTTAGAACCCTAAACGTAAGAGCTAATGCTGATTCTCCTACTGATGCTAAACAAGCACTGCTTTTTGGAGCAGAAGGGATTGGACTTTGTCGTACGGAACATATGTTCTTTCAAGAAGACAGAATATTTGCAATGCGTCAAATGATTACAGCTACTACTGAAGAGCAAAGAATTGTGGCTTTAAATAAATTATTACCAATGCAACGCAGTGATTTTAAAGAATTATTTAAAGCTATGAAGGGTTTTCCTGTAACTATTCGTTATTTGGATCCGCCGCTTCATGAATTTTTACCAACGACTGAAGATGAAATCAAAGCATTAGCTGAATCTTTAGAAATAACTTATGAGGCTTTAAAAGAACGTGTTTCATCTCTTCATGAAGTTAATCCTATGATGGGCCATCGTGGCTGTAGGCTTTCAATTACATATTCTGAAATTGCTAGAATGCAAACTAGGGCCGTTATTGAAGCTGCAATAGGGGTTAATAAAGAGGGACTGGAAGTTGCACCTGAAATAATGATTCCTTTAGTTGGTGATATTAAAGAACTTCAATATATTAAAGATATAGTTAATGAAACAGCTACGACAATAATTAAAGAGACATCAAATAATTTGAAATATTATGTTGGTACAATGATCGAGGTACCTAGAGCAGCTTTATTAGCTGATGAAATAGCTCGTGAGGCTGACTTCTTCTCATTTGGTACTAATGATTTAACGCAAATGACTTATGGATTTAGCCGCGATGATGCCACTAAATTTTTAGATGATTATTATAAAAAAGGTATCCTTGAATTTGATCCCTTTGCTAAATTAGATCAAGCGGGTGTTGGTGAATTAGTTAAAATGGCTGTCACAAAGGGACAAAGAGTCAAACCAGACATTAAGCTTGGTATCTGTGGTGAACATGGTGGTGATCCATCTACGGTCGAGTTCTGCCATAACATTGGTCTAAGTTATGTATCGTGCTCTCCTTATAGAGTCCCAATTGCTAAATTAGCGGCCGCTCAAGCTAAAATAAAAGAATCTATAAATTAATTAGTATTATATAAATGGAGGTAGTAATGTGAATTATCATTTAAGAAATGCTCAGATAGATGATAGACAGATTATTCATAATTTAAAACTCGAAACGATCATTAGAGGTAATAATGTTTCTCCCGAGGAAAAGGGGAGAATTAACAAATATATAGATGAATCTCTTTCTACTCAATTGCCTTATTATAAAATTATTATGGTTAATGAAAAAATGGCTGGAATATATTGCTTGTATTTAATAAATAATGACCATGATTATCTATTAGATGAAATATATATACTAGATAAATATAAAAAAAAAGGAATTGCAACCTCTTTAATAAATAATTCTATTAAAGAAGCACAACAACACCAAAAAGATTTATATTTGTGGGTATATAAAACTAATTTAAATGCTATAAATCTTTATAAAAAACTAGGATTTAATATTTTTGATGAAACTGATACTAGATATCATATGATTTATGAAACAAAAAAATAATATGAATTAGAGAAAAGGGTTTATCTTTTCTCTTTTATATTATATGATATACATACAAAGAAAGAGGGATTATTATGAGCAACTATGTCATTCCTAATCATGTTGGTATTATTCTTGATGGCAATAGGAGATGGGCGACCGAAAGAGGACTAGCTAAAAGTGAAGGTCACCTAGAAGGTGCTAAAAATTTAATAACAATGGTTGAATATATATTTAAAAAAGGGGTTAATGTATTAAGTGTTTTTGCTTTTTCAACTGAAAATTTTAAACGTAGTAAAGAAGAAGTTGATTACTTAATGAAATTATTTATAAAAATGTTTAATTCACAACTAAAAAGATTAGAAGAATCTGATGTGAAAGTAATTTTTTCTGGCATAAAAAATAATCTTTCAAATGATGTAATTAAAGCAATGAAAGTATTAGAAGAAAATACGAAGAATAATAAATATATTTTTAACATTTGTCTTAATTATGGTGGACAAAGTGAAATAGTAGATGCTTTAAAAAGGATTGTTAATGATAATATTGATATTAATACAATTACTACCGATGAGTTTAAAAAATATTTGTATAATTATTTACCAGATATTGATTTGATTATAAGAACAAGTGGAGAACAACG
This sequence comes from Caryophanales bacterium UBA5348, assembly GCA_002411005.1. Taxonomy (GTDB): domain Bacteria; phylum Bacillota_I; class Bacilli_A; order RF39; family UBA660; genus DHQC01. The sequence continues at coordinate 58,826 of DHQC01000012.1, read as the reverse complement.
TATAAGTAATTTTATGATATATCAACTTGCATATGCTGAATTATACTTCACTAAAACATATTGGCCAGCATTTACTGGTGATGATTTTGATAAGGCTATTGATGCTTATAATGGACGCGATAGACGTTTTGGAGGTAATTAATTACCTTCATTTTATAATATATTTATGTTAAAATATATATGAAGTAAGGAGATTGTTGTATGGCGAAGTTATATTTTAGTTATGGTACTATGGGAAGTAGTAAAACAGCTCAAGCACTTATGCTTCGTTTTAGTTATCTTGAAAGAGGACAAAAAGTATTACTATTAAAACCTGCTATTGATACAAGGGATGGAGAGAATTTAATTAAATCACGTATTGGGCTTGAAGCACCTGTTATACAATATTCTACTGAAGATAATTTACTTGATTTATATAATTTTGAATTTCTAGAGCTGGATTGTGTTGTTGTAGATGAGGTTCATTTTTCAACTAAAGAACAAATTGAGCAATTAAAATATATAGCTGAAGAATTTGGAATACCAGTTCATACTTTTGGGCTTAGAGCTAATTTTAAAACAGAGTTATTTGAAGGAAGCAAAAGATTATTTGAGATAGCTGATTCAATAACAGAAATAAAAAGTCCTTGCCATTGTGGTAAAAAAACAATAGTTAATGCTAGATATAAAGGTCGTAAAATAATATATGATGGTGAATCAATCGTTATTGGAGGAAATGATCAATATAAAAGTTTATGTTATAAATGTTGGAGAGAAGGTAATTTAGGAAAATAATATGAATAGGGGGATAATATATGTTACATGATTTATATCTTGATTTTGATGGAGTAATATGGGATACTTTACCACTATTAAATAAAATAATTTATGAAGCAGATGCTAAACTGTATTATAGAATGGTTAATAAGACACTCACACCAGAAGATGAAGTTAAAAAAAGACAAATATATAAATTGGCTAATTGGGAGTTGATTCTTAGAAATTCAGGTCCTTTAAATAATAGTATAGATTGGATAAATGAACTTCACAAAACTGGTATGTTTAATATGGCTTCTTTAACTCATTGTAATTCTACAAATGAAGCATTAAATAAGACAAAGTTAATAGCAAATGAAGCACCATATTTAAAGGTTATTCCAGTTATGAAACCTGCAAGTAAAACAACAGTTGTTGATGCAAGGGGAGCTATTTTAGTGGATGATTTTGGTGGCAATTTACGAGAATGGAAAGCAGAGGGTGGGATAAGTATTAAATTTTCACTTAAAGAAGAAAGTAATAATGGCTTTTATAATATTACTTCGTTAAGAGAAATACGTGATATTATGTCAATTATTAAAATGAATGAAGAATTACATAATGGAAGTCCAGTTAAAACAATAAAACAAAATAATAACTACTAATTTACATAAAAATGGCACTATATGTTGACGAGTGCTATTTTTAGTTTTATAATTAATATAGAGGTGATAAAAATGAATGAATATCAAGAAAATCTTGAAAATGTATTAGAAAAATATGGTCGTGACATTGTTGAGAATGTTAAAGATGGTAAAATTGATCCAGTTATTGGTCGTGATGAAGAAGTTCGTAGTATCACTCGTATTTTATCCCGTAAAACAAAAAACAATCCTGTTCTTATAGGTGAGCCTGGAGTAGGGAAAACAGCTATTGTTGAAGGATTAGCTAGAAGAATTGTGGCAGGGGATGTTCCAACTAGCCTAAAAGATAAAACAATCTGGGAATTAGATATGGGTGCTTTAATAGCGGGAGCTAAATATCGTGGTGAATTTGAAGAACGACTTAAAGCCGTTCTTAAGGAAGTTAAAGATAGTAATGGTAATATTATCATGTTTATTGATGAAATTCATATAATTGTAGGTGCTGGGAAGATGGAAGGTGCTATGGATGTTTCTAACATGTTAAAACCTATGCTTGCTAGGGGAGAAATTCATTGTATTGGAGCAACTACTTTGAATGAATATCGTAAATATATTGAATCAGATGGAGCTTTAGAAAGAAGATTTCAAAAAGTCTTAGTTAGTGAACCAACCATTTTAGATACGATAACTATTTTACGTGGTTTAAAAGAACGTTATGAAGTATATCACGGAGTTAATATATCTGATAAAGCCTTAATAGCAGCAGCTAATTTATCTAATCGTTATATTACTGATCGTTTCCTACCTGATAAGGCTATTGATTTAGTAGATGAAGCTTGTGCTACTATTAAAGTTCAAATGGATTCAGTTCCTGTTGAACTTGATACTCTTACAAGGACAATTATGCAATTAGAGGTTGAAAACCAAGCTTTGAAGAAAGAGAAAGATGAAGCTAGTATTAAAAGGAAAGAAGCTATAAATAAAGAACTATCTACGCTTAAAACAGAAGAGGCTAGACTACGTACAGCTTGGGAAGAAGAAAAGAACATTAATGATAAAATTAACAAGAAAAAGAGTGAACTTGAAAATGCTAGATTTAGACTTGAACAAGCTGAAAATAAATATGATTTAGAAACTTCAGCTAGAATTCGTCATGGTGAAATACCTGCCCTTGAAAAAGAGTTAACATTATTACGTACCAAAGATGAAAACAAAATGTTAAGTGATACTGTAACTGAAGATTCTATAGCGAGCATTGTTTCTAAATGGACAAACATTCCTGTTACTAAACTTGCAATGGGAGAAAAAGAAAAACTCCTTAATTTGGAGATTGAAATGAAAAAACGTGTTATTGGTCAAGATAAGGCTTTAAATCTCGTCAGTGACGCTATAATTAGGGCTAGAGCGGGTATTAAAGATCCTAATCGTCCAATTGGTTCATTTATATTTTTAGGACCTACAGGGGTAGGAAAAACAGAAGTGGCTAAAACTTTAGCATATCAATTATTTGATGATGAACGTCATATGGTAAGAATAGATATGAGTGAGTATATGGAATCATTTAATGTCTCAAGATTAATTGGTTCTCCTCCAGGATATGTTGGATATGATGAAGGTGGACAATTAACTGAAGCTGTAAGAAGAAACCCTTTTAGTATTGTTTTATTTGATGAGATTGAAAAAGCACATCCAGATGTATTTAATATATTATTACAAATATTAGATGATGGTAGAATAACTGATAGTCACGGTAGGGTAATTGATTTTAAAAATACAATTATTATAATGACTTCTAATCTAGGAAGTGAATATATTCTTGAAAATAAAGGTCATGAATTAGTGTTAGATTTAATGAAGAAAACCTTTAAACCAGAATTCTTAAACAGAATAGATGAAATAATAATTTTTAGCGCTTTAAATAAAGATGTCGTAAATAAAATTATAGATAAATTAATTAAAGAATTAGAACTAAGATTGAATGAATATAATATAAAAATTAATTTAACTGATAAAGCAATAAATTATATAATTGAAAGAGCCTATGATATAAATTATGGGGTAAGACCACTCAAGAGATTTATTTCACGCAATATTGAAACAACACTTGCTAAAGATTTAATAGAAGAAAAGATTAATTATAGTGATACTGTTATTGTTGATGTAGTTGACAATAATATTGTTTTAAAGGTTCAAAAGAAATAATACTTTATGTTATAATTAATTTATCGGGATGGGTGGTAGTATTATGAGTATTGAGAATAAGAACCTTAAATTTGTAAAATATAATGAGAATAATTTAAAACAACAATCATTTATTACAGAAATAAAAGAAGATAAAATAATTTCTAGTTATATATTTAACCTTGCTCAGGATGTAACAAAATCGATAGATGAAGGTGCTAATTGTATTGGTTTTATAGCTGAAGATATTTCAATTAATGAATATGTTGGACTTTGTACAATAAGATCTCAGGGTTATGATAGAGATACACTTTCAATTGAATATGCAGTTCATAGTAATTATCGTAATTCGGAACATAAATATGGCCGTAATATCTTACGTAATCTTACTAATTTATTATTTGAAACAGAGAATTTTAAGAAAGCCGTCTTAGAAATTAAACCTGAAAACATTTCGTCTATAAAAGCTGCTGGAAAAGCTGGATTTACGGTTGATTATGAATTATATGAAATCTTCCAAAATGAAGGATATTATTATATTCCATACTCTAAAAACAATCCATATTATAAACTCCCTGGAGTAACTAAAGTCAAAACTAAATAATTTGAAGGGATTGGTATTATGAAATATCATTTTATAGGGATAAAAGGTTCTGGTATGAGCTCTTTAGCTCAAATTATGTTTGATTTAGGTTATGATGTCCAAGGATCAGATAAAGAAGAACATTTTTTTACTCAAATAGCCCTAGATGAAAGAGGTATTAAATTATTACCCTTTGATAAAAATAATATTACTGATAACATGATTGTCGTAGTAGGAGCAACCTTCAAAAATGATAATGTTGAAGTTGATAAAGCTATTGAATTAGGGATTAAAATGTATGATTATTATGAATTACTTGGTGAATTAACTAAAAAGCACAATACTATTGCGGTATGTGGATGTCATGGTAAAACAACAACGACAAGTCTTTTAGCTCATGTCTTTAACAATATTACAGGTGCCAATTATTTAATAGGTGATGGAACTGGTTATGCTAAAAAAAGAAATGAATATTTGCTTATAGAAGCTTGTGAATATCAAAGACATTTTTTATATTATTATCCAAAGACAACTATTATTACCAATATTGAACTTGATCATGTTGATTATTATAAAGATCTAGATGATATAAAAAGTGCTTACGTCTCATTTGCAAACCAGACAGATAAAAGAATAATAGCTTATGGTGATGATGATAATATTAGAAGTGTTAGGAATCAGATAACTAAAGATGTATATTTTTATGGATTTGAAAAGGATAATGATTTTAGAGCGGTTAATGTTACTTCAGATTCAACTGGATCTAGTTTTGATGTTTATTATAAAAATAATTTATTAAAACATATTACAATTAACCTCTTTGGTAAACATATGATCTTAAACACTTTAGCTGTTATAGCAGCCTCATATTTAGAAGGATTAAATATGGATCAAGTTGTTTATAATCTTACTACTTATATGGGTGCTAAAAGAAGATTTAATGAAACATTTATTAAAGATGCAGTTATTATTGATGATTATGCCCATCATCCAACAGAAATGAAGGCTGTTATTGAGGCTGCTCGTCAAAAATACCCAACCAAAAAAATCGCTGGAGTATTTTTACCACATACTTTTTCAAGAACAAAAGCCCTTCATAAAGAAATAGCTGAAGTTTTAAATACTATTGATGCATCATATATCTTAGATATCTATCCAAGTAGAGAAAAGGCCTCTGATTGGCCTGAGGTTACATCCTCATTAATTATTGATTTATTAAAAAATGGTGATTCAATAGATATATCAACAATGTCAAAATTATTAAATCATTCAAACAGTGTTATTATTTTTATGAGTCCCGCTGATTTACAAAATATGATAGATGAATTAATAAGATTATTGGAAATTTAACAACCCCTTTAAGCGTAATTGTTTAAAGGGGTTTATCTTTTTAATAAACATAATATCATTGTTTAGAATAACTTTATTGTATATAATGGAAATATAAAATGTTTAAAATAAGAAATTGGTTGTTGATATGGATACTAATAAGCAGATAAAAATTAAAAAATAATTGCGAAAATTTTAATAGTATAATTGGTATTGTGCTTGATATGGGCTCTATACAATGCAGTAGTTGGCATAGAAGGAGTAGGAACTTGGATAAATCCAACGTTTTCTAGAACAGAAGCATTTATATTAATGATGATTCTAGGAATAATAATTATTTTAATATCTAATTTTATAATACTGATTACCTATGAACTAATATGTTTAATTCGTAGATTATATAAAGAAAATAAGAAAATGTAGGCTATATTAATTGCTATAGTGTTAGCCATAATATTGATTGTATTTTATAATTGGCTTATGTGGATTTAATTATTAATTTTTGTATAAAATAATTTTATATCTTATATATTTTCAAAATAAATGATATAATATAGAAATATAATTAGGAGGATTTGAAATGATTAAAGGTACAAAAACAGAACAAAATTTATTGAAAGCTTTTGCTGGTGAAAGCCAAGCAAGAAACAGATATACAATGTATGCTTCGAGAGCGAAGAAAGATGGTTTTGAGCAAATAGCTGCTATCTTTGCTGAAACTGCTACTAATGAATATGAACATGCAAATTTATTTTATAAAAAACTTGAAGGTGGAGCAGTTCAAATAACAGCTGATTATTCAGCTGGAGATATTGGTACAACTTTAGAAAATCTTGCTTTTGCAGCTGATGGTGAACATGATGAAGCTAATAATTTATATCCTGAGTTTGCTAAAGTTGCAAGAGAAGAAGGATTTGAAGATATAGCTAGATTATTTGAAATGATTTCAACTATTGAAGCTCATCATGAAGAACGATATCGTATATTATACGAAAACGTTAAGAATGACAGAGTATTTAAACGAGATGAGGAAGTAGAATGGGTTTGTCGTGAATGTGGTTATGTTCACAAGGGAAATGAAGCACCCTTAGAATGTCCAGTATGTTCACATGCTCAATCATTTTATCAATTAAATGTTGCAAATTATTAATATTAAAACTAAAAGATAACCATTAATTTGTTTGTCTTTTATTTATGTAGAGGAGAATTATATGAATATACTATTAATTTCACATATATCAGATCCAGATGGTATCACACCAATTATTTTATCTAAGCTTGTTTTTGAAAAAGTAGATTATATCTTATTAGAATCTGCACAGACCAATAATAAAGTTCAGGAACTAATAAAAAATAACGAATTTAATAAATATGACAAAGTCTTTATTACAGATCTTAGTATAAATGAGGAATTATCAATTATTATTGAAAATAACCTTAATTTAAAAGATAAAGTTAAAATATTTGATCATCATCTAGGAAATAAACTAAGTAAAGATTATTCTTTTATCACTCTTATAGATGTTGATTTAAAAGGAACCAAGCAATGTGGAACAAGTCTTTACTATGATTTTTTATTAAATAATTATACTAATAAAGATTTAGAAAAAGATTCTGTACGTTATTTTGTTAATTTAGTAAGAGAATATGATACTTGGGCTTGGGTTGAAACTAATAATATTGAAGCTAAAAACTTAGCTAATCTTTTTGATGTTTATGGACGTGAATTATTTGAGAATCATTATTTGTTATTTCTTAAAGAGAATGATTGTTTTTATTTTGATGAAAAAGAGTTGTTTTTGCTTGAAATGTTTAATCATAAAATAAAAACTTATATTGAAGAAGCTAAAGAAAGAACTATCCCAGTAAATATTTTAGGTTATAAAGCTGGATTGGTCTTTGCTTCTCAGCATCGTAGTGAACTTGGTAATCAACTTGCTATTTATTTTAAAGACAAATATGATTTTATTATAATTGTAAATGTTGAACGTAGTATAAGTTATAGAGGAATTAAAGATATTGATCTAAATGAAATAGCTAAAGTCTTTGGCGGAAAGGGCCATTTTAGTAGTTCTGGCAGTCCTTTACCAGCTAATGTTAAGAAAGAATTAATTAAAATAATTTTTGATAATAAAGTAACAATGGTAGAAGAATAAAACTTTATTAATGATTATTTTTTTACCTCAATCATATAATATAATGAAACAAAATTAGAGGAGGAAAATATTCATGGAAACACTTAAAGTTTCATCTAAATCAAATCCTAATTCAGTTGCAGGAGCACTTGCTAATGTCTTCAGAGAAAAGGGTACAGTAGAAATACAAGCGATAGGAGCTGGGGCATTAAACCAAGCCATAAAGGCTGTTGCGATAGCTAGAGGATTTGTTGCACCAAGCGGAAAGAACTTAATATGCATTCCTGCTTTTGCAGATGTGGTTATTGAAGGGGAGGAACGTACCGCAATTAAATTAATTATTGAAGCAAAATAAAAACCACCTAAGTGGTTTTTTTATATTTAATTTATACCCATACCACCATCTATGCGGCAGGCTACTCCTGTAATATAAATTGATTTGTCTGAACCTAGGAAATAAATTAAGTCTGCAACTTCTTCATTTGTTGCATATCTTCCCATTGGAATTGATTTCATTATTCCCTCTTTAGCAACTTCAGCAGCACCAGGTACACTTCCTTCTTCAATTGAACGCATCATACGATTATCAACAGGCCCAGGGCATACAGCGTTAACTCTTACATTAGATGGTGCGGCTTCTAGTGATGCACATCTTGTTATTCCTAAAACAGCATGTTTTGATGCTACATATGGTGTTAAACCTATTGAACCTTCTAAAGCAGCTATAGAAGCTGTGTTAACAATACTACCATGCTTAACTTCTGTCATATGAGGTAAGACATATTTTATACCAAAGTATACTCCTTTAACATTAACATCTAAAACCTTGCTAAGATTTTCTGCTGTTGTTTCAACAATACTTTGAACCTTACCCTCAATACCTGCATTATTAATAAAAACATCAATCTTACCAAACTTATTTATAGTTTGATCTACGTAGTTTTTCACTTGTTCTTCTTTTGATACATCAGTAGGTACTATTAAATAATCACCTTCATTTAGATTAAGTTGTTTAGCAGTTTCAATTAAACCTTCTTCAAATAAATCCACTAAAGTTAGTTTTGCACCTTCCACAGCATATCTTTTAGCTACTTCTCTACCAATTCCACCAGCAGCTCCTGTAATAATTACAACATTTTTACTATTATTATTCATTATAATTCCTCCTTTTATTTTTATCTAACCATCTTTAGTCTATCATGTTTTATCATGTTTTATTATTTTATGTGTTTTTCTTTACACTATACAATTAAATATTTACACTTATAAATCAAAATAATATAAAAACCACTATAAAGTGGTTTATCTTGGTTTTAGAACTTTCATTTTATTTTTTACAATTCCAAATTCGAAGCTATCTGAAGTAAAGGTTTCACCATCTACATTACAACTAATAGGTTGTTCTGCCTCAGCCTTAATATAATCAGATTGATAGGTATGAACAAAGTTGAAGCTTTCATGTTCACCTTTTAAAACCTTTGTAAGTAAAAAGGGGATTCTTGCTTTATTTATTTTATCAGCTAGACATATGTTAAATAGATTATCTTTATAATTGGCAGTAGGGGCGATAGGAATTCCATTACCATAATATTTACCATTACAAATAGCGAGTAGAGTTATTTTTTGTTCTAAATCAACATCATTAAATGAAATTTTTACATTAGGAAATTTATAAGATAATAGGGTATAGAAGATACTTGCATAATATATCATATCATTTGGTATTAATTTATGTTGTTTCATAATAGAAGCATTAACAGCTACCTCTGCATCATAACCTAATGATGCTATATTAATAAAATGAGTCTTATTAGCATATCCAATATTTGTTTCAGCGATAAAACCATTGATTGTTCTACTTATAATATCTATTTTAGTATCTGATAACATCCTAAAAAAATCATTACCACTACCAAAAGGAAGTATTCCTAAGATAGCATCTGTATTAACAATACCATTTACAACCTCATTTAAAGTACCATCTCCACCAACACTATATACAATACATTGTTTATTTTCTAAAGCATTCTTTTTGGCAAGCTTTGTAGCGTCTCCTATACTATTAGTAAATTCAAAATCAAAATCATTTCCATTCATTAAACAAACACTATAAATTACACGCAGTAAATCAAATCCATCTGCCTTTCCTGCTGTTGGATTTATTATAAATATATGTTTCATAAAACACCCCACCTATAAGGCTATTATACTTCTATTTCATTTATTTTGGTAGTATTTTGAAATGTTATATGATAAAATATTGATAGGTGATTTGAATGCATTATAATAGAAACGAACTTAGAAGATTAATTATGACAATCCTTTATCAAATAGCAATATATGAAAAAAACAATGTTTCATATGTAGTTGATGATGTCATTAAAGAGAATATTGAAATTGATAATGAATTTGTAAAAGATTTAGTTTATGGCGTCGTAAATAATATTAAAGAAATAGATGCTATTGCTAATAAACATCTAAAAAATTGGCAAATAGATCGTTTAGGTAAAACTGATCAAGCTATTTTACGTATGTCAATATATGAAATGGTTTATACTGATACTCCAGATATCATTTGTATAAATGAAGCTGTTGAATTAGCTAAATTATATTCTGATGATGCTGTAAAGGATGTAATAAATGCGGTTTTAGACAGCATTTATCATGAAAAGTAGGTGATTCAGTGGAAGAATTAAATAAATATCTTTCTATCACAGCTTTAACACGTTATTTGAAATATAAATTTGACAGTGATGATCACTTAAGGAATATATATTTAAAAGGTGAAATATCAAATTTTAAATCACATTCAAGAGGTCATTTTTATTTTACATTGAAAGATGAGACAAGTAGAATATCTGCAATTATGTTTTCGTCAAACACTTCAAAATTAATTTTTAAACCAGAAGATGGAATGAAAGTATTAGTTCGTGGTAAAGTTAGTATTTATGAACCGACAGGTAATTATCAAATATATGTTGAAGAGATGCTAGAGGATGGAGTAGGTAACTTATACATCGCTTTTGAGCAATTGAAAGCCAAACTTGAAAAAGAAGGCCTTTTTGATGTATCACATAAAAAGTTTTTACCTACAATACCAAAAAGAATAGGTATTGTAACAGCTCCGACTGGTGCAGCTATAAAAGATATATTATCAACTCTTAAAAGAAGATTCCCAATATCTGAGACAATATTATTTCCAACTCTTGTTCAAGGAGATGCTGCTCATACAAACATTGTTAAACAAATAAAGAAAGCAGAAGAATTTAATCTTGATTTACTTATTATAGGTCGTGGTGGAGGATCAATAGAAGATCTTTGGCCATTTAATGAAGAAGATGTTGCTAGAGCAATATACAACTGCAAAATACCTACAATTAGTGCTGTAGGACATGAAGTAGACTTCACCATCAGCGATTTTGTAGCAGATGTGCGTGCAGCAACTCCAACAGGAGCAGCTGAAATAGCAGTTCCTAATATGATTGATTTAATAAATCATATTGATAATTTTAAAATTAGATATAATAAAGTAATCCTAAATAAAATAGACAGTTTGAAAATGTTATTACATAAATTAAAAGATAGTTATATTTTAAATAATCCTATTCATATATATGAAGTTAAGAAACAACTATTAGATAATTATATTGAAAAAGCTAACACCTTAATTTTAAATATAATTGATAAAAGAAAAGATACTTTAATTCATTTAAAAGATAGTTATATCTTAAATAATCCAGATAAATTATTTGAAAAACCAAAAAACAATTTAACTAAATATATAGAAAAATTAGAAGTATTAAATCCAATGAATACATTAAAAAGAGGATATACAATTGTTAAGAAAGAAGATATTGCAATAGATAATATTAAAAAATTAAAGGTAAATGATAATATTAATATTATCTTTAACAAAGGAATTGTAAAAGCTAATATTATTGAAATAAAGGAGAGTTAAGATGGAAAAAACTATGAAATTAGAAGATGAACTAAAAAAATTAGAAATCATTATTAAGGAATTAGAAGCTGGTGATGTTGATTTAGATGATGCTATTAACAAATACACAGAAGCTATGAAAATTGCTAAAAGTTGCTCTGATAAGTTAGAAAAAGCTGCAGAACAAGTTAATAAAATTCTTTCTGAAGATGGTAAATTAGAAGATTTTAAAGTTGAATAATATGTAAAGAGCAAAAGAAAATTTTACTCTTTTTTTGTTTTTTATACTTGGTATTAATTGTCTCAATATTTTGATTATTTAAAGGTACAATATTAATGTAGTCTATTGATAATTTAAAGGAGATGTTTTTATGTTTTTTAAAAAAGCGAGAAACATTCTATGCAGCTTCATCATAACTCTTCTTATTTTACCCACAACTGCATTTGCATATTCAGACTACATCATTGCAGGTGGAGAAAATATTGGTATCCAAATCAATTCTAAAGGTATATTAATTGTTGGTCTATATAAAATTGATAATTCTTATCCTGGGCGAGATGCTGGTTTAAAACTAGGTGATAAGATACTAGCTATCAATAACGAGAGTGTTGAAAACATCAATCAAATGGTTGAAAAGATCAATAAGGATCCCGATAAAGATAGTATTCAAATAAGTTATAAACGTTATGATAAAACGTATAACACAAATTTGAAATTAGTAAAAAATGAAGACAATGTTTATAAGACTGGACTTTATGTAAAAGATACCATTAATGGAATTGGAACATTAACATTTATTGATCCTAACACTAAAATATTTGGTGCCTTAGGACATGAAATAACCGAGAAAAATACTGGGCAAATGTTGGAAGTGAAAAACGGGAAAATATTTAAATCAGAGGTACAAAGTATTTCTAAAAGTAGTAATGGTTCACCTGGTGAGAAGAATGCCAAATATTATTCTAATATCATTTATGGTAGTATAAGTGAAAATACTAAATCTGGTATATTTGGTTCTTATAAAGAACATATACCGAACAAAACATTATATAAAGTGGCTATGCCAGATGAAATTAAATTAGGAAAAGCATCCATATTTACGGTTATCAAAAATGAGGAAGTAGAACAATTTGATATAGAGATAGTCAAAATAAATAATGATGATAACCAAAAGATAAAAAATATTTTATTTAATATTACAGATGGTATATTGCTAAGTGCCTCAGGTGGCGTTGTCCAAGGCATGAGTGGAAGCCCAATAATTCAAGATGAAATGATAATAGGGGCAGTAACCCATGTCATTGTTGATGATCCTACCAAAGGTTATGGAATATTTATTACCCATATGTTAGATGAAGCTGAAAACTAAACGAAAGAGAGTAATCCTCTCTTTTTAATCTTTGTTTTATATAAATTGTTTAGTTTTAATCTGTTGACCAAATTTTATCATTGTGATAGAATTTATTATAGAAAGTAGGAGGATAATAATGAAAAAAGTATTATTTTTAGTTGGACTTGTTTTAATAGCTGGTGGATGTTCTAACAATCAATTTGAAGATAGTTATAACAAAATGCAAGTATCTAATGACAATATAAATGGATATACTCTAGATTTACGTATTTTTGGTAGTGTTGGGGATGAAAGAATTAACCAAGTTGTAAAAATCAATAGTTATAACAACAAGGATTATAAAATTACAAAAGGAAATACAGATGCATCTCTTAATGAAAATATGGAACTAAATCCTGATCCATATCTTGATGAAAGCATGAGAATGAATCCTGATATTAACATTAATGAAAATAGAGAATTAGACGAACTTAATAGGGAACAACAAGGGGATATAATCTATGTTATAGGTGGCAAAACATTTGTACTAGACAAAGATAACAAATATACTGAAACTGATAAACCTGTTAAATATAATAATCCAGCTATATATTTAAATGGTTTAAAAGATGTTACTGAAACAAGTGAACCGGTTGAAAAAATAATTGAGGATAAAACATATAATTTATATAATGTAACTTTTACTAAAACAGTTATTGAACCTATTATTAAAGATACTGGTATTGAAAATATTAGATTAGAAAATGATGTTAAAGGTGAAATATATCTTAATGCAGATGGATATGTATATCGAATTATTTATTATATAGATGATTTAACAATCAATGCTAATTATTATGGAATAAATACAGCTTCACAAATTACTTTACCTGTCGTTGAAGAACCGATCAATGAGGAATTAATGAATAGGGATTTAAATAATATAGAAAATTAGAATTTCAAACTAAGCTTAAGTAATTACATAAAAAAACAATACCATTAAAATTGGTATTGTTTTTAATATCCTATAATAGGAGCTATAATAGTAGCAATAACACCACCAACCATTCCTATTAGGGCTAGCCAAGTAATCACTTTAATATATTTCTTGTTCAAAACTTACTCCTCCTTAAACATTATAATTTATTATATCACATCATTACCTTTAAAGAAATAATCATATTTTATAATAATCAAAATATAATTGACTAGAGGTGGAATATGAACAAGCTTATGCCAAAGTTAAAACTGTCATCTTTTAAGGGTAAACAATTATATCTTTTTTTATTACTAGTCTTCCTCGTAGGTATATTATTTGGTTCAATATTTATCACAATATTAAACGAACAGGACAAGAGTACTGTTATTACTCAAATAACTTCATTTTTTGATCAAATTAAAAATAATAAGACAGATTATTTAAATGTTTTTAAAAATGGCCTAACATCAAATTTAATTTATATTGTTGCAATTTGGTTATTAGGAATTTCAATTATAGGAATTCCAATAATAATTATGATGCTTTTTTTAAAAGGGTTTGTTATTGGTTTTTCAATTGCAGCTATTATAGCTAAATATAAATTGATAGGTATCCTAGGCGCACTTACATATATTTTTCCACACGTAATTATTTTTGTTTTAGTTATCTTTATGATGAGTTATTATTCTTTAAAACTATCTTTTGGTCTTTTGAGGGCCGTAATAGAAAGGAAAAGTATTCATTTTAGTGAAATAATTAATCGATATAGTTTTGCAATGCTGATAAGTATTATAATTGTTGTTATAGGTTCTGCCATTGAAACTTTTATCTCACCATATATAATTAAATTATTTTTAATATTTATCTAAAAAAATTTTAAATAGAATTTTTTTAGTTATAACTATACCTTCTTTAATTATGTAGTGGTATAATAATATAAATACATATGGAAAGGAGAATGATATAATGATAAAAACTAAAAACAGAGGTTTATTTATTGTAATATCTGGACCTAGTGGTGCAGGAAAAGGAACTGTTTGTAAGGGGTTAGTAAAAGCTAATCCTAATGTTTGGTTATCTGTTTCAGCTACTACTAGAGAAAAAAGGCCTGATGAAAAGAATGGTGAAAATTATTTTTTTCTTACTAAAGATGAGTTTATTAACAAAATTGAAGCCGGTGAATTCTTAGAATATGCAATTGTTCATGATAATCAATATTATGGAACACCTAAAGAAAAAATTAATGAACATCTAACCAAAGGAAAAGATGTTATTTTAGAAATTGACATTAAAGGAGCCCTTCAAATTCAAGATAACATACCTAATAGTTTGTTTATTTTTATATTGCCTCCTAGTATGAAAGAATTAAAAAGAAGATTAATTAGTAGAGGGACTGAAAGTAAAGAAAAAATGATTGAACGTTTCAAAGCATCTTATAAAGAAATTAATGAAATAACTAAATATAATTATGTTGTAGTTAATGATAATATTGAAGATGCTATTAAAAAGATTAATGCTATTATGGTTGCAGAAAAATGTAGAGTTGATCGCATTGAAGATGTTGCCTTAAATAATTTAGAAGAGGAAATACATGAAAATTTAGTTGATACTAAATAACAATAACTTATATTGTATACAAATTAGAAGTAGGTGATTAAATGAAAAAAGTTGTTATAGGAATGAGTGGAGGAGTAGATTCTTCTGTTGCAGCCTATTTATTAAAAGAACAAGGATATGAAGTCGTTGGTCTTTTTATGCGTAATTGGGATACTTCTATTAATAATGATATTTTAGGTAATCCTTATCTAAATAATGATATATGTACTCAAGAACAAGATTATAATGATGCTTTAAAAGTTTGTGAAGAGTTAAATATTCCTTTACATAGAATTAATTTTGTTAAAGAATACTGGGATTATGTTTTTACTTACTTCCTAGACGAATTAAAAAGGGGGAGAACGCCTAATCCTGATATCATGTGTAATAAATATATAAAGTTTGATTCGTTTGTTAAAGAGGCTATAAAACTAGGTGCAGACTATATTGCGACTGGGCATTATGCAATAATAGAAAACGGTAAATTATTACGAGGAATTGATAACAATAAAGATCAAACATATTTCTTATCACAATTATCAAATAAGCAACTAGAAAATGTTTTATTTCCTGTTGGAAATTTAGAAAAACATGAGGTAAGAGAAATTGCTACAAAGATGCATCTAAATACGGCAGAGAAAAAAGATTCTACTGGAATATGTTTTATCGGAGAGCGTAATTTTAAAGAGTTTTTATCTAATTATCTACCACACCAACCAGGTAAAATTGTTAATATAGAAAACAATGAAATCCTGGGAGTGCATGTTGGTTTGATGTATTATACAATTGGACAACGCAAAGGATTAGAGATAGGTGGTAGTGCTGAAAAAATATATGTTGTTGGTAAAAATTTAAAAGATAATATTTTATATGTAGCAAATGGTGAAGATAACGAATACTTGTTTAGTGACCAAGCTTTAATTGAAGACGTTAATTGGATAAGTAAAGAACATCCGTTAAAATGTAGTGCAAAATTTAGATATCGACAACAAGATCAAGCTGTGGAACTCGAATATATCGACGACAAACACATTATGGTTAAATATAATCGAGGGAAATCTGTTACTCCAGGTCAAGCATGCGTTTTTTATTTAGGAGATGAATGTTTAGGTGGGGGAACAATTAAAGAAATATATAAAGATAATACTAAACTATGGTATTTATAGTTGTTTTACATATTGTTGTCACAAATTGTACACTTGACAATTGACACAATTATGATAAAATGATAATAGGAGGTCTTTTGTAATGGAAATAAATGACATATTAAAAGAATTAGGTATATCAAAAGTTAAATTAGCTAAATATTTAGGGGTTTCTAGACAAATGGTTTATAACTATTTAGAATTAGCAAGTTTAGATGAATGGCCAAAAGATAAAAAAATGAAACTTTTTACTTTGTTAGATATAAAGAGTGCTGATGAATTAAATAATATTAAAGTTACAACCGATTATATCTTAAGAGTAGAAAAAATTATTGATGATATTGAAACAGATAGTTTTAAAGGTGATTTATCAACGTATGAATTTAAAGATTTAAATAAGAAACAACAACACATCTTGAGTGAAATTGTTGATTTATTAAAAGAAATACTAACAGAGGATGATAATACAGAAAAGTCTTTAACGGCTATTAGATATTTGTATAATTTTTTACAATTATATAATGACGTAAAAGAGGTTAAATATACTCTTTCATATTTTGCTAAAGCTAATGGTTTTGTACAACCAAGAGAATTTGCTTTTAACGAAGATGAACAAATTACTTTTGAAGGTATAATGTTCCAAGCTATGAGTTTATTTACAAATGGGGGAGCATCTAAAAGCAAAATAATAGAGGCTCATAAACGATTTGTATCTGATATTGAAATGAAGCATGAAGATAAATTAAGTAGAACACAAGAATTAAATACTGCAAAGGTACAAGCTTTAAGAGAACTTGGTTATAACGAAATCAACGAATCTAATGCTTCGGAAGTGTTCGAAAAAATAGCGGAAATTCAATCAAGAAAAATAAATTAAAAAGAATGATGGGTGAGTTTAATGTTTAATATTTTTGTTAATTTATTGAGGGATGTTGGTGTAAATCCAGAGATAGCTAAATATATATTTGAAATGATACTATTTATTTTATTAATTATTATTGCTTTGATACTTAAACTTTTAGCTGACAAGATTTTAATATCAATTTTAGAAAAAACAGCTAAAAATAAGAAAAACAAATGGTTTAATAACCTTATTAAAAGTAAATTCTTCAAAAGATTAACTCATATTATTCCCTTAATCTTTTTATATAGTATGTCTCCATTTTTCCAATTAATTAGATATATTATAAGAACAGGGTTAAATTATTATATTATATTAATTATAGTGATGGCTATAATGGCATTTTTAACATCTGTTAATCTTTTCTATAACACTCTTGAAATATCTAAAAAAAGACCTATTAAAGGGCTTATTCAAATAATTAAAATTATTATTTATTGTATAACTGCAATCATAATAGCGGCTCATTTATTAGGCAAAAGCCCATTAGCTATTTTAGGAGGCATAGGGGCCTTTACAGCTATATTAATGTATAATATTTCAAGATGCTATTGTTGGCTTTGTATCAGGCATTCAAATAGCTTCTAATGACATGGTAAGAATAGGTGATACAATTGATATGCCTAAATACAATGCTTCTGGAGAAGTAGTAGATATATCTTTAACAACTATAAAAGTAGAGAATTTTGATGGTACTCTAACAACTGTACCAGCTAAAGCATTTATAACAGATTCATTTATAAACTGGCGTAGAGTGTTTGAAAAAAATGTAAGAAGAATTAAAAGATCTATTCAAATAAATATAAATAGTATAGATTTTTGTACAGAAGAACAACTTGAAAAATTTAAAAAAACAAACCTTGTAGCTGATTATATTGAAACACAAGAAGCTAAAATCAAGAAACAAAATAAAGATAATAATATTACTAAAGGTTTAACAAATGTAGGTATATTTAGAATGTATATTCAAAATTATCTTCAAAATAATAAATTTATAAGTAAGGATCTAACCCTTCTAGTACGTCAACTAGATTCTGTAGAGAATGGTCTTCCTATTGAAATTTATGCTTTTACAAATACGTCAAATTGGGTAGAATATGAAAATATCCAAGCTAATATATTTGATCATATTATTGCCATAGCGCCTGAATTTGATTTAGAAATATATCAAAGCCCTTCAGGTACTGATATAAAAAAATTATTATCAAAAACAAATAGAGTATAAAACTCTATTTTTTATTGAAAAGTAAATATTGTATTTAGACTGAGGTTATGATAAAATATTGATAACCGGAGGTAAATATATGAAAATAACACAGCGAAAAAGAAACAAAGAAATAATTTATATTCAACTGAATGACCTCGCTTTTTTAAATTCAACCGATGAGAATATACCTGCTTCTATATATTTAAAAGCTTTTGGACAAGGAAACAGACAAATTAATGATGATAATAGGTTTAAATACCTTGAATTTACAGAACCAGAAGAAGTTAAATATTTAAAATCGTTAGATTTTATTCTTAATTACAATGAATTTAATAATTTGTCAGCAGAGGATATTGAAAAAATAGAAATGAAAATTGTCAGCAAGCTAAATGATATAGCTAAAAAATATAATAGTTTAGATGCTGAAGGAAGAAGAAAAAATGCTGAATTAGTATCCCAACATGAAAAATTAAAATATTTATTAGATAACTTAGAAATGATATACTTAAAAAAGGTAAATGGTGACGATATCTTATTACCAATTGTATATAAAAAGAAATAATAAATAAAATTAGCAAGTAGTATATATGACATGTTTATACTATTTTTATTCTGTATAAAGGAAGTGTAGTATGACTAACGAACCAATATTACCAAAAGGATGGACTTATTTAAGACATGGATCTAGTATTGATAGATGGAATCAAAAGCTATTAGGTCATGACTTTATTGTAGGGGCTATAGACGGAAAGAAAATCAACTATAATCCTCTATGTTGCGTTGAGAGAGTAGATGCAATATTTGACTATAATATGAGAGGCTTTAACACTGCATCTACATATGGAGGTATCAATGGTAACTTTGAAATAAGAGTTTTATTTTATGAAGATATAAATAGGGGGAAATCAAAATACTCTAATTATATAAAATCTATTCTAAATGAAAATGAGATAAATGAGATCAGGAAATATTATAGTTTTCAAGAATACAGACACCCAGCAGTTCCTATAGGAACAGAACTAATTTATTTAAGTACTACCGATTATGATGAAATAACAAATACTCAAGATAACACAATATTCTGGTATATCCCTAGAAAATATTTAAAACATTATAAATCAGAGCTTTTAAGTAGTAATTATGGTTTGAAAACATTACGGAAACCAATAACAAAAGAACTTATAGAGTCAACAAACATAAGATGTCAAATTAAGTAGAAAAGTCGTAAGACATTAGGGCTTACATAAAACGCAAAAAAATGGTATAATTAATATACAACGAGTAGCATGTGTGGCATAAATCCAGTTGCATGCTATTTATTTTTTTAATAATGATTGATATGGGGTGGATTATATGTTTAATATTGGAGATTATGTTATATGTAAAAGGGATTTGTGTAAAGTCAAAGATATACAAGACAATTATATTAAAGGCAAGAAGTATTATATATTAACCCCTGTTGAGGATGAATCATTAATTATTAATATTCCCTTTGATAATAAAAATGGACTTATTAGAGAAGTAATTAAGAAAGAAAGAGCCTTAGACTTAATAAATAAAATTCCTCAAATAGAAATTATAGATGCAGAGGATAGATCTATCGACGCGGAATATAGAGCCTTAATGAATTCTAATACTTTTGAAGGATTAATAAAAATAATTAAAACAACTTATTTAAGAAATGCTAAAAGGGCTGAATCTGGTAAGAAAATAGGGGATAAAGATAAAGATTTAAATAAGAGAGCAGAAAAATATTTATATAATGAATTTGCACTAGCTTTAGGTATGACTTATGAAGGAGTCGAAGCATATATTAAAAATGAAGTTGAAAAATTAATGAGGGATTAATAGTGGGGGATTTTAGGTATGAATTATTATTTAGAAAGTGATATTACAAAATTGAAATTAAATAATGAAATAATTAATATTTTAAAAAGCTACAATATTCTTTTAGTTAAGGATTTATGGCAATTAAAGAGAGAAAATTTAAAAGAATACACTTTAAATGATTCTCAAATTAATGAAATAATTATTAAAATGCAATTACTAGGCCTAGATTTAAATAAGAAAGTATATAATAAAAATTGAAAGTAATTAATTGTAGTAAATAAAACAAACTATATGTTATAGTTTGTTTTATTATTTTTATAGGTCCCTAATAATTTTAAATAGTGATTAGCTTCCCTTAATGTATGATCTGCTAATAAAGGAAATATAATTGATTTTATTTTACAATTCAATAATCCTGTAGTAGCCTGTTCTTTAAAATCCCTTATTTTTTTTGCTTCCATATAACTTTGTTGAGTTAAATTTTGAATTTGATATAAATTATTGTTTGCAGTATTTAAATCATTAATTAATCCGTCAAAATTATGTGCAAAAGTATTAGAAGTATCTAGTAACTCCTCTTCAGTAGGGTCTAACAATCCTCGTATAAATTTTGAATGTTCAGCCATTATTTTGTTCCAAAATATTTCCTCTTCAACAAGACTTTGTTGAGTAATTACTTGATTATTGTTTTGTAATTCTACAATCTTCTTTAAATAATATTTTGCCTCCCTCAATATATGTTCAATTAGTAGAAGATAATTCATAGTAAAAATAGAACATCTTATTATTTCATTTAAAAGAGTCGTTTTAAACGAAATAATATCTGAAACAATTTGATAAGCTTCATTATTTAGAAAAATAATATCACTTTCATTAAAATTTAATATATTACTCACTGCAGGAGTTAACTGATATTCTTTTTGAGTGATATTAGTATCGATAGGTACATTAGTATAATATAAAGTTGCATTTTCAGCAGCTAATGTGTATTTAGTTACATATTCCCCAGATTCAACAGCCTTGCTACTTACATTGTTATTAGCAATAGATACAACTTTTGATAAAAAGTTACTTGCTTGCTCCTTTAATTTAGTTGCAGTTTCTTGCATATTAAAGTTTTGAGGAGTAAAAGCAACTTCAATAAAAAACATATGTTCTTTCATTATTCTCATAAAGAATAAATGTAAATCAACTGATCTCGTGGCAATATTATCTTTCGTCAATATTTTTCACCTCACATATTCCATATATTATATGTTTACCTATAAAATCTGCTTATTAAAATTAATAAAAAATAAATATTTTACTACATTTTAAAAGATTCAAATAGGGGAGTAGTAGATATTATCTTTCACTAACGATAGAAGAAAGAGATATAAAAATGTGTATTACTAAAAAAACAGACTCTAACAAAATCTAATCTTATCTATTATTATGTTTTTAAATATATTAAAAGTGTTATCTATTATTAAAAAATAAAATGAATATTTTAATTTATCTAAACATCTATCAATTATAATAAAAAAGCATCACTATCATGATGCTCTAATTTAATTCCAATTACCAACTATTCATTAAATTTAATCTCGATGCATCACAGCGCACCATTATTAATAATAAATGTAATGCTATTAAAGTAAATTAAAAGAATTAATAGATGGAAAGAATATTTATTATAAAATATGAAACTACATAACTAATATAATATGTTATATATAATTATAAAAGTAATGATAAAAACATTCTAAAACGGAGTAAAATCACAACTAATACGTATGAGAAAACAGACTTTATTAACTTCCCATAATGTATATTATGTTAAGTTCCCAAAATCATAACTATAAATTTTGATTTAGTTATAGTATTTTGAATTTTCTTCAGCTAATTGTTCTTCCTCTATTTTGTTTATATTACCCGCAATTCTTTTAGCTTCTGAGATTCTTTGTTCTCTTAATTCTTTTTCTCTTTGTTCATCTTCAGCTTCGAGTTCTCTAATAGCCTCTTTAACACTTCTTTTAATAAGTGTGATAGTTGATTTACGTTTTATTATACTTGAAACTGAAAGTAATGCTATTACAGCTATTATACTAATTATAATATTTGTGATATTAAATAAACCACTTATAAGTTCAGTATATTCATTATATGCATTCATTTTATTACACCTCTACTCTATTCTATATTGTAACATAATAATATATATGGTGAAACATCACTCGCCTACTCTTGTATATAAATAATGTTTTAATACCATTTAATATGACATAGCTCTAAAACTCGTTATCTTTAGTACACATAGCATTTGAAGTTTTAATACCATTTAATATGACATAGCTCTAAAACAAAATGTGCTTTTAAAACATGATTTTGATAGTTTTAATACCATTTAATATGACATAGCTCTAAAACCTTATACGCGTGTAGGAATATATCATATTTGTTTTAATACCATTTAATATGACATAGCTCTAAAACAACTAATAAAGAGTATACAGACGAAAAAAGGTTTTAATACCATTTAATATGACATAGCTCTAAAACTATTGTCATATTGTTTATATCTATTACTTGGTTTTAATACCATTTAATATGACATAGCTCTAAAACATTAGAGCGATAAACACTTTGATTGGCGTTAGTTTTAATACCATTTAATATGACATAGCTCTAAAACTATGATAATCCCGTATTAGACACACCCGAAGTTTTAATACCATTTAATATGACATAGCTCTAAAACTGTCCATTCCGACAACAGCATTCTTGCCATGTTTTAATACCATTTAATATGACATAGCTCTAAAACGCAGCTTCTGCAACTGCCGCTATCTCCGTGGTTTTAATACCATTTAATATGA
>DHQC01000012.1:34996-35331 GCA_002411005.1 Caryophanales bacterium UBA5348 | reverse complement strand
ATATGACATAGCTCTAAAACTTGCTCTGTAGTATAGGTGGTCTAATGTCAGTTTTAATACCATTTAATATGACATAGCTCTAAAACTTTCCTTTTTATCTCTTTTTTTATTTTGTCGTTTTAATACCATTTAATATGACATAGCTCTAAAACCCAACATCTAATTTATCAAAACTATACAGAGTTTTAATACCATTTAATATGACATAGCTCTAAAACTTACACTTTACTATATTTTCTTCTATTATAGTTTTAATACCATTTAATATGACATAGCTCTAAAACATTCAAAGGTAAACCAACAATAATAAGGAAGTTTTAATACCATTTAATATG
>DHQC01000012.1:0-34891 GCA_002411005.1 Caryophanales bacterium UBA5348 | reverse complement strand
TAATATGACATAGCTCTAAAACTTCGGAACAGCAGTAAAAATGAGTTCGAAAGTTTTAATACCATTTAATATGACATAGCTCTAAAACTTGGTGTTGATGATATAGCTTTATTATTAGGTTTTAATACCATTTAATATGACATAGCTCTAAAACTTTATAGGCTTGTAGTAGGTTCTAAACTAAGTTTTAATACCATTTAATATGACATAGCTCTAAAACCTATTCTGTAACATTGAAACGGTAAAGTTAGTTTTAATACCATTTAATATGACATAGCTCTAAAACCCTAATACCTTTTTAAATCTTGATATGTTGGTTTTAATACCATTTAATATGACATAGCTCTAAAACTCTTTTTTCGTTGATAAGAATGTTACATTCGTTTTAATACCATTTAATATGACATAGCTCTAAAACTATCAGAGTATCCTACTATATACCATTTAAGTTTTAATACCATTTAATATGACATAGCTCTAAAACAACCGTAATTGCAACAAATGAATTATATGAGTTTTAATACCATTTA
This sequence comes from Caryophanales bacterium UBA5348, assembly GCA_002411005.1. GTDB lineage: Bacteria > Bacillota_I > Bacilli_A > RF39 > UBA660 > DHQC01. Next base: position 34,361 of record DHQC01000012.1, on the reverse strand, counting down.
ATATGACATAGCTCTAAAACTTAAGAGCGTATTTACGGGCGTAACTACTTGTTTTAATACCATTTAATATGACATAGCTCTAAAACAGTTGAAGCAAATTATAGTGATGAAGAGATGTTTTAATACCATTTAATATGACATAGCTCTAAAACAGTTTTTTGTTGCTATAATGTTGTTATATAGTTTTAATACCATTTAATATGACATAGCTCTAAAACTACTGACACGATTGAATTAAATGAGTGTCAGTTTTAATACCATTTAATATGACATAGCTCTAAAACAATGTCAGATAAGTAACAATCTTCGCTTAAGTTTTAATACCATTTAATATGACATAGCTCTAAAACTTTCTGATATTGCCATCAACAAATTGTATTGTTTTAATACCATTTAATATGACATAGCTCTAAAACAAAACAAATGTTTGTGTGTGGGCTTTAAAAGTTTTAATACCATTTAATATGACATAGCTCTAAAACCAACTATTCTCTCGAATATTTTGAAACCAAGTTTTAATACCATTTAATATGACATAGCTCTAAAACTGATTGGTTTTACTGAGTGGGGTATAAAAAGTTTTAATACCATTTAATATGACATAGCTCTAAAACTTAGTTTTTTAGTATTAGCTGAAGAAACTTGTTTTAATACCATTTAATATGACATAGCTCTAAAACAATTAGCATCATCTGATTCATCTAAATATGGTTTTAATACCATTTAATATGACATAGCTCTAAAACCTTGCGTAGTCGTATAGTATTGCACTTGATGTTTTAATACCATTTAATATGACATAGCTCTAAAACCAGTCTAAACATTTATACATTTTATTTACCGTTTTAATACCATTTAATATGACATAGCTCTAAAACTTGCGTCCATTATTGCTTCTCTTATTTCAGGTTTTAATACCATTTAATATGACATAGCTCTAAAACTTGCGTCTAATGACTGCAATTTCTTTGCCAGTTTTAATACCATTTAATATGACATAGCTCTAAAACTTATTCTATGACATAAACAGCACCCCATAAGTTTTAATACCATTTAATATGACATAGCTCTAAAACCCTCCTCATAATTTCCCAATTGTGTGAATAGTTTTAATACCATTTAATATGACATAGCTCTAAAACTTTGGTATATAATTAAGACAGTCAAAGGAGGTTTTAATACCATTTAATATGACATAGCTCTAAAACATAAAGTGGCATTAAATCAAAATAGTAACAGTTTTAATACCATTTAATATGACATAGCTCTAAAACTGTATCATTGCTCTCCATAATAATTGAGCAGTTTTAATACCATTTAATATGACATAGCTCTAAAACCTCAAACTTTTTAGATATGTACTAGCGATTATACATATTTATTCATATTAAATAGCATTATAATGCTATGTTATATTCTCATTATACACCATTTTTGATTAAAAACTCATCAAAATTTTGATCAATAATAAGTTTTTTTTCATATTCTTTAGAAACACCATCTGAAACTGATTCAACTAATAATATCTTCACACCTTTATATTTAGAATACTTATATATTTCTAATAACTCATCATCAGAAACATATTTCTTTAAATCAATAAAAATTATTATTTCGTTAAAACTTAATATACTCTCTAAATCAATAATTAATAGTGTTTTATCGACAATTGTTTTTTCTTTAAGATTAATATTTAATTTAATAAATTTTAAAAAATCCGGTATAGAAAAGTTGTCATCACGTGTAAACTCAATATCAAAATCATTCAGTGCAGGATTCACCAATGTTATTAGCTCATTAATATTGTCATTAAATTTTCTAGCCATGTTACTATCACTTTTTATTACATTTTCTATTTTCATATATAATTGATTTAGTGTTTTTCTTTTAGAAAAATCAAAATTAAATATATCAAAAATCACATCTATTTTATTATATAATTCTATTTCTACATCATTTTGGTAAAAAAATATTTTTTCTTTTGAAACCAAGCCATTTGATATATCATTCAAACTTTCAACGATTTGTACAAACAAGGGTTTATTTTCAATTTCTATAACATTAACATATTCATCTTCAAAAAATATATCATTATCAAAATTATATAATTGCATTTTCATATTATTACCATCCTGTCACTATTATCAACAATGCTTTCTTGAGGTTTTCCAGCAATATATTCAATATTGCTATATTGCTTTTCAGTTATGACCATCATTTGAATTATCCCTTTTTTAGGAGCTACCTTTTTTATTCTGTTACAAACTAATTCATTTTGAATTGGATTTAAACATATTTTACAATATACTGACTCTTGAATCATTATAAACCCTGCATTTATCAAAAACTTTCTAAATCTTTGGTAATTTACCTTATCTTGATATTTTACATTTGGTAAATCAAAGAATATTATTGTCCTCATAAATCTTTCCCTCATTTAAATTAAACTCCCTTACCATCGATATATTATTATCCGATACTGCTTGCAAAACATCTTTAACATACATTCTGATAATATCTAGTAAAAAATATTCTTTTGTGTTATAAAAAAACTTTTTATTTAAAAGATTTACTAAATTTAGTTTATAATTTTTATCAAAAGGTAAATCTTGATTGTAAAAAACATATTCATCTACGATTACGCGAAAGGGTTCAATTAAATCACTAGATAAGTTGAAATTATTAAACTCGTTTTTATGTTTTATACCTAATTGTGTTAAATATCCATTGTTTACAATTTCTCTATTAATTGTAGAAAGTATAATAGTATATCCATAATTAAGTGCAGCATTAATTTCATTACTCTTACTACGCCTAAAATTACTTCCAAACAAACTATAAAAATATACTTTTGCTGCATGGCCTTCCCTATTAGTAATATCATCAAACTCTATATTATTAATATATTCTAATAGCAAATCATCATTAGGACTATTTGTTTTTTTTAGCAACCATGCCTGATTAGTTATCTTTTGTTTTACAATTAATGCCCAAACCTCTCCTTTGGTGTTTTCTAACCATTTAATTTGAGAGTTTATCCTCTTACTAGTATTATGGCTCCCATAGTAAGGAACTAGTTCAGCAAGAGGATCCCTTGTTTCGTCACAAAAAATAATTTTTATCTTATTTTTTATTAATTCTGACATTAAATAAGAAGTAATAGAAGCCATCATTGTATCAACCATAATAGTATTTATTTCTGATATATGAATGCTTTTTACATCATCGCTCGAGCGAATAACTAGATAATCGTTTTTGTAACTTAACTTTGATTGTTTTTGAATAACCACAGTTCTAAAGCTCATATTTTCTCCTATATAATCCCGTTATAGAGTTATCAATAAAATAGCCGTTATTTATATTTTTTTCATTTAATCTTCCTATTCTGTTTCCAAATTTAATTTCATCTCTACTAAATTTCTCTAGATTGCCATTTATAGAACCTGCATTTAATATTCTAAACATTTCAAAAACAAAAGTTTTTTTATCTTCTATTGATAAATCGTTAAAATATCCCCTATTTACATAATCAGTTATTTTTATACATTCATTCTCAAACATCGGATAATGCTTTTTCATTTTATCTATTATTTCATAAATTACTTCATTTTCGTTAGCCTTAAATATGTTAATTTCTTCTTCGCTCAGATATTTGTTTGTAAGTATATATAAATATTTTATAACTTTCCTATTCAGTTTTAATTCAACGGCATTACATAATTCGCGTGATGATGCTATAAAACAATTTTGACCGTTATATTCAATCATCTGATTTTTGCAAATATTATTTCTTACTATTTCAAAATTTGTTATTCCTTCAACATTTTTTATATATTCCAAAACTCTATTATGTTCCTTTTTACTTAATTGATCAATAACAATGGGGATACCAATCATTTTCTTAACTTCCTTTTTACCTTTATAATATTTAATTAAAATATAATATGATTCGTTTTTTCCACTATAACCTCCATATTTAATTGGATCGAGATTTTTCTTCAATGGTATTAAATTTTTTCCTTTTGGTAGTGCATTCTGGTTATAAAATTCTCCCGACATTTTCTCTACCTTTTTTGTAACAATCATATCTTGGTAGGAAGATATTTTTATTATCCTTTGAATCCAGTCTTCGGCATTAATTTGGATTTTATCATCTTCTTTAACATAATCATTATCCATGTTATTAATTATAAAACCATATCCCCTATTTGACCAAGAACTATTATATTTTAAATACTTACTAAAAATAAATTCATTTTTAAAATTATTGTATCTTTTCAAAATATAATTTCCAATACATGAACACAAATAAGCATCCTGTGCGTGATGTAAATTATTTAATTCCCTTATCTTGTAAATTTCATATTTATTTCTAAAATCTGTAATAAACTTTGCTTTAATAGTAAATACCACATCATTACCCAACCATCCATTTATTAAATTTGCAACGTGTTTGGTTATTTGTCTTGTTTCAACTAATTGTCTATTAATGAAACCATTAATATCATCTTCTTTAAATTCATCGCGAATTAAATTGTTATATTTTTTTAAACTGATAAATTTATTTTTAAATAGATAATTCCATATTGGTTTTTGGTTAGAAATAGTGGTTCTACTTAATGTTAAATTGTCAAATTTCCATTGATTACAACTTTTATTAACAAGTGCTAAATTGTCTATACTATCATCTTTAATAATTGTTCTTGGAATAATATGATCAATTTCACAATTCCTTAAATCATATATATTAAGGGATTCTCCACAATAAAGACATTTACCTTGTTGTAAAAAATATAGGAAATATTTCATTTGAGCGAGATTATTCTCATTATCATTAATTTGTTTTATTAAATCCTTACGTTCTGCTTTACTAATTCCAAACTTACTATACTCCCCTGACATTTTTTCATATAATTCTTTCAATTGTTCTTTTCTACTTTTAGTTCGAACCTTTTCCCTGTCCCCACGGGCCATTTCTATAAAAATATGTTCTGGTTTGTCTTTCATTATTTCAATTATTTCTTTTACAATTAATATACTTTGCCATATACCTTTTTTAATAGCTGGAGAACATACTAATGCCTTTATTTCTTCGTATGATATTTCTTTATTCAAATCACCAAAATTCTCTTTTTCAATCATTTCATCAAAATTATAATATTTGTTTGAAATTATTTGCATAAAGTTTTCCTTTGTTGTTTCAAGTAATTTTATAATCGAAAAAACTTCACCTGTTCTTTTATCAAATAATAAATTGTCTTCTAGTAATTTTTTTGACAAACGAGACCACCCAGTATATTTTAAATTAACAATTTTCTTTATTTGCTCTTCAGTAACATCCTTATATGTTTTTTCTATTCTATTTGCAACTATTGCTTTATCCTCGTATATAGTTAGCCAATTAATAATTTCTTCAATCATTAAGTTATTCTGGTTATTTATTTCACCGAAGATTTTAATAAAATCGATATATGGTTTTAAATTATTTGCAAATTCATTTTCTCTTGAAAAACCTGTTATTTCTAAATCAATATCAGAATATTCTTTATTTTTCTTAAGCCACCTCTCGAGATCACTTTTAGTAACTTTTGTTTTTTGATTATTAATAAATAAATCAGTAACTATTTTTTGTTCTAATTCAAGTGGTAATTTTTTGCCATTAATTTTAATTTGTTTTAATTCATTTAAAACCATAAATTTAGTATATAATAAAGAGTTTTTTGGTATAACAGTTTCGTTAATTAAATACGTACAAAAATTAGTCATTCTCGTAATAAATTTCTCCGCACTTAATTCTACATTTACAACATCATGGAAATTCCAAGGAGTTATTTCCTCATTGCTATATTTTTCAATCCAAGCAAAACTGTTTTTGTTATTTATATTACGATTTAAAGGCCCAACATAATATGGAATTTTAAATTTAAAAAGTTCTATAATTTTATTTTTTCCATCTTCTGTTTTTTCGCCAAGAAGAGGATAATATTCAACTTGGTTTTCAATAATTTTTTCTAATTCTACCAAGTTGAGTTGATAAGGATAAATAGAATTAGAAACTGTATTAATTCTAGGCAACAATGTTTCTTTTTCAACTTTTTCCATACATTCATCGTATTCCTTGTTACCAATTAAGGGTTTTGCTACTAATACTTTCTTTATTTCTTTTAAAAGATCCTCATAACTACATTGCTTAGGATTTCTAATAAAAGTTCTATAATTTTTACCAATTAATTTTGATTTAAAAATTCTTTCATAATCGTTTTCAGACTTATGAGAATAATTTTCCCTAAATAGGTTTCGTAATAACTTTAAATCGTTGCCGTGATCTTCATGCTTTTTTACCATTATGTCGGAAATATATTTAGTTTTAGAATTATCAAATAAAGAAGACAGAAAGATACCGTTATATAGTTCCTTGATTTTTTCTAACACAAATGATTTATCATCTAAAATCTCGTCTATTTCATCTTTTGAATCATCATATTGTGAGGTTTCAAAACTAATATTAAGTATTTTTTCACTTTCAATATCAAATTCAACGTTTGGAAATAATAAGTTTGCCTTACTTTTTAATCCTATTACTAATTTTGTGAATTCCTCAAGTTGCTTTTTATCAGTAAAAAGTTCGTTTAATAAACTGACAATCTTTTCTTTTTTTTCTGTCTTTTTTAAATCTTTTCTTTTTAACAAAGAAGTAATTTGATTGATATCAACATTATCTAATTTTTCTAAATAAATCAATTCATCAAGTAAAGATAAGGTTTCTTTTAATTGAGCCTCTAAATTAATGTTATCAACGTTAAAATCTTGATTTTCATATATAAAGTTCCCACGATACTTTAAAATATGATGAAGCGCCAAATATATAAGTCGAATATCCTCCTTTTCTTTTGAAACTATTAAATGTTTTCTCAAATGATAAATTGTAGGATATCTTTTATAATATTCTACATCATCAAAACCTTCCTCGATAAATAGGTTGTATTTGTTGAAACCACTATTTTTTCTATCTTCTTGGTGTAAAAACGATTCCTCCAATCTAATGAAAAATGAAGGATCAATTTTTAATAATTCAGGTTCAATAATTTTTCGAAATAAACTAAGTCTATATCTTCTACGATCATGTCTCCTTCTAGTACTACGAAAAATTCTCCTTGCTTTAGCTGTTTTTCCTTCTTCAAACAGTCTGACTCCCCACATGTTTTTACCTTTAAATTTTAGTAAATTATTTTTCTCATCAGTTACTGACCAACCAATGGAACTTGTTCCAATATCCAATCCAATATAATATTTAACTTTTTCCACTTGACACACCTCCAAAAATTATGTTATCATTTAGTTGTATTAATACCATTTAATACGACATAGCGAATTAAAATAAAAAATTTATTTTAAACGCCTTCAGGCAACTACTTATGTAGTTAGTTGACATTGCTCAGTAATGGGCAATGTTTTTTTTGGTAAAAATATAAATAAAAAAGGCCAGTAAAAACAGTCTTTACTAGCACCTACAACTATATTATATCATTTTTTGTCAAAAAATGGAATATTAAATGATTACTATTTATGTTTTTCTTTAAATAAACAACAATACTAATTTTGTGACTTCACATAGCAATAAATATGCTACTATTTTTATTATCCAATGCAGAATAAATCTAATTGTACCTTCGGGATGAAATAATGAATTTGCAACCTTAAAAGCTACTAATACATATACACTTGTTATGATTAAATTTAAAACAAACATATCTGTTAAAGTAAACGGAACAAGAGCAAGGTTTAATAACTCTCTTAACATAAATACCCTCCTTCATTATTTACTTCTCGGATGAAAAGCATCATAATCTTTTTTTATTTTATTTTGAGCTACATGTGTATAAATCTGTGTTGTTGACATATCACTATGACCTAGCAGTTCTTGGACACTCCTTAAGTCTGCACCATACTCAATTAAATGGGTTGCGAAAGAGTGTCTTAGAGTATGAGGGGAGAAGTCTGTTCTTATCCCCTTCTCTCTTGCAATTGATTTTAAAATAATAAAAAATCCTTGCCTTGTTAAGGGCTTACCGTGGTTGTTTAAGAACAAAATATTTGTTTGGGTTTTCTTTAACATTAATCTTCTATAAACATTAATATAACTACTTAGATATGTTATTGCTATCTCCCCTAGAGGTATTATTCTTTCTTTATTACCCTTACCCATACATCTTACAAGAGCCATCTCTAAATCAATGTCATCAAGCCTTAAATTAACAAGCTCACTGACTCTTAGGCCTGTCGCATACATTAACTCTAGCATTGCTTTATTACGAGAATCAAAGGGCGTAACAAGCTTTAAATCTAACAATTTATTTATCTCATCTACATTAAGTACTTTAGGTAAATGTTTGCCTATTTTAGGTGAATCTATATCTGAAGTAACATTTTTTTTAATGATAGACTCTCTTACTAAAAACTTATGAAAAGATTTAATACTAACAATTTTTCGATTAATACTACGTGGCGATATATCTTTACTTAAAACTTCTAGATGTTTAGTAATATCTTGTTTTTTTATTTGTTCGGGGGAAGTTATCTTTCTATCCTTTAAATATTCAATATACTTAGATAGATCTTGTTTATATGCGTTTTTGGTATTATCTGAGAGCTTTTTCTCAATATATATGTAATCAATAAAATCTTTTAAATTATTTTCCAAATTACTATTCATAAATAATCACCTACTATTCAATTATATACTAAATTTGTGATAAAATATAGATGGTGATGTTATGGAACCTTTAGCATATAAATTAAAACCTACTAAATTAGGTGAAGTTGTAGGACAAGAACACTTAGTTGGTAAGGATAAGATTATTTACAATATGATTAAAAACAAACAAGTGTTTTCGATGATTCTTTACGGTAAACCAGGTATAGGTAAAACTAGTATTGCAAATGCGATTGCTGGTGAAACTGATATGAAGTGCCGTAATTTAAACGCGGTAATTAATAACAAGAAGGACTTAGAGATAGTTATTGAAGAAGCTCGTATGTATGGTGGTATTTTATTAATTATGGATGAAATACATCGTATGAATAAAGATAAACAAGATTTATTGTTACCACATCTTGAAAGTGGTTTAATTACGATTATAGGTCTTACAACATCTAATCCTTATCACAAAATAAATCCTGCGATTAGAAGTAGATGTCATATTTTTGAATTACACGAATTAAATGATGAAGATATTAAAAAAGGTATCAAACGAGCTATCAAATCAGAATATTTAGAAGGTATTAAAATAAATAAAACTACGATTGATCATCTTATTGGTTTAGCTGGCGGAGATTTAAGATATGCCTACAATTTACTAGAAGTATGTTATTTTAGCAATGCTACTCACGAAGTTACTATTGATACTATTAAAGAAATTAATAGTAAACCTGTATTTTTCCATGATCATGATGAAGATGGTCATTATGACGTCTTAAGCGCCTTTCAAAAATCAATTAGAGGGAGCGATGTAAATGCTGCCCTTCACTATTTAGCAAGACTTATTATGGCAGGAGATTTAGATAGTATATATCGTAGAATGGCCGTAATTGCTTACGAAGATATCGGTCTTGCAAATCCAGGTATGGGACCTAAAGTTGATGCTTGTATTAACACTTGTGAAATGTTAGGCCTGCCTGAAGCTCGCATACCTCTAGCAACCGTTGTTATCGAACTTGCACTATCCCCTAAAACTAACACCGCAGTTTCCGCTATTGATAGAGCTTTAGATGATATACAAAAAGGTAATACAGGTAACGTTCCAAATCATATTAAAACTAATTCTAAAGATTATAAATATCCTCATAATTATAAAGGTGGTTATGTACCTCAACAATATTTACCTGACAAGATAAAGGATCATATTTATTATATTCCTAAGGAAACAAGTAAATATGAAAGTGCTTTAAAAAATATATATGACAAAATAAAGAATAACAGTTAATATTTTGATATTAACTGTTATTTTTTTACATTACTAATCTTTTACAGTGGAGATAATCATCTTCAATGATTTGATCCTCTTTAAATAAATAATCTTCAGGATGAATATAATGAACATATCCCTTTTCATCTGAATATATTTTTAAAAAATAAGCACCAACAATATTAGAAATTCCTTGGGTTTTCATAAACTGTGATTGATTAACAAGGCATGGTACTAAAAAAGCATGAACATTACGATAAAACATATAGTAACATTTATGATAATGGCCTTGTAATAAGATATTCGGTTTATTACCTGGGGTCATCTTTTCAACAGCGTCTTGTGTTTTATAAGAAAGAGATTTAGCAACCCCACCACCGGGATGTTCCATTTTTATCTTTACCTTATTTATAGTAAGGGTATAATCATCTTGTCCTAAATATTCCATATCACTACGACACTTTTCTATCCATTTGCCAGGTGTAGCTCCGCCATTCTTTAAATGAGTTTCATCATGGCTGCCTTGTATAAATTTAGTTGTAATACCCTTTACTCTTGGATACATATCGATTACATATTCAGTTTGTTGATCAAAGCCTTTTAAAAACAACTGATATTGATGAGCAGGTCTAATTTTAATGTAGTCTCCATCTAATAAATCACCACAGTGTAAAACCGTTGTAATATTTCGCCTGGCAGCTTCTTTATAAACCTCATTTATTAAGGTCAATTGCTGTTCTTTAGTACCTATATGAGTATCAGATATAACACAAATGTTAGTAAAGGTTAAATCATCCTTATTTGGCTTCTCCTTTTTATAAACTCTATTAGATCTACGTTTTACAATTATAATTTCCCCTTCACTCTCGACAAGATCTATTTGTTTACCATTTAGATTAAGCATCTCAACAACACCATAAACTTCATTTATAGATAAGTCTAACTTATTACAGACATCACGCAATGAATCACCATTTCTAAGATATCGATAAATCTTTTCAACTTCTTTATCACTCATTACTTTCTACCCCCTAACTTTAGAACCTTAGCTTTTATATAATCATTTTTATCTGTTACATAATATGGAATAAATCTAGGTAGGACTTTATCTAACTCTCCTTTAGAATTTAAAAATATATTTAAGAACCATGCGCCTGTTGTATTTTGAATCCCCTCATCCATCATTCTAGGAGTCGTCGCAACTAAACCAGGTACAGAGAATTCTTCAACCCCTCTAAATGGCATTTTTTCCGCATGTAACCAGTGACCATGTAATAATATATCAGGTTTATCTTCGCTTCTCATTGAAGAAATAAATTTTTGTGGTTTATAAGAAACCGTATATGCTATTTTAGATTTAGGATGTTGCATTAAGATATCAAAGTTTCTAATTGTAATAGTACATCTATTGGCTCCAAGATAAATAAGATCATCTCTCTCTGCAGAAATTAATTTACCAATATCAATCCCGTTTTTCTTAATATGAGTAAGATCTTGATTACCAGTTATAAAATATGTCTTAATTCCTTCAATTGATGGGTAATTACTAATTATATAATTAGCTTGGTGGTTAGTGTCAAATTCAAATACACTATCATAATATTGACTTTTAGAATTATATAAACCTTCTGATATATCACCACAGTGCAAAACATGATGAATATTTTCTTCTTGGGCTTTTAAATAGATATCATTTAAAATACTTAATTATTGAAATTTGGAACACAACCTAGTATCTGAAATAACTGCAATTTTGATATTGTTAGAATCACCTATATCAAAATTATAGCTATTATCATTATTTAGTTTTCTATCTCCTAAATTTATAACTGAGATAGCATCATCTTTTTTAGCAACAATTATATTTAAACCTGCTTTTTTAAGTTTAGAAACATATCCCATTATTTCAAATTCAGATAACTCAAATTCCTTTTCAAGCTGCTCAACAGTTCTCTCCTTTTTAATAAATTCTTTAAATTTTGTAATATCAAATTCTCTCTTCTGATTTTCCATCCTACCATCCTTTCAAAAATAAAAAAAAGTGTGCAAAATACCCATGGGTAAATTACGCACTTTTAATTTGATAAGTTGTTACTAAATAATTACTACACAATTTCATACTACTACCTACGATGTAAAGATACATCATATTCGTTTTTTATAATATTCATTAAATGACCTTTAGACTCGCTCCCACATACGATATAAACCTGTACTTATAAACAGGTGGGCATCTCCATATAACCTTTAGGATTACCAATCACTTTCGCGTTGGTCATTCAACACCAATTATACTTTAGACTCCCTTATCGCAAACTTTAGTCAGTTTTATAATAAGTAAGAACGATATCTATTGGTCACTTTCATTATAACATAATAAATATTTTTTAAAAACACTTTATTCAAAATCATCTAAAAAACTATAATATGTATTCCCTTTTTTATAACCAATAATAGTATCCATAACAACATTTGAAGATGATTTAAATATATTTTTTCCAATATCTGGATTATTCTTTTTCAACTCTGCAATTAACTCTTTAGTTTCAAAACGTTTGCTAGAACTAGCACAAACTGTAATCATGCAACCACAATCCATAAAATATAGATCATTTGCTTTAACAAAGGCGATTATATCCTCTTCATTAACATAATAAAGAGGTCTAATTAATTGCATCCCTTCATAGTTAGTACTCTTTAATTTTGGCATCATGGTACCAAAACGACCATTATAAAAAATATTCATCATAATAGTTTCAATAGCGTCATCCATATGATGTGCTAAAGCTATTTTATTACAACCTAATTCCTTAGCTTTGTTATATAAGTGTCCTCTTCTCATTCTCGCACACAAATAACAAGGTTCCTTTTTAGCATATTTACTTACAACTTCAAAAACATCCGTCTTAAAGATTTTTATAGGTATATTTAACAATTTTGCATTTTCTTCTATTTCCTTAATATTATCCTGATGATATCCAGGGTCCATCGTAATAAACTCTAACTCAAATTTAAATTGTCCATGACGTTGTAATTCCTGCATGCATTTAGCTAAAAGCATACTATCTTTACCACCACTTATACAAACAGCAATCTTATCATTCTCTTCAATTAATTTGTAATCTTTAACAGCATGAACAAACTTTGTCCAAATCGTCTTACGAAATTTTTTAATTAAGTTTTTTTCAATTTTACGATATCTTTCCATCAATAATCACCACTGCTTAATTATAACTTATCTTATAAATATTTTCAATTATCACATATAAAAAGAGCACTTCAATTGAAGTACTCTTTTTATTTATTCTACAGTAACACTTTTAGCAAGATTCTTTGGTTTATCAACATCACATTTTTTATAATCTGCCATGTAATAAGCAAATAGTTGTAAAGGTATAATTGTTAGAATTGTTTTAAAATATGGATGTATTTCTGGTAAGAGTATTTTATAATCACCTATACCAATATCATGATTTGCTAAAATAATTGTTTTAGCTCCTCTAGTAATTACTTCTTTTATATTACTTATCATTTTTGCTTCAAGATCATCATTTGTACATAATGCTACGACTAAGGTATCTTGTTCAATTAAAGCTATTGCGCCATGTTTTAATTCACCTGCGGCATAAGCTTCAGCATGAATATATGAAATTTCTTTTAATTTCAAAGCCCCTTCTAGAACCGTATAATAATCTAAACCTCTACCCAAATAATATGCATTATTATTTTTATAAAATAGTTTGGCTAGATTTTTTACATCATCTTTCTTATCTAATATAGACGCTATTTTATTTGGTATCATTTTTAATTCTGTTATATAGTATTGAGCTTCATCTTTAGTAATACTATGAAGATCTAGAGCCATCTTTATTATTAATAAATAGATAATTAATAATTGAGTTGTAAATGCTTTAGTTGACGCTACCGCTATCTCAGGCCCTGCCCATGTATAAATAACATTATCTGATTCTCTAGCAATAGAAGAACCTACAACATTAACAATTGACACTACTTTAGCGCCATTCTGTTTTGAGAGCCTTAAAGCAGCTAAGGTGTCTGCCGTTTCACCAGACTGACTAATTATAATAACTAGTGTATTAGAGTCAATTAAGGGCTCTTTATACCTAAATTCAGAGGCAATTTCGACTTCAGTATTAATCTTTAGCATTTTTTCAATCATATACTTAGCATTTAGTCCAGCATGATATGCTGTACCACAGCCTACAACATATATTTTAGAAATTTTAGACAGATTAAAATTAAGATCAATATCAGGTAATCCCTTCTTTAGATGAACTTTAATAGTATCGCCTATTACCTTAGGTTGTTCCATCATTTCTTTTAACATGAAATGTTTATAGCCCATTTTAGTAGCAGCATCAATATTCCAATCAATTGTGGATATTTTATGTTTAATCTCATTTAAATTACAGTCATAAAAAGTTGTATTTGAACCTTCTAGTTTAACAATCTCTTTATTTTCAAGATAGCATACTGAATTTGTATATTCTAGTATTGCAGGTACATCAGAAGCTATAAAAGATTCAGCTTTACTAATTCCAACTACGAGAGGGCTTTCATTTCTTACCGCAAACAATGTATTAGGATAATTACTATTCACAATCCCAAGAGCGTAAGAACCATCTAGTCTTTCAATTGTCTTTTTGATTGTAAGTAAAAAATCATTTTCATTATATAAATCCAACAAATGAACAATAACTTCACTATCTGTTTCAGATCTAAAAATATAGCCTTTCTTTATAAGCTCTTCCTTTAAACTTAAATAATTTTCAATTATTCCATTATGTACTACTGAAATAGTTTTATCCATATTAAAATGGGGATGCGCATTTACATCTGATGGTTCCCCATGCGTAGCCCATCTCGTATGCCCTATTCCAAGTGTTGAAGAATATTCCTTTTCCCCTATTTTTTTAATTAAATTTTCTAACTTTCCTCTACTTTTAGTTATGGTTATTTTTTTATCACCAACAAGTGCAATTCCTGCTGAATCATAACCACGATATTCTAATTTTGATAAACCATTTATTAAAATCTTAAGTGCCGGTTTTTTACCTGTATATCCAATAATACCGCACATTTAAAATCCTCCATATTATTTATGTTTAGTTTTGTTTATTTGTCTAAACACTTACGAGTGATTATCACCCGGAAAGCATCCGCCGAAATTTCGATAAACTTTCCCCTCGTCCATCATTTTTTAAAAAATGATGCTGGCGCTTTAATCTATTACCCGATTTTTCTATACTACAACCTTTCAGTATAAATTTGTTTTCTTCATTCCATAATATATATATGAGGTGATAATATGTTTATTATGCGTAAATATGAAATGTTAGGTTTTTTTATAATTTCTCTTATTAGTATTGGTCTTGCCCTATTGTTTTGGGCCTTACCATCCTCTTATTTTTTAGATGGTATAAGACCCACTACAGATAGTTTATGGCAAATTGGTAAGTTAATGTTCTTTTCTATCGCTATTTATACGATAATAGAATATTATATTTTTGGGCGTGAATTTGAAAACTTTATTTTTGCTAAAGCTGCAACCCTATTCATTGCACCATTAATATATATTGGAGCTAGTTATATTCTTGATGTAGGGTTAGGCGCTGCTACGGTCAATAATCATATTGTGACATATGCCTTAGCTGTGTTTGTAGGTCAATATGTTAGCTTTTATATTCTTCGTGATGGTTATTATTTTAAATTAATGAATGGCTATGCTGTAATAGGAATCTTATTAATGATAACTATATTCATTACCTATGGTAGTACTACTGATAAATTTAATAGTCATATTTTCCAACCAATGGAACGCTACAAAACATCTATTAAAAATTTACAATAATCATGGGGTTAATCTTGTTGGACCACGATAAACAAATGTAGCTTCTCGAATATTATCTATTTCAAACATTTGCATCATTACTCTCGCTAGTCCAATAGCAAACCCACCATGTGGAGGGCATCCATATTTAAAGAAATCAAGATAAAAGTCTAAGGTATCAGGATTGATGCCTTTTTCTATTACTTGTTGTTTTAAAATGCCATAATGGTGTTCTCTTTGAGCGCCAGTTGTTATTTCAAGCCCTTTAAATAGTAAATCATAACTATTTGTTAAACCATCTTCATCTAACATATGATAAAAGGGTCTGGCACTAAATGGAAATTTTGTAATAAAAATGAAATCAGAATTATATTTATCTTTAGCATATTGACACATTAATTCTTCTTCCTTACGTTCAAAATCCTCTTCCTTTTCACCAACGTATTTAAACTCTTCTTTTAAGATTCTTTTAGCTTCAACAAAAGTAACACGAGGAAAAGCATTTGTTGGATCAGATATTTCAACACCAAATACTTCTTTTATCTTATCACCATATGTATCTCTTAATTTATTAAAAACATATCTTAACATATTTTCTTCTTCGTCCATTACATCTTCTACTGAATCAATCCAAGACACTTCAACGTCAGCCATATTTATTTCAGTAGCGTGATATGAAGTATGAGAATTCTCAGCTCTAAAAGCTGGTCCTATTTCAAACACTTTATCAAAACCTGCTGCCATTGCCATTTGTTTATAAAATTGAGGCGATTGAGATAAACAAGCTTTCTCTCCAAAATAATCCAATTTAAAAACTTCTGCTCCACTCTCAGCACTAGCTCCTGATATTTTAGGAGAATGAATTTCTATATATTCATTACTAGTCCAGTACTCTCTCATAGCTTGTTCAAACAGAGTTTCACATTTAAAGAACAAGTTATTCTCTTCCCTTCTAAGATCTAAAAATCGATAATCTAAACGTGTTTCACGTAACGATTTATCTTTATCTTTAAGATCAATAGGTAACTCAGGTAAACTAGTACTAGTAACAATAATATTAGATGGTATTAATTCTTTACCACCAAGTTTTACCTTCTCACTTTTTAATAGTTTTCCTTCAACCTTAATAGTACTCTCCATCGTAAGATTAGAAACAATTTCATTTAAGACAGAATTAGTATTATTTTTTTCAATAGTAATTTGTAATTTACCAGTACTATCTCTTAAAATTAGAAATTGAACATATTGTAAATCACGAATATTATCTACAAATCCATCAATAGTTATACTTTGATCAAAGTAATTTTCTAGATCTTTAACAAATATTTTATTCATATTAAAACTCCTCATCAATGTTTTCAATTTTAATTGTTTTTTGTTCATAACTATCTAAATTTTTAATCGTTATTGTTTTATTTAATACTTCCTCATCACCAATGAAAATTACATTTGGAATATTTAACTTTATAGCATAATTTATCATACTTTTAACACTTCTTTTATCATAGAAAATTTGAATTCGCTTATTATTACTAGTAAGTTTATTATAACACTCTATAATATATTTAAAATTATCAGTCATAGGTATGATTAAAGCATCTGAGACTTCAATTTCTTCATCTTCAACAAGATTTAATTCTAATAATTTATCAAATAATCTTGTTAAACCTATTGAAATACCAACCCCAGGTAATTTACGATCAGTATAATATTCAGCTAAATTATCATATCTACCACCTGAGCAAATACTTCCAAGTTCACGATAATCTTTCAAGAAAGTTTCATACACAGTACCTGTATAATAATCTAAACCTCTTGAAATACGAAGATCAATACTTAAAGTATCGTTACTCATTCCAAAAGCATAAGCATAATCAACAACAGTTTTTAACTCTTCTAAACCTGTTTGATATAAATCATTAGTTATATCAAAACTTTCTAATGAAGTAATAATGTCATTATTAGTTCCTCTTGTATTTATAAAAGCTATAATCTTATTAATTATTTCTTCATCTATATCAAAAGTTTTCAATTCCTCAATAACATTAGCTGTTCCTATTTTTTCAATCTTATCAATAATTCGCATTATGTCAACGCTTTTATCTTCAACTTTAAGAAAACTGAAAAATCCATTTAACAATTTACGATTATTTATTTTAATAACAAAGTTTTTAAGACCCATGTTAGTAAAAACATTATAAATAATGTAAGGAATTTCAGCATCATTAATAATACTTAATTTATCATCACCAATAATATCAATATCACATTGATAAAACTCTCTATAACGTCCCTTTTGAGCACGTTCACCACGATAAACCTTACCTATTTGATAACGTCTAAAAGGAAAAAATAACTCTCCATAGTTTTTAGCTACATACTTTGCTAGTGGAACTGTCAAATCAAAACGAAGAGTTAAATTTGAATCACCTCTTTGAATTTGATAAATTTGTTTTTCTGTTTCACCACCTGCTTTAGCAAGTAAGACCTCAGATGCTTCAATAATAGGAGTATCCAGTGGTAAAAAACCAAACTGTTCGTATGTACTCCTTATAGCGTCATATAATTTATTAAATTTTAATTGGTCTTTTGGTAACAATTCCATAAAACCAGATAATGTACGTGGTTCAACTTTGTTCATAATATACCTTCTTTCTAAAAAATAAGCACAAAGTGTATAGGGACGAATTACTCCGCGGTGCCACCCTATTTCACTAATGTGCTCTTTATTTTATTATAACGTAATAACCGATTTCTTTAATAAGTGTCTTTCACATTGATCTGAGTAGATGATCTCATCATTACATCTTTTTCTGTACCTCTTAACAATATTACTTTTCTTATCAGAATTATATCTATATTATATCTTTTAATAATTATTTAGTCAATTATTAATATATTAAATTTTACAAGCTTCCCACTCTAAATTTAGCCCTGCTTCCATCTATATACCAGATATAATCTAGTGCTTCATCTGTGAAGTTAAATCCTCTATCTGTATAAGTTACTGTATTTAATAAATCTGATGATGTTATATCTAAACCATTTGCTCCTGTAGCTGATGTACTTGTTACTGCAGTACCATTTAAAGGTATAGAAGATAAAGCTGATATATTTAAAATATAGTTATTACCACAGCCATTTGATCTTCCAGCAACACCTCTTGCTATGCTAGTACCAATAGAAGACACAATACCATCACGATATACACCACTAATAAGTGCTCCAGAAGCACAATAACTATTACCGAAACCTACTAAGCCTCCAACATAATTGCTACCATCTACATTACCTTCAGCTAAAATACTAGTTATTTTATTAGCGGCAGTATAAGTATAAACATAGCCAGATGCTAAACCAACATAATTATTACCACGAACATTTGCGGTAACTACATTGTCTATAACATTTCCACTACTAACGTATCCAACAATACCACCTGTATTGTTATAACCATTAACCGTTGTTCCTGCAATTGTTGAACCAACTATTGCACCTGATGAGTATCCAGCTAATCCGCCTGTATTATCAAGCGATGTAATATTAGCATTATTTACTGTTACTTCTCTTATAGTTCCACTATTAGTTCCAGCTAAACTACCAACATAATTATTAGAATTAATGTTAAAACCCGTCAAAGCAAGGTTTTTGATGGTTCCCCTATTATTACCAAATAAACCAGTATACGAACCATCTAAATTATTTAAAGTTAAATTATTTACCGTTTTATTATTTCCGTCAAAAGTTCCACTAAAACCGTTATGATAACTACCTATCATATATAAATAATGACCTGTCAAATCCAAATCTGTATTTAATTTATAAACAGAACTTAATTTTAAATTAATTTGTTTTAAATCTGAAACAGAATTTATTAAATAAGGATCAGCCACTGTTCCACTACCTGGCAGACTAAATGTTAATGGATAATCTACTACACTTTTCTTTACAATCGTTGCGGTATCATCATAATCAAAATAATAACCATCTCCATCATTATCTCCACCAGTATAAGTATCTATTGATAATTCTACAAAATTTATATCATTTAAATCAGATAAATTATCAAAATCAGCTCCATGGTTACTAGATGGATATGTACTTGTTACTGGACTTCCATTTATTGTTATTGATTTTAATGCTAGTGAGCTATTATAAAAATTGTTTCCACATCCATTTGATTTGCCCGCAAGAGTTCTTCCTACATTACTACCTGTAGCAATAATACTACCACTTCTATATATTCCACTTATAGGCGCTGCGGAAGCACAATAATCATTAGCGAAGCCTACAATTCCAGCAACATAATTAGCACCCGTTACATTTCCATCAGCAATTATACCAGTCAAGCCTATAACACTCGTATAAGTATAAATATAGCCTGCAGCTAAGCCTGTGTAATTACTTCCAACAACATTTCCTGAAACAGTACTACTTTTAACATTGCCACTACTAATATAGCCAACTATACCACCAGTAGTAACAATACTACCACTTCTATATATTCCACTAATTGAGGATGTGCCTGCGCAATGATTATTAGCAAAACCTACTAAACCACCGACGTAATTAGCTCCAACAATGTTGCCATCTGCAATAACACTGTTTAGTCTAATAACAGCAGTATAAGTATATAAATATCCTGTAGCGAGACCTGTATAATTAGTTCCAACAATATCACCTTCTACAGTAACACTTCTTACATTACCGCTATTGATATAACCAGCTATACCTCCTGTATAACTAAGTCCACTAATATCAATATTAGAAAGAGAAGATTCAAGTATTGTTCCTGTATTATATCCTACTAAACCACCAGTATTATCACGCGCTGTTATATTAATATTGTTTAAAGCAACGCTTGCAATTGTTCCACTATTATACCCTGCTAAAGCACCAATATAATTATCGGCATCAATAATAAAATTACTCAAGGTAAGGTTTTTTATCGTTCCCCTGCTATAACCAAATAAACCTGCGTAAGAACCATTTGGATTATTGAGTGTTAAATTACTAATTGTTTTTCCATTTCCATCGAAGGTACCAGAAAAATTATTTTGACTACTGCCAATCATATAAAATCTATTACCTGTTAAATCAATATCATTCATTAATTTATATGCTGAGCCGAGTTTTAAGTTAATTTGTTTTAAATCAGCTGCAGTATTTATCAAATAAGGATCAGCTGTAGTTCCACTACCTGACAAACTAAATGTTAATGGATCATTACTTATTTTCTTTTGAACTATTATTCCGTTATCGTTGTAATCGTAATAATATCCATCTCCGTCATTATCACCACCATAATAAGTATCAAGTGATAATTCTATTAGATTAATATTATTTAAAGCAGACAAGTCATCAAACTCTGCTCCATGATTACTTGTTGGATATGTGCTTGATATAGGTGCGCCATTAATTTGTATTGATGAAAGTGCTAAAGAACTATTCGCAAAATCATCGCCACAGCCATTCGATTTACCTCCAATTATTCTTCCAACATTACCACCTGTTGAAGTAATATTACCGCCTTTATATATTCCACTAATTTTAGATGGAGAGGTACAATAATTATTAGCAAAACCTACAAAGCCACCTACATAGTTAGCTCCTACAACATTACCCTCTGCGATAATATTGCTTAGTCTTATTACCGTAGTATAAGTGTATGCATAGCCAGAAACTAAGCCTACGTAATTATTTCCAGTTACATCACCAGTTACACCAGAAGCCGTTATATTATTATTTGCAGTATAACCAGTTAAACCACCCGTATAATCACTGCCAGTTATATTAATGTCATTCAAGGTTAAAGCCGTAATTGATCCACCATCATTATAACCAACAAATCCCACATAAGCATTTGCCGATCTATTAATATATAGATTATTTATACAATTAGTGTTACCTAATATTCTTCCACTAAATTTAGTTGTTCCGTTTCCTATCGGATTAAAACCAGCTCCAGTTGTAAGCTCTGTTAATAATCCTTCTATATTACCGTTACCATTTATATCCCCATATTCGGTTGTACCATAATTCTCATATGACTTACTATTATTAAAATCAAAACTATTGGTGAAGGAAATATATTTTCCACTATATGTATTACCAGCACTAACATTATTTGATAAGGCTACTAAATCTTCAACACTTTCAACTAAATATGGATCAACATTCGTACCCGCCCCAGCTAAGATACCTGGGACTGTATCAGTTGCAGTTCTCACAGTACAAGTTTCACCCTCGCCATTAAACTCAACAGTAAATTTAATTGGAGTATATGCTACTTGTCCTACCCCTTCAATCGTATTCGGATTAACATTATTCAAATTATTTACTGTTGCATTCACTGTTGCATAACATGCTTCCGTATCACAAGATACGAAAACATCATCTGCTGACATATTCATTGAATCAGCTGCATGATCTCTAAATACACTAGCTTGACTTATATCAATTTCAGCAGGTGTTTCACCTTGCCAAATTACTTCGCCCATATTTTTCTTTGTAATATATCTTTTAAAATCGTCTAAGCTTTCAAAGACACTTTGAGTTGTGACCCTCGTAACTTCTATGTCAGCTATATTAAGTGGCAATACACCTAATTTAATTGTATATTGGTAAGAAAGAGGCAATGTTGAAGATGATGAAACATAACCCATTGTATAATAAGTTTTATAATATACGGTAGTTCCTCCATCACCAGCATAACTACTGCCTGATGAAGTTGATGATACTGGAATTTTTATATCCCTATCACATGTTGAACTTTTAGAATCTGTTTCGTTATTAGCAGCTAATAAATCAGCTAAACTAACATCATACTTGATTGCAATCTGTTCCCATGTATCACAGGTTGTAATAATGCTATATGCATTACAATCATCAGGCAATGTTTTAGTAACAGTAACCTTATTTGTATCAGCTGATTTTATTGCGCAATAAGTTCCATTGTGAATTGCCATAACAACCCTGTTTTTTTCATTTAAAATAACTACTCCTGTTTTAGGACCTTCACCACTATAATCTAGTTTTTTATTATCAGCATTATATTCTTTGCCATCAAGGTAAAAGAACTCCTGATATCCCTGAGATTCATTTTGGTTAGCTATTAAAAGTCTACCTGAATCTGCTATTGAATATGCGGTTGCTCTAAAAGCTTCTCTTTTGACAATATCAATCATATTTATTACAAGAGGCACTGCTATTGCTATAACAACTATTATTATTATAATAGCTGCTAACAACTCTATTAAAGTAAATCCTAATTTTGAAAATTTGTTTTTCATATGCCACCATCCATCTAAAAATTTATAAGTATTAAGGTAAGCAACTACTTATTTTATTCTTCTAAGTTTTTATTTAAACCTAGTGTCGTTAATTCTTCACTTGTAACTTTTTGCATATCAACAGTTAATTTAGTTGTATACTTTTTATTCTTTTCACTACTTTCAAATTTGATGTAATCATTTTCTGCTTCTTTCATATTTGAAATAGTATTATTTATAACTGTTCCAAATGATTTGAATGCATCATCCTTATCAAATGCATATGATTTATTTACTTCAACATTTGAAATGCCTTCTCCTGCATAATCTAGAACATACTTTTGTTCAATTGTCATACCATTAGTTGTTGCTCTACTTGTACATACTACTTGTTGATCTTTTTTACCACATCCTGCTGCAAATAAAGTTACTACTAAAACTAAACTTAATAATTTTTTCATAATTGCCTTCTTCCTATAAACTTCCAGATCTAAATTTAGCCGTTCCACCATCTATATACCAGATATAGTCTAATGCTTCATCTGTGAAGTTAAATCCTCTATCTGTATATGTTACTGTATTTGATAAATCTGATGAAGAAATATCCATACCATTCTTTGAAGCCGGATCAGTACATGCTACCGGTTCTTCATTTAACTTACAAAGTGTTGTTGAACCATTAACTGAAACAGAATCGACAGATGATGTACTAACAGAAAATCTGCTATCTATTCCTCCTGCTATTCTACCAGCATTAGTACCAACAGAACTAACACTTCCTCCTGTATTTACACCACTAATATAACCGGTTGATGCAAGATTATCATCGGCAAAGCCAACGATACCTCCTACGTAATCATTACCACTTACATCTCCATTAACAGTTACTGCTGTTACATTAGAAGCTGGGCTATATTTATACATACGGCCTGCCGCTAATCCTACACTGTTATTACCTGTTACAGTTCCACTAATAATACAATTATTAACATTGCCTTCATTATTATATCCAACAATACCTCCGGTATAATCAAGTCCTGTTACATTCATATTTGTAAATGTTGAACCTGTCACTGTTGCATGATATAAACCACCAACAAAGCCAGTATAACTACCACCTGTTATATTTATATTTGAAGCATTAAGTGACTTAATTGTACCACCACTAAGATTTCCTGCAAAACCTACGTATATATTTTTAGGAACATCCAAACTTAAATTACTGATTGTTTTCCAATTACCATCAAGAGTCCCTGAAAAAGCATTTAAATAACTTCCTAACATATAGTAATGTTTACCTGTTAAATCAATATCAGAATTTAATTTATATACTGAACCTAATTTTAGGGTAGCCATTCTTAAATCTTCATACGTATTTATAAGATAAGGATCTGCTGCTGTACCTGCTCCACTTAAGCTGAATGTTAATGGATAGTCTGTAACTTTCTTTCTTACAACATTGAAGCTAGCATCATAATCCCAGTAGTAACCACTGCCATCATTATCCCCACCAATATAAGTATCAAGTGCGGCTTCCGCTAGATTTATATTGTTAATGGCTGCCATGCTTGCAATATCTACACCTTGAATACTTGTAACTGAATTACTATCTACAGCTGCACCATTAACGGTAACAGAATCAACTGCTAAGCCACTTAAAACATATCTACTATCTATTCCGCCTACTATTCTTCCTATATTTGTACCAATTGAAACAAGACTTCCACCTTTATTAATACCATTTACATAGCCTGTTGAAGCAGTGGTATCATCAGCAAATCCAACGAGACCGCCTATGTAATTATTACCCATTACATCACCTTCAACAATTACGCTTCTAAGATTAGCAGCTGGACTATATTTGTATAAATACCCAGCACCTAAACCTATATAATTGCGACCTGTAACATTGCCTTGCATGTCACTATCATATACATTACCTTCATTATTATATCCAACAATACCCCCAACATAATCAAGCCCAGTTACATTCATATTTGTAAATGTTGAAGCAGTTACTGTTCCATGATATATATTACCAATAAAACCAGTATACCTTCCACCTGTTATGTTTATGTTTTGAGCATTTAAATATTTTACTGTTCCACCACTAAGATTTCCGATAAAACCAATATAGATGTTTTCTGGAACGTTTAAACTCAAATTACTAATCGTTTTCCAATTACCATCAAGAGTACCAGAAAAAGCATTTAAATAGCTTCCTAACACATAGTAATGTTTACCTGTTAAATCAATATCAGAATTTAATTTATACACAGAGCCTAACTTTAAAGTTGCCATTCTTAAATCTTCATAACTGTTTATTAAGTATGGATCTGCTGCTGTACCTGCTCCACTTAAGGTGAACGTTAATGGATAATCTGCTACTTTCTTTCTAACAACGTTAAAGCTAGCATCATAATCCCAGTAATATCCACTGCCATCATTATCGCCACCAATATATGTATCAAGAGCTGCCTCTGCTAGATTTATGTTGTTAATGGCTGCCATGCTTGCAATATCTACACCGTGAAGACTTGTAACAGAATCACTAGTTACAGTTGCGCCATTAATCTTTACCGAATCAACTGATAAACCACTTAAGACATATCTACTATCCAGTGCCCCAACTAGTCTTCCTACTTTAGCACCAACTGAATTTATGTTTCCGCCTTTATTTATACCATTTACGTAGCCTGTTGAAGCAGTGGTATCATCAGCAAAGCCAACGAGGCCACCAACATAATTATTTCCTGTTGCGTCACCTTCAACTATTACACTTCTAAGATTAGCTGCTGGACTATATTTATATAAATATCCTGCTCCTAATCCTACATAATTACGGCCTGTAACATTACCCTGAATTTCACTATCATATACACTACCTTCATTGTTAGTTCCAACGATACCACCTATATAATCAAGCCCTGTTACATTCATATTTGTAAATGTTGAAGCAGTTACTGTTCCGTGATATATGTTTCCAACAAAACCAACAGAAGTACCACCTTTTATATTTAAATTTTGGGTTCTTATATATTTTACTGTTCCACCACTAAGATTACCTATAAAACCTACATTAGTAAGTTCTGGCAAATCAAGAGTTAAATTACTAATTGTTTTATCATTGCCATCTAAAGTACCACTAAATGCATGTGAATAACTTCCTAGCATATAAAATCTCTTGCCACTTAAATCAATATTAGATGTTAATTTATATACAGAGCCTAATTTTAAAGTAGCCATTCTTAAATCTTCATAGGTGCCTATAAGATATGGATCAGCTGCTGTTCCTGCACCTGCCAAACTAAAAGTTAGTGGATCATCAACAGTATTTTTCCTAACAATTTTACCAGCATCATCGTAATCCCAATAATAGCCACTACCATCATTATCCCCGCCTATATAGGTATCAAGAGCTGCCTCTGCAATATTTATATCATTTAAATCATTTAAGCTTTGTAAATCAGAACCGTGTACCCCCGTCGTTGAGGTGCTTGTTACAATTGATCCATTAACAGTTACATCAGCAACTGATAAAGAACTTGCCACATATCTAGAATCAATCCCACCAAAATTTCTGCCTACATTAGTACCACCAGTTGATACAACAGTACCGCCTTTATTGACACCACCTATATAACCAGTTGAAGCTATATTATCATCGGCAAAACCAACTAGTCCACCAACATAGTTAGTACCTCTTACATTTCCTTCTACAATTATACTTGTTGCATTAGCTGCTGGACTATATTTATATAGATATCCTGCTGCTAGTCCAACATAGTTAGCTCCAGTAACATTTCCCTCAGCTTCGCTTTCATATATATAGCCTTCATTATTGTAGCCTACAATACCTCCTGTGTAGCTGCCACCCGTTACATTAATATCTTTTAATGATAAAGTAGTTATTCTTCCACTATAATTATAACCAACAAAACCTACATAAGAAATTTCAGGGCGATTTATATACAAGTTATATATACAATTAGAATTTCCTAATAATTGTCCCCTAAACTTATTTGTTCCATTACCAATTGGTATAAAGCCAGCTCCAGTCGTAAGTTCTGTTTTCAATCCTTCAATTGTACCATTACCATTTATATCTCCATATGTTGTTGTAACAGTGTTTTTATATGATTTATTATTATTAAAATCAAAACTATTTGTTATAGAAATGTATTTTCCACTATATGTGTTGCCAGCATTAACGTTATTTGATAATGCTACTAAATCTTCGACACTTTCAATTAAATATGGATCCGTACTCGCACCTGTTCCTGCTAAAGTTCCAGGTTCTGCATCAGATGAAGTTCTTACAGTACAACTGTCACCTTCACCATTAAATTCAACTGTAAATTTAATCGGGGTATAAGCTACTTGTCCTACGCCCTCAATCGTATTAGGATTTACATTAGTTATGTTATCTAATGTTGCACTAACCGTTGCATAACATGCTTCAGTATCGCACATAACCGAAACATCATCTGCTGTCATATTCGCATTTCTAGCGGCATGATCTCTAAACACACTAGCTTGGCTTATATCAATTTCAACAGGTGTTTCTCCTGGCCAAATTACTTCACCCATATTTCTCTTTGTAATGTATCTTTTGAAATCATCTAGGCTTTCAAAAACACTTTGAGTTGTTACTCTTGTAACTTCTATATTGGCTATATTCAATGGTAACACACCTAATTTTATTGTATATTCATAAGAACGAGGCAATGTTACTGATGTTGAAACATAACCCATTGTATAATAAGTTTTATAATATACCTTTGATCCACCATCACCACTAGCATAACTACTACCAGATGAAGTTGATGTTACTGGAATCTTTATATTTCTATCACAAGTTGAACTGGTTTCATCTGTTTCATTATTAGCTGCTAACAAATTAGCTAAACTAACATCATATTTTATAGCTATTTGTTCCCAGGTATCACAGGTCTCAATGATACTATAAGCGTTACAATCATCAGGAGCTGTTTTAGTAACTGTTACTTTATTAGTATCAGTTGACTTTATAGCACAATAAGTACCATTGTGAATGGCCATAGCAACTTTGCTTCTCTCATTTAATACAACAACACCAGTTCTAGGCCCTGTACCAGAATAATCTAATTTCCAACCATCCGCATTATATTCCTTACTATCAAGATAGTAAAATTCTTGGTAACCTTGGGATTCATTTTCGTTAGCAATAAGTAATCTGCCAGCATCGGCTATTGAATACGCCATTGCTCTAAATGCTTCTCTTTTAACTATTTCTTTAATGTTTGTTATTAAAGGAACAGCTATCACAATAATAACTAATATTATAATAATCGCTGCTAATAACTCAATTAAGGTAAAGCCTTGTTTTAAAAATTTGTTTTTCATTATTCACCGTCCAACTAAATAAATATTAAGGTAAGCAACCACTTACCTTATTCTTCCTCAATAATACCATGATTATTCACTTTGTTCAATTGAATTCCCTTATTTTAAACTATAAATAATAGGAAAACTCTTCATTTAAGAAGAGTTCATTAGATTGTTTTATTACAAGTAAACTTTCGCTCACTTGAGACAATTATAATTTTTAAAGTTTTTATTTTTACAAACTAATTTTTTAGGAATTTTGCAATACCATTATCAAAATACCAAGTATATTCTGTAGCTGCAGGGGTAAAGTTAAATCCAATATTAGTATAAATTGTAGAAGTTTCTAAATCAGAACTAGATGCATCTAATCCATTTACGCTAGCCACCACCGTTCCTGTTCTTTCTTCTCCGTTTACAGGTATTGTGCTCATGGCAGCAACTCCAACATTAGTAGAATTGTCAATGTATCCAACACAACGATTAACTCTTGAACCTGTTCCAACTACACTGCCACTTCTAAAAATACCTTTTAATGTTTTCTTATAAGCATTATAACCTACTAAACCGCCAACTTCACTTCCTCCTGTTACATTACCGTCTGCTACGACTGAACTAATTCCACCAGTATTATATCCTGCGATTAATCCACCACGGTAATTTCCTTTTACTTCTCCTGATACCGTACTATTATCAATATTATTATTATTGTAACTAGTTATACCACCTACATAGTCGGCCCCAGTAACATTAACGGTAGACAAATTAACACCTTTTATTATCCCATTTTCTTTATATCCTACTAAAGCTCCTGTATAATGATGACCTATTATGTTAGGCGCTTCTAACTTAAGATCTTTAATAATTGTACTTGAACTATTAACAATACCAAAGAATCCTATATATGAGCCTTTTGGAATGTTTATTGTTAAATTTTTAATTATTTTACCATTTCCATCAAAATTACCAGTAAATTTATTAAATTTACTACTCAACATATAAAAGTACTCGTTTTGCAAATCTAAATTATTCATTAATTTATATGATTTGCTAGGATTTACTGAAGCCATTCTTAATTGCGCATTGGTAAAGATCTCATATGGGGTTGCAACTTCACCAGTACCCCCTCCAAAACTAACAGCGAACGAATCGGTTGTTACTGATTTACGGACTATTTTATAACTTTCATCATAGTCCCAATAATAACCATCGCCATCTCCGTCTCCACCAATATATGTATCATATACAAGTTCTGCTAAATTAATATTATCCAAATCAGACATAGAACTGATATCTACTCCATTATTACCATATACTACATTACTCGGCGTTTCCGCAGCGTTAACTGTTATAGTATTCATAGCAGCCATACCAACATTAGTAGAGTTGTCAATGGATCCAACACAACGATTAACATTAGATCCTGTTCCAACTACACTACCACTTCTAAAAATACCTTTTAATAATTTCTTATAAGCATTTACTCCTACTAAACCACCTACATTACTTACTCCCTCTACATTGCCATCTGCTATTGCCGAACTAATGCCACCATCATTATGTCCTGTGATTAATCCAACACGGGAATTTCCTTTTACGTTACCCGATACCGTACTACTATTAATATTATTGTTATTATAACCAGTTATAGCTCCTACATAGTCGGCACCCGAAACATCAGCTGTTAAAACATTTACATTGTTTATTTTTCCATTTTCCTTATGTCCCACTAATGAGCCCGTATAATGATAACCTATTACGTTAGGTGCTTCTAACGTAAGATCTTTAATATTTGTACTTGAGCTATTAACAACACCAAAGAAGCCTACAAATGAGCCTTTTGGATTATTTATCGTTAAATATTTTATTGCTTTTCCATTTCCATCAAAATTACCAGTAAATTTATTAAGTCTACTACTCAACATATAAAAATGCTCGTTTTGTAAATCTAAATCTTTCATCAATTTATAAGATTTACCCGGATTTACTGAAGCCATTCTTAATTGTGCATTGGTAGAGATCTCATATGGGGTTGCAGCTTCACCGGTACCTCCTCCAAAACTAACAGCGAACGAATCAGTTGTTACTGGCTTACGGACTATTTTATAACTTTCATCATAGTCCCAATAATAACCATCACCATCATTATCTCCACCGATATATGTATCATATACAAATTCTGCTAAATTAATATTATCCAAATCAGACATAGAATTGATATCTACTCCCTTATTATCATATACTACATTACTCGGTGTTTGTGCAGCATTAACTGTTATAGTGTCCATTGCAGCCATACCAATATTACTAGAGCCGTCAATGTACCCAACACAACGATTAACTCTGGTACCAGTTCCAACTACACTACCACTTTTATATACAGCTTTTAAAAGTTTGTGGTAAGCATTAGTACCTACTAAGCCACCAACTTCATTTCCTCCTGTTACATTACCATCTGCTATGACCGAACTAATTCCACCAGTATTATATCCTGCAATTAATCCAACACGGTAATTGCCTGTTATATCACCAGATACCGTACTACTATTAAGCGCACCATTATTATAACCTGTTATGGCTCCTACATAGTCGGCACCCGAAACATCAGCTGTTAAAACATTTACATTATTTATTTTTCCATTTTCTTTATGTCCCACTAATGAGCCCGTATAATGATAACCTATTACGTTAGGTGCTTCTAACGTAAGATCTTTAATATTTGTACTTGAGCTATTAACAGCACCAAAGAAGCCTACAAATGAGCCTTTCAAATTATTTATTGTTAAATTTTTTATTGTTTTTCCATTTCCATCAAAATTACCAGTAAATTTATTAAATCTACTACTCAGCATATAAAAATGCTCGTTTTGTAAATCTAAATCATTCGTTAATTTATATGATTTGCTAGGATTTACTGAAGCCATTCTTAGTTGTGCATTGGTAGAAATTTCATATGGGGTTGCAGCGTCACCGTTACCTCCGCTAAAACTAACGGTAAACGAATCAGTTGTCACTGGTTTACGGACTATTTTATAACTTTCATCATAGTCCCAATAATAACCATCGCCATCTCCGTCTCCACCAATATACGTATCATATACCAATTCTGCTAAATTAATATTATCCAAATCAGACATAGAACTGATATCTACTCCATTATTACCATATACTACATTACTCGGTGTTTCCGCAGCGTTAACTGTTATAGTGTCCATTGCAGCCATACCAATATTACTAGAGCCGTCAATGTACCCAACACAACGATTAACTCTGGTACCAGTTCCAACTACACTACCACTTTTATATACAGCTTTTAAAAGTTTGTGGTAAGCATTAGTACCTACTAAGCCACCAACTTCATTTCCTCCTGTTACATTACCATCTGCTATGACCGAACTAATTCCACCAGTATTATATCCTGCAATTAATCCAACACGGTAATTGCCTGTTATATCACCAGATACCGTACTGCTATTAATATTATTATTATTATAACCAGTTATACCACCAATATAATCAACCCCCGAAACATGAGCATTCAAAATATTTACATTATTTATTTTTCCATTTTCTTTATAACCCACTAATGAACCTATATAATTATATCCTATTATTTTAGGCTCTTCTAACTTAAGATCTTTAATAATTGTACTCGAACTATTAACATGACCAAAGAAGCCTACATATGAGTCCTTTGGATTATTTATTGTTAAATTTTTTATTGCTTTTCCATTTCCATCAAAATTACCAGTAAATTTATTAAATCTACTACTCAGCATATAAAAATGCTCGTTTTGTAAATCTAAATCATTCATTAATTTATATGATTTACCTGGATTTACTGAAGCCATTCTTAATTGTGCATTAGTAGAAATCTCATATGGGGTTGCAGCTTCACCGGTACCGCCGCCAAAACTAACAGCGAACGAATCGTCGGTTACTGGTTTACGAACCATCCTGTAACTTGTATCATAATCCCAATAATAGCCATCACCATCATTATCGCCACCAATATATGTATCATATACCCATTCTGCTAAATTGATATTATCTAAATCGGACATTGAGCTAATATCAATACCTTTATTATTATATGGTACATTACTCGGCGTTTCCGCATCGTTGATAGTTATGCTACTTAAAGCAGCCACACCAAGATTACCAGATCCATCTAAACTACCAACACAACGGTTAACATTAGATCCTGTTCCTTTAACACTTCCGCCAGTATAAACACCTTTTAAAAACTTATGGTAAGCATTTACCCCTACTAAACCACCTACATTACTTGCTCCCTCTACATTACCTTCTGCTATTGCCGAACTAATACTACCATCATTATGTCCTGTGATTAATCCAACACGAGAATTTCCTTTCACATTACCCGAAACAGAACCACTATTAATACTGCCAGCACTATATCCTGCTATTCCGCCACTATAATCAGCACCAATTATGTTAGCGTCTTTTAAAGATAAAGCTGAGATATTTCCACCTGAAGTTGATCCAATGAAACCTACAAATGAAGTTGTTGGTCTATTTATATATAAATCAAATATACATTCTGTATTACCTAACAATCTTCCCTTAAACCTAGCACTATTATTTCCAATTGGCAAAAAACCTGCTCCTGTTGTTAGTTCAATTAACAAACCTTCTTCTACCCCGTTACCATTTATATCTCCATATTCTGTCGTGCTAGGATTCATATAAGATTTTACGTTAGAAAAGCTAAAACTATTAATTAATGAAATGTATTTTGTACTATATGAATTACCTGCATTAACACTTTTCGATAATGCTACTAAGTCTTCAACACTTTCAACTAGATATGGATCAGCACTTGTTCCAGTACCAGCTAGGATACCAGGAGTTAAATCGGCAGTAGTTCTTACAGCACAAGTTTCCCCCTCACCATTAAACTCAACCGTAAACTTAATTGGAGCATAGGCTACTTGTCCTACTCCTTCAATCATATTAGAATTAACATTAGTTAAATTATCCATCGTTGCACTTACTGTTGCATAACAAGCCTCTTCATCACATTCAACAACAACATCATCAGTAGTCATATTTAAATTTCTAGCAGCATGGTCCCTGAATACACTAGCTTGACTTATATCAATTGGCGTTTGATCTCCATCTTGCCATATTACTTCACCCATATTTCGTTTTGTAATATATCTTTTGAAATCATCTAAACTTTCAAAGACACTTTCCATTGTTACTCTTGTAATTTTTATATCTTCTACATCAAGAGGCAGCACACCTAACTTAATCGTATAATCATATGATAGTGGTAAAATAGACGATGAAGAAACATAACCTACCGTATAATATGTTTTATAGTATATAGTTTGTCCATCGCTACCAGCATATGTGCCACCCGATAAAGTTAATGATACTGGGACCTTTATACCTCTATCACAAGTTGAGCTGTTAGGATCATTTTCATTATTTAATTCTAATAATTCCTCTAAACTCACACCATATTTAAGAGCTATTTCTTCCCATATATCACATGTATAAATTATGCTATAAGCTTTACAATCCTCTGGTTTTGTTTTAGTTACTGTAACCCTATTTGTATCGGCAGACCTCGTTGCACAATAAGTACCGTTATGAATTGCTAAAACAACTTTGCTATTTTCGTTTAAAATAACAACACCTGTTTTAGGACCCTTACCACTATACTCTAATTTTCTATTATCGGCATTATATTCTTTGCCATCAAGGTAATAAAACTCTTGATAGCCTTGAGATTCGTTTTCATTAGCAATAAGTAATCTACCAGCATCGGCTATTGAATGAGCAGTCGCTCTAAAGGCCTCTCTTCTCACTATTTCTTTGATTTTTTTTTTTTTAAAAAAAAAAAAAAAAAAAAAAATATAAAAAAAAAATAAAAAA
>DHQC01000002.1:12082-37987 GCA_002411005.1 Caryophanales bacterium UBA5348 | reverse complement strand
TTAAAACACCTTTTCAGGTAGAATATAAATTATAAGTAAGTGGTGCGGTTGAGATTTGAATAAATAAAACAAAAATTAAGTATCTAATTGATACTTAATTTTTTTTGGCTTTCGAATAAACAGAACCGTCTTCTAATTCAATCCCTTTAGCTTCATACAACTCTTTTATACTAACTATATCGTATCCTAATTCTTTAATTTTAGGAATTAATATTTTACTTACTTCAATTGTCCTTTCATGTATATCATGCATTAATATTATTTTTCCGTCTTCAAGAGATAAAATAACATTGTTAATTACATCTTCATCTGATATTTTACGCCAATCATTTGAATCTATTGACCATAGAGCAAGAGGGCAATCAGCTGCTTCTTTAACTTTTTCTGTAGTAGAACCATAAGGTGGTCTAAAAAAGGTGGGATATTCATTTGTTACCTCATAAATAGCTTCGTTAGTAGAATTAAGTTGTTCTTTAATTTCACTTTCACTTAGATTAGCAAAATTACTATGATCGAAACTGTGATTACCAATTTCATTACCCGCAGAATATACTTCATATATAATATCTGAGTATTGTTTAACACGATTACCTAAGACAAAAAATGTTGCGGTACAATCATTATCTTTTAAGATCTCTAAAAGTTCAGGAGTTAGTGTTTTTGAGGGACCGTCATCATAGCTTAGTGCAACCATCTTTTTTTCCTGTTGTTTTACTTCATTTGTTTCTTCTACTGGTGTAGGATTAGGAATTGTTTCCTCTTTGATAGGAGGATTAATTACTTCGATTGGTAATTCGTCCTCTTCCCTAGTCGGTTCTTTAATAGGGGGAACAATTTCTACAACTGGTAAGTCTTCTTTCTTCTCTACATCGTTCAACACTATTTCAACGGCTACTATTTCTTTGTTTTCATTATCATTACTAACGACAGCAACTTCCTCATGTGGGGTTAAAACGGGTTTTGATTCATTTATATAACAACTATTTATTAAGATAGGAATACTAATTGCAATAGTCCCGATTGCAATGTTCTTAATAATCTTTCTAATGAACTTAACTTTGATAGCTTTCTTATATTTTAAGCTTTCTTTTCTCTTTAATTTCATAAGACACCTCTCATATTAGTGTATTATATAGCTTTTCCTAAAAAAATCAATAGGCGATATCACTTGTTATAAAAAGGATTTTTAATTTCATAAGAAAGCTATTGGTTTAATATGATTATATAGGTGATATAGATGAAAATAATCGATAAACTATCGGATTATATTTATGATAAAGATATGTCTATTCATGTTTATGAAAATCATATTAATATTGTAAATTACAAAGAAATAGCCTCGTTTGATAGTACCAAGATTGTTATTATATATAATAACGGGTCCATTAATATTGGAGGTAAAAATCTTGTCGTTTCTAAATTACTTAGTAATGAATTATTAATAAGCGGTGAAATCAAGCAAATAGAACTTAGGTGATAAAATGAATCGTAAATTTATGAGTTACTTTGAAGGTGTTGTAGTTATACATGTTGAGGGTAAAAAGATAGAACGCTTTCTAGCATATTTATATAAATTAAATATCCCGCTATTAAATATAAAATATGTTGATAGACGCAATATAATTATTAAAATACTTAACCGTGATTTAGATAAAGTATTAAATATGAAAACAACTTATGAAATAAATGTTACAAATTATGAAGGAAAATTAAAATTAAGGGAGGGATTTAGAAAAAATCTTTTTTTGCTTTCATCTCTTTTGATTGGCTATATATTTTTACTTGTCCTGTCTAATATGATTTTTGATGTCGAGGTAATCCATAGTAATGCAAACATTAGGAATTTAATTACAGAGGAGTTAAAAGAACATAATATAAAAAGATGGAGTTTCAAACAAAATTTTAAGGGAATTGAAAAGATAAAAAAAGAAATACTAGTTGAGTATAAAGATCGAATAGAATGGCTTGAAATAGAAAGTATTGGTACTAAATATATTGTAAAAGTAGAGGAGAGAAAGAAAAAGCCTTTAGAAACAAATTATATTTTTCAAGATATAGTATCAACTAAAAATGCTACTATCGCTGCTATTTATGCTACGGAAGGTGAGGTTGTAAAACGTAAAAATGATTATGTTAAGAAAGGTGATGTTCTGATAAGCGGTAAAATAATGAAGGGAGAAGAAGTAGTAAAAATAATTAAAGCTAGTGGTAAAATATATGGCGAAGTATGGTATAATATAAAAGTAGAATATCCTCTTATTCATCAGAGTAAAATTGAAACTGGTAAAAAGAGAGATATTTATAAAGTTAAATTTTTAGACTATAGCTTGTCTTTATTTGACTTTTATCCATTTAAAGCTAAAATATCTAATTATTCAGATATAGTAGTTAATCCTCTGATTCCTTTCAAAATCGTTTTAGATAAACAAAGAGAAGTGACGGCAGAGGATGAAATTTATACCGATAGTGAGGCTTTAATTATAGCTGAAAATCAGGCTTCTGAAAAAATGGAAGAATACTTATTAGAAGATGAACATGTTATTTCTAAAAGAAAATTGAAATATTATGTTGAGAATCAAACGTTATATTTACAAATGTTTTTTAAAGTGTATGAGAATATAGGTGAACCAAGATCAATTACGGAGTAGAGGTGAAATTATGTTAAAAGCGCAAATATTAGAGATTATGCAAAATGCTTGGCCAATGCTACTTATTTTTACAGTAGTTATGTCATCAATTAGAATAGCTTACTTGAAGGCTAATAGAGAAAAGATTATTTTTTATAAAGAATTTTTTGGTCTTTTATTTATGCTTTACATATTGACTCTATTCTATATTGTTACATATCAAGATCCAGTTAGTAATTCTATTAGTAGTTATAACTTAATGCCTTTTAAGGAACTTTTCCGTTATGATTTTGGTACAACTTTATTTTACAAAAATATCGTTGGTAATTTAGTTCTTTTCGTGCCATTTGGTCTGTTTGTATCATATTATCTTAAGACTAAACATATTGGTTTAATATTTTTATTATCCTTAATCTCTTCAGTTACCATTGAATTTGCTCAAAGACTTATTGTAGGAAGAGTTTTTGACGTTGATGATATTATTTTAAATGTTGCTGGAGGTATCGTTGGTTACTTTATTTATGTTATAATAGAAGCTGTTAGGGATCATTTACCTAAGATATTTAAGAAGGATTGGTTCATAAATTTATTTATAATAATTATATTACTATTATTATTTTTATATTTTTGTAGTTTCAATATAGGAATGATTAAGGTGTTGTCATGAATGAAATAAGTTTTGTAAATGAGACAAATGAAAAGATAGAGGAAATTGCTGTATTAGAGAAATTAATCGATTTTGCTGTATCACGTGAACAATTAAATAATGTAATCTTTAGCATAATTTTCATTAAGGATGAAAAAATGCATAAACTTAATAAGCAATATCGAGAGATTGATAGTACAACAGATGTTTTAAGTTTTGCTTTTGAGGACAATGCTGTTATTAGTAATGATAAAATAAGAATGTTAGGTGAAATATATATATCGGTCGACAAGGCTCGTGAACAAGCTTCTACTTATGGACATACATATTTACGTGAATTATCATTTTTGATGATTCATGGATTTTTACATCTGCTGGGTTTCAACCATATGGAGGAAGAAGAAGAAAAAGAAATGTTTTTGCGTCAGGAGGAGATTTTAAATGAATATGGAATCGAGAAATGAAAGGAAGAAATTAGGGATTCATCGTTTCTTTAGGAGTTTTTCTTATAGTTTTGATGGACTAGCTTATGCTGCAAAAAATGAACAAAGCATATTAATAATGTTTATTTGTTTAATTGCGACGTTAATATTTGGTGTTGCTCTTAATATTACGCTTTTGGAATGGTTTTTTATTCTTGTTGCAATTGGCTTGGTTTTAGGTACTGAATTACTTAATACTTCTATTGAAGCAACTATTGATTTAATATCCCCAAATTATCATCCACTAGCTAAAGTAGCTAAAGATACTGCTTCAGCTTCTGTTTTTATTTATTCGTTTATAGCATTTATTATAGGTTGTTTAGTTTTTATTCCTAAAATAATTATGTTAATTGAAAATATGCTATAATTTATCTTGTTATGGAGGATAATAATAATGAAATCAGGATTTATATCTATCGTTGGTAGACCTAATGTAGGAAAATCAACTTTATTAAACAGTATATTAAGTACGAAACTAGCTATAACATCACCAAAACCACAAACTACAAGGAATACTATTCAAGGTATATATAATGAAGAAGATTATCAAATGGTTTTCGTCGATACACCTGGTATTCATAAACCTAAAACGGCAATGGGAAAATATTTAAATAAGCAAGCCTTTTTTGCCCTTGAAGATGTTAATGTTGTGCTTTTTTTAGTTGATGTAACTGAGTCTTTAGGTAAAGGTGATATGTTTGTCATAGAAAAATTAAGTACGATTGATAAACCAGTTATTCTTATTTTAAATAAAATCGATAAAATTCAAAAAGATAAATTATTGCCTAAAATAGAACAATATGCAGCTCTCTATGAATTTGATGAAATAATACCTATATCAGCCCTTAATAAAGACAATGTTAAGCATTTGATTGATGTATTAAAGAAATATATGATTGATTCTATTAAATACTATGAGGATGATCAAATTACAAACGTTTCTAAAAACTTTATTGTTTCTGAATTTGTTAGAGAAAAAGTTTTCATCCTTACTAACGAAGAAGTACCGCATTCAGTAGCGTGTGCTGTTGAAAAAATAGAAGAAAAAAAAGACTCAATGAATATTTATGTTAATATCATCGTTGATCGCGATAACTTGAAGAAGATTATTATTGGTCGTGGTGGTAGTATGATAAAAGAAATTGGAACTCTTGCTCGAAAAGACATTGAGGGATTCTTTGGTAAAAAAGTATATTTAAATTTATTTGTTAAAACAATCAAGGATTGGCGAGATAAAGAAGCTTATTTAGCTGAGCTTGGTTTAAAAACTGAATAAATAAATAAATTGTTACCCATTATATTAATGAAAGGTGGGTAACAAATGAATAAAGAAGATA
Organism: Caryophanales bacterium UBA5348; assembly: GCA_002411005.1. Lineage (GTDB taxonomy): Bacteria > Bacillota_I > Bacilli_A > RF39 > UBA660 > DHQC01. Next base: position 32,895 of record DHQC01000002.1, on the reverse strand, counting down.
TGTGGCAGTTATTTAAATTAACTGGTAAGATTGAGTATTATATAAAATATAAAAAAATGTGAAGAGAAGGTATTAGATGAAAATAGAAAAAGTAGAAGGTATTGTCATTAACGAAAAAGATTATGGTGAAACAAGCAAAATAATTGATATAATAACCAAAGAACATGGTCTTATATCAGTAATGGCTAAAGGTGCTAGAAAAATTAACAGCACCTTAAGAGGAATATCTTCAAAACTTACTTATGGTTATTTTCATATTTATTATAAAGAGGGTAAGATTTCAACCTTAATTGAAGTTGATGTAATTGACAGCTTTAAACAAATTAGAAGTGATTTATTGAGAATTGGTTACGCTGGATTTGTCTGTGAATTAGTAGGACAAGTTATAAGACAACAGGTAGCTAAAAAAGATTTTGAAGAAATTTACAACCTTTTATCTTCAACCTTAATTAAAATAAATGAATGTTTTGATCCTATGACAATAACTAATATCTTGGAATTAAAATTACTACCATTTTTAGGTGTTAATCCAATAATTGATGAGTGTGCTGTATGTGGGGATGTAACTTCTATTATTACTATATCAGCTGATAAATTTGGCTTTCTATGCAAAAATTGTCGAACTAATGAATATATCGTTAGTGATAAAACAATTAAATTTATTAGAATGTTTTATTATGTTGATATATCAAAAATATCAAAATTAGACATTGGTAATAAAACTAAAAATGAAATTAATCATTTTATTGATGATTTTTATGATAAAAATACAGGTCTTTATTTAAGAAGTAAAAAATTCTTAAAGAAGATAGAGTGCTAAGTTGGTTAAATAATTGACAAAACGTCATAAATATAAGTATTATGTAAATATGAGGAGGAATTGAAATGAGAAAGGGTTTTACTTTGATTGAATTACTATGAGTTATTATAATACTTGCAATTGTCTTAGCTATAACAGTTCCTGAAATTATGGGAATTGTTAACAATGCAACAAAAGCAGCCTTTGAAAATGATGCGAAAGAAGTTATTGAAGGTATATCATATCTTCAATTAAAAGGATATAACTATAATGTGAGTGATATTAATGAAACAAACTTAAATGATTTAACGGGATTATCTGCGGACAATTATAAAACACTATTAGTAACAGAAGTAAATAAAAAAATAAATGTAACAATTATTGGAAAAAATGCATGGGAAGGGTTAATAGCGTGTGGAACTGATGCAAATGTGAAAGTAGAAAATAGTAGAGAAAGTATATGCCCTATCTCTATAGATGACAGTGGGGCAAGTGGGCCAGAATTAGCCTCTAACATGATACCAGTAATGTATTACAATGGTAATTGGGTGAAAGCGGATAAAATAAATTCGAACGAAACATATTCTTGGTATGATTATAGAACAAAAAAGTGGGCTAATGCAGTAACCGTAACAAGTGTTACCTTAGATATGTATAAAAAAGCTACTATAGGAACACCGGTAGATGAAGAAGATATTCTTACTTATTTGGTGTGGGTACCAAGATTTAAATATGCGATATCCTCATTACCTGGAACAAGAAGTATAGATATTGTGTTTGAAAATAGTTCTACAACAAAATCAAATGGAACAGCAATTGATACAAGTTATTTAACCCACCCAGCTTTTACTTTTGGTAAGGAGTTAAACGGTTTGTGGGTTGGTAAATTTGAAATAACAGGAGAAGTAGATGCTATAACCATAAAACCAAATCTAGAATCGTTAGGGGGCAAAAAAGTATCAGAATTTTATACAATAATTAGAAATATGAATTCGAGTGGTAATATATACAACTTCAGCGGTAATGAGGCGGATACTCATATGATAAAGAATGATGAATGGGGGGCTGCTACTTATCTGTCAAGGAGTATATACGGATTAAATAGTGAAATATATAAAAATAACAGTAGTGGTTACTATACTGGTAGAAGTGGTGGTAACGTGGGTGGCAGTCAAATAAAACTAAATAGTGATGGAGGGGAGGTCCTTGAGGAATATACATCCAAAGGATTCTACAAATATGATGGCAAATGTGCAACGACTAATGCTTTCGTTGAAACACAAGCAGCTGATGGAATAATAGATGAGAATTGTGATGCAGAGGACAAAATGTTAAAAAATCCATCACTAGCATATAATGCAAGTACAACGGGTAATATATATGGAATTTATGATATGTCTGGTGGTAAAAGCGAATATGTCATGGCTAATTATAATAATTATAGTGGTCAAAAAATAAATTTAAATTCAGGATTTAATGGCCCGAACGGAGGGGATAGCACAATCGTAACAACGGGGATAGACTTTCCTCTTTCTCAATACTATAATTTATATACAACTGAAGGTTTAACAACAGCGTGTAATGGTGGCATCTGCTATGGCCACGCTTTGTCAGAAACTAGTGGATGGGATGGAAATGCAGCTGCTATGGTAAACGCTAATTATCCTTGGTTTCTCCGTGGTGGTTCCTACATAGGTACTTCGAATGCGGGTGGACTCTACGTTGGCTACAGCTCCGGTATTTCTCTATGGTCTTATGGTAGTCGCGTAGTTGTTACTTTAACAAATTAAAGTATAATTTTTCTTGATACTTTTGGTAAAAGTGACAATATGAATTGACAAACAAATAAGAATATAATAAACTATATTTATGAAGCGATGAAGAGGATGGAAACTTGGAGCTATATACAAAGAGAGATTCTACATTAGAATAAATAGGGTGGAACCGCGGAGGAATTCGCCCCTATAATATACTAATTTGTAGGATCTTTTTTATTTATAAGGAGGAATAGAATGGAAAAAGTAACAATGGAAAAAATAATTAATATTTGTAAACAATATGGTTTTATATTTCAAGGAAGCGAGATATATGGAGGTTTATCAAATACTTTTGATTATGGTCCTTTAGGTGTTGAACTTAAAAACAACGTTAAGAAGGCTTGGATGAAAAAATTTGTACAAGAATCTGTTTATAACGTTGGTATGGATTCTGCTATATTTATGAATCCTAAAGTTTGGACTGCGTCAGGTCATGTAACTAATTTTAATGATCCTTTGATTGACTGTAAGAGTTGTAAAATGAGATATCGTGCTGATAAATTAATTGAGGAACATACTAAAGGTGAAACCACAGGTGATGGTTGGTCAAATGAAAAGTTGATGACTTATATTCGCGATAATGATATTAAGTGTCCACATTGTGGTAAAACGGATTTTACAGATATCCGTAAATTTAACATGATGTTTAAAACGTTTCAAGGCGTTATTGAGGAGGATTCTAATGCGATTTATTTGAGACCTGAGACAGCTCAAGGTATATTTGTTAATTTTGCAAATGTTCAAAGAAGTATGCGTTTAAAACTACCTTTTGGTATAGCTCAAATAGGTAAGAGTTTTAGAAACGAAATAACTCCAGGTAACTTCACTTTTAGGACAAGAGAATTTGAACAAATGGAATTAGAATTTTTTTGTAAGCCTGGTACTGAAATGGAATGGTTTAAATATTGGAAAGAATTCTGTACTAATTTTTTATCTGAGTTAGGCATAAAAAGCGAGAAATTAAGATTAAGGGATCATGAAAAAGAACAACTAAGTCATTATTCTAATGCAACAACTGATATTGAATATTTATTTCCTTTTGGTTGGGGAGAATTATGGGGTATAGCATCTCGTACTGATTATGATTTAAAACAACATATGGAGCATTCTAAACAGTCTTTAGAATATTTTGATCAAGATGAAAACAAAAAATATATACCTTATGTTATTGAACCTAGTTTAGGTGCCGATAGATTAGTATTATTGTTATTATGTGATGCGTATGACGAAGAGGTTTTGGAGAGTGGTGAAACACGCGAAATTTTAAAACTTCATCCTTTTATAGCACCATATAAAGTTACGGTTTTACCATTAATGAAAAAGATTCATGGTGAAGAAGCTATGTCTTTATATAAAATGCTTTCAAAAGAATTTACGGTCTCTTATGATGATGCTGGTAATATAGGTAAGAGATATCGCAGAAGTGATTCTGTTGGAACTCCTTTTTGTATAACGATAGATGATGAAACTATTAATAATGGTACTGTTACTGTACGTGATAGAGATACAATGCAACAAGTAACAATTAAAAAAGAAGATGTTGTGGATTATATATCTAATAAAATTAAGTTCTAGTATCACTAAGTAAATTTATATGTTTAGAAATCTGAAGTATATTGCTTCAGATTTTTTTCTCTGGAGTTTAGCCATGTGTTGACTGATTGCTTTCAAAATGTTAGAATTATTAAAGATAGAGGCGAAGTAAAATGAAGAGAAAAATTTCGAAATTAGGATTTACATTAATTGAACTGTTAGCAGCTATAATCATTATGGTTGTTATTATAGCAATAGCTGTTCCTCTTGTAATAAACATAATTGAAACTGTTAAAAAGGAAGCATTTAGGGCAACAGCTTCTTCGATTGCAGACTCTGGCAGATTACTTATTGCCAATGAAAATGAGACTCAAGGGTATCAAGAGTTTTATTATCGTGATGGTTTGGAATTCAATGCTGATGGTAGAAAATTAGATTATAGTGGTAAAGGACCTATAACAGGTATTGTTATATTAGATGAAAAAAATAAAGTAGTTTTAGCAATTCATAATGGTACCTATTGTGCAACAAAATCAGCTGATGCTAACACAGTTACAATTAACAAAACGACACCTGAGGATTGTAATGCTTATAGCATTATTGAAACCTGTGATACATGGGAACAAATAGCAATTAAATATGATGTCAGTCTAGATGATTTATTAGAGGCTAATAATGAAACTGATTCTGAAAGTTCTACCTGTGATAGAGACATAAAAATTCCTGTTAAATCAATTTCAGCAGGAGGTTCATATACGAGTGATAATGATGATGGATCAAAAGTATATTATAAAACCTATTATACAGTAGGCTATGTTTATTATTCGACGACATTGCCACTTTCTTATGAATATGTAATTGAATTAGGTGCATTACCTTTAAATGTTTCAGATATAAAGACAGTTAATGTAACTACAAAGACTGTGTTTGAAAGCTTAGATGATTTTAAGCGTTATATTGTAAAGAGAAATATGGGTGAAGTAATATGGCAAGATGCAGATAACTCCCCAATTGATATAAGTCAGGCTAGTGTATTTAGGGATCATGCTGCAGATCTATCAAACATGAGTGCTGGCAATATTTCAGTAAATTGTAATACAGAAACATGTTATGCAACTGTAGGTGCAACAATAAGTAATTTAAATGATGTAAACCCAAATACAATCGAAGGTGTTGGTCTAGTGGCCTATACACCAATTAAGTTTACGGTTGAATTTAATGGCTCAAGGATATGTCCTACTAGCCCGACTACCTCTGAATCTTGTTTTACATTCAATTCAGAAACAGGAACTATTACTGATTATGATTATTTAAATGGATCATGTCCATCTGATGTAGTAATACCTTCAACAATCGGAGGGGTTAGTGTTACTACAATAGGAAACAGTGCTTTTGCCAGCAATAATTTAACTTGTGTATCTTTTCCAAGCAGTGTAACTTCAATAGGTGGAAATGCGTTTTATAATAATAAGATTGTTAATGTAACAATTCCAAATACTATAACGAGTATAAGCGGCGGAGCGTTTAGAAACAATCAATTTACAAGTGGAGTAATATGGGATGCCCCAATTTCCTCAGTTGGAGCATCTTACGATGGTATCTTTAGAGGTTCGTATGTTGATTTAATAACTTTTGATACAAACCTATCAAAAATCCCAAACAATATATTTTCAGAAGCAACGTTTGGTTTTACTAAATATACAGTACCAAGTCATATTACAGAGGTAGGTTCTAGTGCATTTAATGCAACAGGATTAACAAGTGTAGATTTAAACAATGTTATTCAAATAGGTGGCTCTGCTTTTGCAAATAATAAACTAACTAGTATAACTTTTCCTAATAGTGTAGCCTCAATAGGAGGAGATGCTTTTAGAAGTAATCAGTTAACTAGTTTAACAATACCAGATACTATAACAAGTATAGGTGGTGGAGCGTTTAGAAACAATCAATTTACAAGTGGAGTAATATGGAATGCCCCAATTTCCTCAGTTGGAGCATCTTACGATGGTATCTTTAGAGGTTCATATGTAGCTTCAATAACTTTTGATACAAACCTATCAAAAATCCCAAACAATATATTTTCAGAATCAACAATAGGTTTTACAGATTATACAGTACCAAGTCATATTACAGAGATGGGCTCTAGTGCATTTAATGCAACAGGATTAACAAGTGTAGATTTAAACAATGTTATTCAAATAGGAGGCTCAGCTTTTGCATATAATAATTTAACTAGTATATCTTTCCCTAATAGTGTAGCCTCAATAGGAGGAGATGCTTTTAGAAATAATCAAATAGGTACAGTGTCTATCCCTAATAGTATTACATATATAGGATCAAGGGCTTTTTATAACAACTCTACCTTGACATCTGCAACTATCTATAATACTGAAGGAGAGGTGTCAATTGGATCAGAGGCTTTTGGCACTATTCAACCATATTATATGTATTAAATTATTGAAAACAGAACAATTTTATCTAGTAGATTATATAAAATTGAGAGAGCAAAGTTATATTTTTAGCTCTCTTTTTATAAAAAAATGCAAAACTATTTAACTTTTATTTAATTTGTGTTAAAATTAACTATAGTAGAAATTAACTATTGTATGGAGGATATAACCATGAAACTTAATTTTAAAAAGCTGTTTCCTTTTGACCAAGCGGATACTCATCCATTTTCAGATGATGAATATTATAATATATCTAATGAAGATGCTGCAGTTGAGGGTGGAGAAGGGAGTAAAATGATACTTTTAGAACCAAGAGCTTATTCTGAATCACAACAAATAGCGGATCATTTGAAAAATAGACATACTGTTGTTGTTAATCTAAAAAGAGTAACAACCGATCAAGCAAAAAGAATTGTTGATTTTTTGAGTGGAACGGTGTATGCTATAGGTGGAGATTTACAAAAGATTGGCGGAGGTATATTTTTATGTACGCCAAAAAATATGGATGTCCAAGGCAAAATTACAGGGGATGAAGAAAAAGGTAAAATGCATGACAATAGTGATATTGATTTAGAATGGTAAAAAACGCATCTGAGGTGATATAATGGAAAAATTTAATAAAACACTTCACGGCTACAATCCTAAAGAGGTAAATGCTTTTTTAGATGAAGTTATTTTGCAAGTAGATAAAATGGTTGCAGAATTGAAGGCCAAAGATGTTGCTGTTGTAAATCTTCAAAAAGAGAAGGGCGTTTTAATTGAACAGATTAATCGCTATAAATCAATGGAAACAACGATGAATAAAACAATTGTAGCTGCTCAAGATAGTAGTGAACAAATAAGAAGAATTGCTAAGCAGGAAAGTGATATAATTATTAACGAGGCTAGAGGCAATGCTAATCGTATTGTAAGTGATGCCTTATTAAGAGCAGAAAAAACAGAATATGAGGCTGCTCAGTTAAGAAAGAATATATCTGTTTTCAAAAGGAAATTACGTAGTGTTATTGAATCACAATTAGAAGTAGTTGATGAAATCGAGACACTAGATTTATAAAACATATGATGGAGACGTTACTTTAAATTAATATTAAGCGAAGGGGAAATGGTGAGAGCCCTAATATGGTTTAAAGTATGAATCACTCTTGATGTTATATCCTAACAATAGGGATATACGCTTATCAGCGTTACAGAATTAAGTGCATAATTTATTATGAACTAAGGTGGTACCACGATAATTCGTCCTTATATTTAAGGATGTTTTTTTATATACAGGAGAGGAGATAAAGAAATGGCAAAATTTAAAGAATTATCAGAAGAAAAAACAAGTGTTGTAGAGAGCAATATCTCAAAGAAATGGGAAGAAATTAACATACTAGAAAAATGTATTAATAATAGAGATAAAAATGAGAACTTTGTGTTTTATGATGGACCAGCAACTGCTAATGGGATGCCGGGTTTACATCATATGCTTGCTAAATTATTAAAAGATGCCTTTTGTAAGTATAAAACAATGCAAGGATATCGTGTTGTTAGAAAAGCAGGGTGGGATACTCATGGCTTACCTGTTGAAATTGAAGTTGAAAAAGAATTAGGCTTTACATCTAAAACTGATATTGATAAATTTGGTATTAAGGAATTTAATAAAAAATGTAAACAATCAGTTTTTCGTAATGAAGATGCATTCAGAGAATATACAAAAAAGATGGGTCAGTTTATTGATTTAGATAATGCTTATGTTACATATGATAATGATTATATTGAAACTGAATGGTGGATCTTAAACAAAATGTTTAATGAAGGTTTAATTTATGAGGGTCATAAAATATTACCTTTTTGTACAAGATGTGGAACTGGACTTGCAACTCATGAGGTGGCCCAAGGTTATAAGGAGATAACGACAGATACCGTTATTGTTCCTATGAAATTAAAGGATGAGGATGCTTACTTTTTAGTATGGACAACAACACCTTGGACGTTACTTGCTAATGTTGCATTATGTGTTAATCCAAATGAAAAATATATAAAAGTTGAAAGCAAAGGTTATAAATTTATTTTAGCAGCTAGTCTTGCTAATAAAGTCTTAGGTGATGAATATACTATCATTAAAGAATATCTTGGTAAAGATTTGGAACATATTGAATATGAACAATTACTTCCTTTCCTTAAGGTTAATAAAAAAGCATTTTATGTTACATTAGCTGACTTTGTTACAATGGAAGATGGTACAGGTATCGTTCATATGGCCCCAGCTTTTGGAGCTGATGACTATGAAGTTGGTCGTAAATATGGATTGCCGGTTTTAAATCCTGTAGATGAAGACGGAAAATATACTGATGGTCCTTGGACTGGCACATATGTTATGGATGCTAATTTAGATATTATTAAATATTTGAAGGAAAATGATAAGTTATTTAAGAAACAAAAGATGGAACATAATTATCCTCATTGTTGGAGATGCAAAACACCTCTTTTATACTATGCTAAACCTAGTTGGTATATAGAAGTTACTAAATATAAAGATACAATGATAAATGAAAATAATAAAGTTAATTGGTTCCCTGAATATGTTGGTGAGAAACGTTTTGGTAATTGGCTTGAAAACTTAAATGATTGGGCAATATCAAGAACAAGATATTGGGGAACACCACTTAATCTTTGGAAGTGTGAATGTGGTCATGTTGAGAGTGTTGGTTCACGAGCTGAATTGGTATCTAAAGCGATTGAAGATATTGATGAAAGTATAGAATTACACCGTCCATATGTTGATAATGTTCATATTAAATGTTCTGATTGCGGAAAGGTAATGTCTAGAGTTCCTGAAGTAATAGATGTTTGGTTTGATTCGGGATCTATGCCTTTTGCTCAATACCATTATCCATTTGAAAATAAAGAATTATTTGAAGCTCAATTTCCAGCTGATTTTATATGCGAAGGAATTGACCAAACCAGAGGTTGGTTCTATTCTTTACTTGCTGTTTCATCATTTGTAATGGGAAAGAGTCCCTTTAAAAATGTTTTAGTAAATGATATGTTATTAGATAAATATGGTCAAAAGATGAGTAAATCAAAAGGAAATGGTCTTAATCCCTTCGAATTAATAGAAGAATATGGGGCTGATACATTAAGATGGTATTTACCTTATGTATCACCTGTTTGGACACCAACTCGTTTTGATATTGATGGCTTAAAAGAAGTTCATTCTAAATTTTTCAACACTTTAAAAAATACTTATAATTTCTTTACGTTGTATGCTAATACTGATGATGTTGATCCTAGAACATTTAATATTCCATATCAAGATAGGGAAGAAATCGACAAATGGTTATTATCTAAATATAATAAATTAATTGATTCAGTAACAGCAGGCTATGAACAATATGATTTAACCAAAGTAGTAAGAGATATAAGTGATTTCGTTAATGAAGATTTATCTAATTGGTATATTAGACGTAATCGTAGACGTTTCTGGGGAAGCAGGTTGGATGACAGTAAAAAAGCTGTTTACAATACAACCTATGAAGTGTTAGAAGGATTATCAAGATTAATAGCACCTATTGTTCCATTTATTTCAGAAGAAATGTATAAAAATTTAACTAATGAAGAATCTGTTCATTTAGCTGATTTTCCAAAATGCGATGAAAGACTTATTAATGAAGATATTGAAGAAAAAATGGATCTTGTAAGAGAATTGATTAGTCTGGGTAGAGCGGGTAGAGAAGAAGCTAAAATAAAGGTTAGACAACCAATTAGTGACGTTCTTATTGATGCAAAACATGAAACTATGATTGGAGATTTAATAGATTTAATTATAGAAGAATTAAACGTTAAACAAGTTACGTTTACACCCGATTTACATTTGTATATGGATTTTATTGTTCTTCCAAACTTTAAGATTTCAGGACCAATCTTTGGTTCTAATATCAAATTATTTAGTGAAGCTTTGAGCAATATTTCATCGGCTCAAATAGCTGCTCTTAGCAATAATAAATCTATTAAATTAGAAGTAGCATCAAAAGTTGAAGAAATAACACCTGATATGGTTGAAATAAGAATTAATTCTAAAGAAGGATTTAATATTAATATGCAAAATAATCACTTTGTTATTTTAAATACAACCTTAAATCAAGATTTGATTGATGAGGGTATGGCAAGAGAATTAATATCTAAAATTCAACAAATGAGAAAGAATAATGATTTTGATGTTATAGATAGAATTAAGATTTATTATAATGGCAATGATGATATTAAAAGAGCTATTGAAAAATATAATGAATTCATAAAGAAGGAAACTTTAGCTGAAGAAATAATTTTTCAGGATAATATTAATGAAAAATTTAATTTAAATGGTCTTGATGTGTTTCTTGATGTTATTAAAGTAAAATAATTTTAATTAAAGAAAAAACTGTTTGATATATAATCAACAGTTTTTTTAATCTTTATAATTATAAGGTTTCTGTTTTCGTTGTTTTATCAGCTTCAACATTTGTTGCTGGTGCTGATTCTTGTGTTGGTGTATCAGCAGTAGTTGGATCTACTGTTGGGTTAGCCTGAGTTGCTTGAGTAGCTGCTGGCACCGTTTCTGTTTGAGAAACTATTGTCTCATCTAAGTGAAGTGCTCCTGCATCTTTACTTAGATTGCTTTCCTCAAGTGCTTTATTTAAACTATAACGATATTCTGATGTTTTACCTTCGAGATCGTCGTCTAATTCAATTAATTTTAAAACCTCTTCACAGGTTGTATTGCCATTTATTACTTTTTCAAGCCCGTCTTGTAAAAGAGTAGTAACATCTGATTTATAAACTAGTTCTCTTAATTTTTCTTTTGGAAGACTATCAGCTAAAGCATCTCTTATTCCTTGGTTGATAAGTAAAACTTCATGAAGTGCAATACGTCCTTTATAACCATTATTACAAGCAGGACAACCTTCAGCTGAATATATTTCTTCTATATCTACATCTAGAACATTTTTGAATAGATTTTTTTCGTATTGGTTAGTAGTTCTTTTACGACGACATTTTTCACAAAGACGTCTTGCTAACTTTTGAGATATAATACCCTCAAGAGCACTCGCAAGTAAATATCTTTCAACTTCCATATCTAGCAAACGTTCAATTGTATTTAATGAGTTGTTGGTATGGATTGTGGATAAAACTAAGTGTCCAGTAATAGAAGCTCTTGTTGCGATACGTGCTGTTTCTGTATCACGAATTTCCCCAACCATTATGATGTTTGGATCTTGTCGTAAAACTGAACGTAGGACGTTAGCAAAAGTTAAACCAATATCACTATTAACTTGGACTTGGTTTACACCTTCAACGTCCATTTCGACTGGGTCTTCAACTGTAATAATATTAGTTGTTTCTTTATTTAATTTTTGTAGTATTGAATAAACGGTTGTTGATTTACCAGATCCAGTAGCACCAGTAACTAAAATAATTCCACTCGGTTTAGAAATCATTTCCAACATTTTTCTATAGTTATTTTGTGTAAACCCTAAATGTTCCAATCCTTTTAAACTCATAGAGTAGTCCAGGATACGAATAACTATTTTTTCGCCATCTGAGCAAGGTAAGGAAGAAACACGCAAATCTAGGTTTGTGTCTTTTAAAACAGTTTGCATAGAGCCATCTTGTGGTAATCTAACTTCTGTAATATTCATCCCAGATATAATTTTTATACGTGTTATTAAATTTCTTTTCAGGGTATTAGGTACAGTCGAATAGTCGGATAATTGTCCATCTACTCTAATCCTAACTTTCATAAATTCCGACATTGGATCGAAGTGAATATCACTTGCGCCTCTTTTAACGGCATCAAGGATAATTTCATTAACTACTTCTACAATCGGAATTTTTTCATAATCAAAAGCTCTTATCAAAATTTCCACCTCTTTATATCTTTATAGATTTACGTCTAGTATTTATTCTAAGATTATTATATAATAATTATGAGTTAATAGCAATAATAAGAGGTGTTAAATATGGAAAAGTTAAATAAAAAAGGTTTTTTTCTTATTGAAACAATAGCGATTATTGGTGTAGTAGCAATCGTTTTAGTTTCAATTTATTCCCAAGTATCCATCTTATATAATAACTATATTAGAAATGCTAATTATAATACGGTTGAGTCTATACATGCAGTACAAAACGTTAAAACTTATATTGAGCAAAACTATACACCTAATTTGAGACTTGATTTAACGGCTTCACCTAGTCCCTTATTGGATATAAAGAATTATTCTTTTGATACAACGGGATATTATGCCGCTTTAATTGCTAAATTGGATATTAAAGAAATTTACTTTACTGCTTATAATATTAATGATGTAATAACAAATTATGCTTCATATAATATTGATGCTTCATTTCTCGATTATTTAAGGACTTTGAAAGTAAGTGATTCAAAAGCTGATACTTTCCGTATTATTATTGTATTAAATAATGGTAATTATTCAAGTATTTATTTTTCGGTAGCAGATCTTATCTAGTTAATGTATTAGTATTTTAATTAAGGAGAGGGTATTATGAATAAAAAGGGATTCTCAACGGTTGAATTGTTAGTTAGTTTTACAATTATAAGCTTTGTTGCCATAGCTATGTTTAATACGGTTTTTGATTTATTAGATAAAGTTGAGTATTATCAAAATCTATCTAAAGTGACAATTTTAAATGGTAATACTATAAACTCAGTTCAAAAAGATATGAAACAAAGAAAATATTATGGTAGTAAATCTTGTGGAACAAATTGTTATGATATTACATATCAAGATTTAAGTGTTAAGAGGTTAAAAATAAGTGTTACAGCTAATACAATTCAATATGGTGGGATAACTGAGAGAGTACCTAGTAACAATGTTATAAACGGGAATTTAGTATTTACAATACAATCATTCACAGCAGATGCAGGAGATAATAATACTATTTTAACAATTAACATTCCTATTTATAATGAATCAATGAATGTAAATAATAATATAAATATTGTTCATCAATATGATAGTAATGATTTGGGAGGCTTACCAGCTTTCTAATAAATAATTTATATTAATAAAAACCAATAATCAAATAATAAATATACTAATAGACCTGAAATAGAGGCATGCAAGATTCTAGCTATTAAATATGGAAAATATTTAATTTTAGAATCACTAATTAAACCAATTGTTTGCATATGAACACTAAAACCTCCAAAAGATATAAACATTGTTGATAAAATAGCTTTATTTTCAAGAGGGATAGGTAAAAGACCAACATAGTTTAATCCTTGTGTCATTTCAAATATTCCATTTAATATTGATTGATTATAAGGATTCAGATTTATATTTTGATCAATAATGGTTGTTATAATTAAAAACATTGTTATAACACCTAAAACTAATAACAAAGTATTTATTGAACTCATCAAGGCATTACTAATCATAAGACCCATACTTTTATTAGATTCAAGTCTTTTTTTATGCATGATATTAAAAGCTTTTCTAAGAGATACTTTTGAAGTATCTTTTTTGCTAACATAATAATTTCTAAATATTATTCCAATAATAACATTTGATATATAGTGACTTAATAAGATTAACATTCCAACTTCTTTATTACCTAAGAATAAAACAGAAATTGTTCCTAATATAAATAAGGGATTAGAAAAGTGAGTAAAAGTTAGTAATTTAGTAGCTTCATGTTCATTTATTAAATTTTTGTCATATAATTCTCTTGTATATTTAGCACTACTAGGAAACCCACTTAACATACTCATTACTAAGACAAATGAAGCTTCTCCTTTGATTTTAAATATTTGATACATAAAAGGTTTTAATAATTCTCCAAGAAAAGATGCAAAACCACAATTAATAAGTAAATTAGAGATGACAAAAAAGGGGAATAGTGAGGGAAAGACACTATTACACCATAGTGATAATGAGTAACTAACAGCTGTCATAACATGATTTGATTCAATTAAAATTTCAATTCCAATAATGACAATTGTTAAAATAATTACTACTGTTAGTATCTTTCTTCTCATAAATGCTCCTTTATTTGTTATAATTATAATAGAAGCGAGGAGAACAAATGATAAAAAAACTTTATGAACAACTAATATCAATTGTGAGAGAAAATTATAAATATATTTTCTTTCTTCTTATATTTTACTTTGTCCTAACTATTCCGCTACCTTATTATATTCATTCAACAGGTGGTTTAATAGATATATCTTCGAGAGTTGAAGTGGAAGATGAAAAGAACAAAAGTGGAAGTATAAATCTTAGTTATGTTACAGAATTAGGTGGTAATGTTTTAACTTACATGTTGTCGTATATTATTCCAAGTTGGGATTTAGTTAATCAGGAGGATTATGTTTCTAGCAATGAGACAACTGCTGATGTTGAATATCGGAATCGATTATTATTAGCTGAAGCTAATGCTAATGCTGTTATGGTAGCGTATAAGGCTGCAAATAAAGAAGTAATTATTAAAGATAAACGTTTTAAGGTTGTTTTTGTTGATGAGAAGGCTGATACAACACTTAAAATAGGAGATGAGATAGTTTCTATTGAAGGTGTAGAAATTAATTCTGCAAATGATTATATTGATGTTGTGTCTAACAACTCAATAGGTGATAATTTAAATATTTTAGTAATTGATAAAAACAAACAAAAAACTAATAGAACTGCTAAGATATTTGAAATAGAAGAGCGTAATGTTACTGGTATATTGGTAACATCTGAAACAAAGTATGAAGCACACCCTAAAATAAAATTTAATTTTGAAGATAGTGAATCAGGTCCTAGTGGTGGTCTGATGATGGCTATTGCAATATATGATAAATTAGTCAGTGAGGATTTAACTAAAGGGCTTACGGTAGTGGGAACGGGAACAATTGATGTAGATGGTAATGCAGGAGAAATAAGTGGCATAGAATATAAACTAAAGGGGGCGGTAGATGCTAAAGCAGACATCTTCTTTGTACCACTTGGTAATAATTATGAAGATGCAAAAAAGCTAGCAAAGAAAAATAAGTATAATATAAAGATAATTGGTGTCTCAACATTTAACGATGCTATAAATTATTTGAGGAGTATTTAAAAATGTTAAAAAGTGTTAACTTATTGATGCTAGATAATATAGTAGGAAATCCGCAAAGCAAGTTAACAAAAGATAAAGAACTTTATCAACTCCAAAACGTAGATTATAATAAATATATATTAACTCCTTTTAGAACATTAGTATTTAAAGGTTATTTTAAGCAATATTTATTAGAAAACAATATAAGACTTTGTTTTAAAGTTGAGGATTCAGATTTGTTTATTCAAGAAGCTTTTGAAAATCAAATAGAAAACTATTTTACAAATGATACAAATGAATATTTAATTAAAAATGATAAATCTTTAATAAAAAGTTACAGAAGAAGGGATTTTGATAAATGAAATTCCTTTTCTTATGGTATAATTTTATATAGGTGATAACATGAAAAGAAATGAAGTGGATCGTAACAAAATAACGCCAATGATGGCTCAATATATGGAAATAAAGGATAACTATGAAGATGTTATTTTAATGTTTCGTTTAGGTGATTTTTATGAAATGTTTTTTGAGGATGCTGAATTAGTATCCCATGAATTAGAACTTGTTTTAACAGGGAAAAATGCTGGTTTAGATGAACGTATTCCAATGTGTGGTGTTCCTCATCATGCTGCTAATAACTATATAGACAAACTTATTGAAAAAGGTTATAAGGTGGCTATTTGTGAGCAAGTTGAAGATCCTAAAGAAGCTAAGGGTGTTGTCAAAAGAGAAGTTCAACAAATTATCTCAAAAGGGACCGTTATGAGTGGTGAATTACTTGATGAAAAAAGTAATAATTATATTGGTAATATTATGGACTTTAATCATTGCTATATAGTTTGTTATACTGATATTTCAACAGGTGAGTTTAATGCCTTAATGATCGAACATGATATAAATTCATTAGTATCAGAAATTGTTTCAATGGGTATTAAAGAAGCAGTTTTAGCAGATAATGTAGATAAGAGTATTATTGATATTTTGAGAAATAAATTTAAGATGGTTGTTTCAGTATATGAAAATATTGAAGATTTAAAAGAATATCGTTATTTATATGAAGATATTACTGATATTAGATATATTGAAACGGTTAAGCATTTACTTACATACTTAAATGATACTCAAAAACGTAGTCTTGATCATTTACAAAAAGTAATTATTAAGGATTATAAAGAATCTTTAAAGATGGATATTTATACTAAGAGAAATCTTGAATTGGTTGAAAACTCTAGATTAAAATCTAGAAATTATTCATTATTGTGGTTATTAGATAAAACAAAGACCGCTATGGGTAGTAGAACTTTAAAAAGATGGATAGAAAATCCTTTAACTAATAAAGTTGAAATAGAGAAACGTTACGATGTAGTTGAGATTTTGCTTGAAGAATTTATTTTGAAAGAAGAATTACAAGGATTATTATATGAAGTGTATGATTTAGAGCGTTTAAGTGGTCGTATTGCTTATGGAAATGCAAATGCTAAAGATTTATTACAATTAAAAAAATCTTTAAGAGTCTTACCTGATATAAAGAATATTTTAGAACAAATAAAATTCTATAAGAAATTAAATACTTTGGATAATGTATATGAAATGCTTGAAAATAGTATTTACGAAAATCCTCCGCTTGGTTTAAAAGAAGGATATCTTATTAAAGATGGTTATAATAGTGATTTGGATGACCTGAAAGAAAACAGACGTGGTGGTACTGATTTCATTGTAAAAATGGAAACTGAAGAACGTAATAGAACAGGTATTAAAAATCTTAAAGTAGGCTTCAATAAAGTATTTGGTTATTACATTGAAGTATCTAAAGGTAATATTGGTTTAATACCAGAAGATGCAGGATATGAACGTAAACAGACTCTAGCTAATTGTGAACGTTATATAACTCCAATTTTAAAAGAAAAAGAAGCACTTATTTTAGGTGCTGAGGAGAAAATTGTCGAATTAGAGTATAATCTCTTTATTAAAATTAGGGATGAAGTTAAAAAGTACATTCATGATATTCAAGATATAGCTAAAACAATATCTGAAATTGATGTCTTAACTTCATTTGCCGTCGCAACTGAAAAAAATAATTATATAAGACCAATTATTACTGATGATAGAAATGTTTCTATTAAAGATTCGCGTCATCCAGTAGTCGAAAAGGTTATGACAGCTGAATTTGTGCCTAATGATATTATTCTTGATGAGAAGACTGATATTTTACTTATTACTGGACCTAATATGGCTGGTAAATCAACTTATATGAGACAATTTGCCATGGTTATTATAATGGCCCAAATAGGTTGCTTTGTTCCTTGTAAGAGTGCTTCAATGCCTATCTTTGATAAGATATTTACAAGAATTGGAGCTAGTGATGATCTTGTAAGTGGTGAATCTACTTTCATGGTTGAAATGATCGAAGCTAACAATGCGTTAATCAATGCAACACCAAATAGTTTAGTTTTATTTGATGAATTGGGACGTGGTACAGCAACATATGATGGTATGAGTTTAGCTCAAGCTATTATTGAATATATTCATGATCATGTTAAATGTAAAACTTTATTTTCAACCCATTATCATGAACTAGTAGACTTAGAAAATACTCTTGCTAATGTAAAAAATGTTCATGTATCAGCTTTTGAAAATGATGGTAATATTACATTCCTACACAAAATAAAAGATGGCTCTATAGATAAGAGTTATGGTATACATGTAGCTAAATTAGCTAAATTACCTTCTTCTTTAATAAAGAGAGCTAACGAAATATTAAGCGTGTATGAAAGTAAAGAGAAGAAAAATTTATTTGTTCAAGAAGAATTGAAATTTGAAACAGTAGAGAAAAATGAATATAACGATATAATAGATAAAATAAAAGAACTTAACCCTCTTGATGTAAGTCCTATGGAGGCTTTAAATATTTTATATAATCTAAAAAAAGAGGTTGAAGAAAAAAGCGACAACAAATAAAAATTAAATATTAATTTATGAATAATAAGTATATTTTGTCGTGTTTTCTTTCAGTTGACTTTTCCCTTTGTATATATTACAATTGTTAAAGATAGAGGAAGGTGTTTATAATGAAAAAAATATTGTGCTTAGTTAGTTTATTACTAATTGTAACAGGTTGTTCAAACAGTCAATTTGAACCAAATTATAATAAAATGGAGGTATCTGATAAAGGAATTAATGGTTATTCTTTATATTTAAGTGTTTCTGGTAAAGTTGGTGAAGATTCAATCAACCAAATTATAAAGATAGACAATTATAAAGATCAGGAATATAAGATTGAAAAACCGGATAATGAAATACCTGAAGTTAGAGAAGAAGATAAGGAAGAAATTAAAGAAGAAGATGTAGATACTAATAAAAATGTCTTTTATGTTTTAAACAACAAACTTTATATTGCGGGTGAGGACGGGAAATATGTAGAAGATACTAAAAATACTAAATATAATAATCCTGCTATATATTTAGATGGTTTAAAAACTGCCACAAATGTAAGTGAACCTAAAGAAAAGGCTTCAGGTGAAACAGAGTATGATGTAACGTTTAGTAAAAAAACGGCTGAGAAAATTCTTAAAGATTTAGAATTAAAAGGATTGACTTTATCAGATGATATAAAAGGGCAAATTATTCTTAATAAGGATGGATATGTAAAAAATATAATTTATAACATTGGAGATATAAGGATAAATGCTATTTATTATAGAGTAAATGAAGCTACAGAAATATTTTTTCCTGCAGAAATAGAACCTAATAGAAAATAAAAAGTAGCAATAAATTATCTGGGTGGTGTATCAATGAAGAAAAAATCATTGCTAGGTTTTACATTAATTGAACTGTTAGCAGCTATGATCATTATGGTTGTTATTATAGCGATAGCAGTTCCTCTTGTAATGAATATTATTGAAACCGTTAGAATGGAAGCTTTTAGAGCTACAGCGTATTCTGTAGCTGATTCTGGGAGACTACTTATTGCAAATGAAAACGAGGCTCAAGGGTATCAGGAATTTTATTATCGTGATGGTTTAGAATTTAATGCTGATGGTAGAAAATTAGATTATAGTGGTAAAGGACCTATAACGGGTATTGTCATTTTAAACGAAAAAAACAAGGTTGTTTTAGCAATCCACAATGGAACTTATTGTGCAACAAAATCAGCTGATGCTAACACAGTTACAATTAACAAAACGACACCTGAGGATTGTAATGCCTATAGCATAATTGAGACATGTGATACATGGGAACAAATTGCAATTAAATATGATGTTAGTTTGGATGATTTGTTAGAGGTTAATAATGAAGCTAATTCTGAAAGTTCTACATGTGATAGAGAAATAAAAATTCCGGTTGAATCAATTTCAGCTGGTGGATCATATGCAGATGATAGTGGTGAGGGTGACGATGGCTCCAAAGTATATTATAAGACTTATTATACAGTAGGCTATATACCTTATTCATCAACACTACCTTTTTCTTATGAATATACAATTGAATTAGGAGTACTACCTTTAAATATTTCAGATGTAAAAACAGTAAACGTAACTACAAAGACAGTGTTTGAAAGTTTAGAGGATTTTAAACGTTATATTGTAAAGAGAAATATGGGTGAAGTAATATGGCAAGGTGCAGATAACTCCCCAATTGATATAAGTCAGGCTAGTGTATTTAGGGATCATGCTGCAGATTTATCAAACATGAGTGCTGGCAATGTTTCAGTAATTTGTAATACAGAGACTTGTTATGCAACAGTAAGTGCAACGGTAAGTAATTTGAATAATGTTAATCCTAATACAATACAAAGTGCTGGACAAGTGGTTTATACACCAATCAAGTTTACGGTTGAGTTTAATGGCTCAAAAGTATGTCCTACTAGCCCAACTACCCCTGAATCTTGTTTTACTTTTAATTCTGAAACAGGAACTATTACTGATTATGATTATTTAAATGGATTATGCCCATCAGATGTGGTAATACCTTCAACTATTGGAGGGGTTAATGTTACCGCAATAGGAAATAGTTCTTTTGCAAATAATAATCTAACTTGTGTATCTTTCCCAAGTAGTGTAACGACAATAGGTAATGGAGCTTTCGCTTCAAATAAGTTCACAAGTCTAACAATACCCGAAACCATAACAGGTGTTGGCTGTAGTGCATTTAATA
>DHQC01000002.1:11144-11924 GCA_002411005.1 Caryophanales bacterium UBA5348 | reverse complement strand
GTAGTATGGAATGCACCAATTTCCTCGGTTGGTGATGGTTGGGATGCAATTTTTGTAGGATCATATGTTGATTCGATTACCTTTGGACCAAATGTGAACAAAATCCCCGATAATTTATTAAGAAATGCAAGTTTAGGCTTTACAGAGTATACAGTGCCAAGTCACATAACTAATATAGGTTATAATGCCTTTAGAAATACAGGCTTAACAAGTGTTAATTTAAATAACATAGAAATTATTGGTGGAAGGTCTTTTGAAAACAACAAATTAATATCAATAGATTTTCCAAGTAGTGTAAAAACAATAGGTAATGGGGCCTTTGCCTCAAACAGGTTCACAAGTTTAATTATTCCAGAAACAATAACAGGTGTTGGCTGTAGTGCATTTAATAACAACCAATTTACAGGTGGCGTAGTATGGAATGCCCCAATTTCTTCAGTTGGTGATGGTTGGGATGCAATTTTTGTAGGATCATATGTTGATTCGATTACATTTGGACCGAATGTGAACAAAATCCCTGACAATTTGTTAAGAAGTTCAATACTAGGTTTTG
This sequence comes from Caryophanales bacterium UBA5348, assembly GCA_002411005.1. Taxonomy (GTDB): domain Bacteria; phylum Bacillota_I; class Bacilli_A; order RF39; family UBA660; genus DHQC01. The sequence continues at coordinate 11,371 of DHQC01000002.1, read as the reverse complement.
CTGAGTATACAGTGCCAGATTATATAACCAATATTGGATATAATGCATTCAGAAGTACAGGCCTAACAAGTGTTGATTTAAATAATGTTATAACAATTAGTGGAAATTCTTTTGCTTCAACAAAATTAACTAGTCTAATTGTTCCAGAAACCATAACAAGTGTTGGCTGTAGTGCATTTAATAACAACCAATTTACAGGTGGCGTAGTATGGAATGCACCAATTTCC
>DHQC01000002.1:10523-10735 GCA_002411005.1 Caryophanales bacterium UBA5348 | reverse complement strand
GTTTAATTATTCCAGAAACAATAATAGGTGTTGGCTGTAGTGCATTTAATAACAACCAATTTACAGGTGGCGTAGTATGGAATGCCCCAATTTCCTCAGTTGGTGATGGTTGGGATGCAATTTTTGTAGGATCATATGTTGATTCGATTACCTTTGGACCGAATGTGAACAAAATCCCTGACAATTTGTTAAGAAATGCAAGTTTAGGCTTT
>DHQC01000002.1:10135-10322 GCA_002411005.1 Caryophanales bacterium UBA5348 | reverse complement strand
TTAACAAGTGTTAATTTAAATAACGTAGAAATTATTGGTGGAAGGTCTTTTGAAAACAACAAATTAATATCAATAGATTTTCCAAGTAGTGTAAAAACAATAGGCAATGGGGCCTTTGCCTCAAACAGGTTTACAAGTCTAATTGTTCCAGAAACCATAACAAGTGTTGGCTGTAGTGCATTTAATA
>DHQC01000002.1:0-9901 GCA_002411005.1 Caryophanales bacterium UBA5348 | reverse complement strand
AATCCCCGATAATTTATTAAGAAAGGCAAGTTTAGGCTTTACAGAGTATACAGTGCCAAGTCACATAACTAATATAGGTTATAATGCCTTTAGAAATACAGGCTTAACAAGTGTTGATTTGAATAATGTAGAAATTATTGGTGGAAAAGCCTTCGAAAGTGATAAGATTTCGACTCTTTATATACCAAGTAGTGTAATTTCGATAGGCGGTGAAGCCTTTGCAAATAATACCACTTTAACATCAGTAACTATTGATAATTTTTATGAAAATGTGTCAGTTGGATCTGGTGCCTTCGGAAGCGTTACTCCCTATTATACAGAATAAATAAATTGATTAAAGAGAGCAAGAATATGTTTTTGCTCTTTTATATATAGTTGTAAACGTAAAATAATATGTGAAATGATTGTAAATTTATCTTTAAATTGATATAATTTAGTTATATTAATATTTTGAATGAAAGAGGTTTTGTTGGTGAAAAGAATAATTGGTTTGATTATTATTTTAATTGGAATGTTGTTATTACTGTCTAATTTAGAAATTGTTTCATTTGAGGATTTATCTGGAGTAGTATTTTCAGTTGCTATTATAATAATTGGTTTAGCTGGCTTAATAGAAAAAAGACGCTTTGACTTTATATTAGTAATGTTTGTCATCTTTGGTGGTTTATATTTATTTGCAAATTTAGGAATTGTTGATGAGAGTATGCTTGATAATATTATAGGGCCTGTATTCTTAATGGTGGTTGGCTTTTCGTTATTAATTAGTGTTACTAAAAGGGTCTCAACTAAACCTGTTACTTCTTATATAGCGGTATTTTCTGGTGTTGAAGATAAAAACGAAAGTAAGGAATATGTTAGCAGTGATATAACCGCCATTTTTGGTGGAGCTGAAATAGATTTTCGTAAAATCAAGATAAAGGATAAAGTTGGTTATATTAATGCAACTGCTATGTTTGGCGGTGTTACAGTGATGGTACCAGAAGATGTGAAGGTTACTGTTAAAGGATACCCAATCTTTGGTGGAGCTGAAAACAAAACATTATCTAATAGTGATGCTAAGACTGAATTAGTTATTAATTATACAGCCATGTTTGGTGGCGTTGAAATTAAAAATTAAAAACAGAGAACAAGAGGATTAAATATGAGTTTGATAGAGACTTAGTGGTTGGTGGAAACTAAGAATAAGTATTTAATTGTAGCTTGGGAGTTTCATACCTGAAGTAGTAGTAAGGTAAGACGGTCATGCCGTTATCATGTCAAGGGCATAGTTTTCTATGAACTAAGGTGGCACCGCGATATATTCGTCCTTATTTTTAAGGACGTTTTTTTATATAAAGGAGATAATGTATGGATAACATAATAATTAGAGATGTAAAAATAGAAGATATACCCCAGATGGCTATTGTTAGACAAAATGTTTGGTCTACTACATATAGAGGAATATATGAAGATGAATCAATTGACAATTTTGATTATGCTAAAGTAGAACAATCATTTAGGGAGAAAACAGCTATACCAAATGTTATGTTTAAGGTGGCACTTTGTGATAATAAAATAGTTGGTTATGTATGCTTTGGTAAGATTGATAATCCTTATAAAGAAAGTGATTATTGTATAAGATATATTCATATTTTAAAGGATTGTCAAGGCGCTGGATTAGGTAGAAAGTTTTTTAATATGATTTTGGAATATATTGCAATGAATAATATAAAATCATTTTATGTGTCATGTAATAAATACAATTATCCTGCTCACAAATATTATGAGAAAATGGGTTTTGTAAAAGATGATGTTATTAGTAGTAAAAATAAAAAAGAAGAACAAATAATATATGTGTATAGGGTAGGTAATAATTAATGATTAATATTGAATGTGCTAAAGAAGTGTTTAAAAAATACGTAAGTAATTATGATATAAATAATAATGGTATTCTATTAAAATATAATCATTCTTTAAGAGTCTCTAAATTATGTAAGGATATTGCTTTATCATTAAAACTGAACGATGAAGGAGTTCTTTTAGCTGAATTAATAGGGCTCCTACATGATATAGGGCGCTTTGAACAGTTGGAAAAATATAATAGTTTTGATGATCGAAAGACTATTGACCATGGGCTTCTAGGTACTACACTTTTATTTAATAATAATATGATTAGGGATTATATGGGAGTTGATACATTTGATGAAATAATTAAAAAAGCTATATTTATACATAATAAAGCATCAATTCCTCAATCTTTTAACGATACTGAAAAGTTGTATGTTAAAATAGTTAGAGATGCCGATAAAATTGATATTTTATATTTGATGTCAATTAAGGAAATATATTATGAATTAGATAATGAAGAAATAAGTGAAGAAGTTTTAAACTGTATTTTAGACGAGCATTTTATTAATCATAAAATAGTTAAGACAGTACTTGATAAAGTACTACTTAATTTAGCATTTATTTATGATTTAAATTTTAATTATAGTTATAAAGTTATTAATAAGGAAAAGTATATTTCAATGATTATTGACGCTTTGAATTTAAGCGATTTAAATTCAATAAGAATATTTAATATCGTTGAAGAATTTATATATAAAAAATTAGAAAAATGTGAGGAAGTGGATTAATATGTTAGATAAGAAATATAGTCATTTAGATGTAGAACTTAATCGTTATCAATTCTGGTTAGATAATGATTTATTTAAAGCTGGTAAAGTAGATAGGGATCCTTTTTGTATTGTAATTCCTCCTCCTAATGTAACTGGTAGATTGCATTTAGGTCATGCTTGGGATACAACATTACAAGATATTATAACTAGATATAAAAGAATGGATGGTTATGATGCTTTATGGGTTCCTGGTATGGATCATGCTGGTATTGCTACGCAAGCTAAAGTTGATGCTAGATTAAGAGAAGAAGGAATTGATCCTCGTAGTATGGATAGAAATGACTGGCTTGAGCGAGCTTGGTCTTGGAAAGAAGAATATGCATCTGTTATCAGAAATCAATGGGCAAAATTGGGGTTAAGTCTTGATTATAGTCGTGAATGTTTTACTATGGATGAAAATCTAAGTGAAGCTGTTAAGAAAGTGTTTGTTGATTTATATAACAAGGGTTATATTTATAGAGGTGAGAGGATCATCAATTTTGATCCTGTTGCAATGACAGCTTTATCTAATATTGAGGTTATTTACAAGGAAGTTGAAGGTGCTTTTTATCATCTTAAATATATGATTGAAGGAACTAATGATTATTTAGAAGTAGCAACAACGCGTCCTGAGACATTATTTGGTGATACAGCAGTTGCTGTTAATCCAAAGGATGAGAGATATAAACATCTTATTGGACAGAGTGTTATATTGCCTTTGGTAAATAAAAAAATACCTATTATAGGAGATTTTCATGCTGATATGTCTTTTGGGACGGGTGTTGTTAAAATAACGCCTGCTCATGATCCGAATGACTTTGAAGTAGGTAATCGCCATAATTTAGAACGTGTTAGATGTATTAATGCTGATGGTAAGATGAATGAAAATGCTCTTAACTATAATGGTTTAAATCGTTTTGAGTGTAGAAAAATGGTTGTTAAAGATTTAGAAGATGCAGGTTTACTTCTTAAGACTAAAAAGATTAAACATTCTGTTGGTCATAGTGAACGTAGTGGAGCTATGGTGGAACCATATTTATCAAAACAATGGTTTGTTAAGATGGACGATTTAGCTGAAAAAGCATTAAGCAATCAATTAGATAAAGATACAAAAGTTAATTTTATCCCTAAGAGATTTGAAACTATTTTCTCAAATTGGATGAAAGATGTACAAGATTGGTGTATTTCAAGACAATTATGGTGGGGACATCAAATACCTGCTTGGTATAAAGATGATGAAATATATGTTGGTATGGAAGCTCCTGAGGGAGAAGACTGGATCCAAGACGTTGATGTTTTGGATACTTGGTTTTCATCTGCTTTATGGCCTTTTGCAACCTTAGGTTGGCCAAATAATTTCGATGAAAGATATTTTCCTAACAATGTATTAGTAACAGGTTATGATATTATCTTTTTCTGGGTTAGTAGAATGATTTTTCAATCATTAGAATTTACAGGTCAAAGACCATTTAAAGATGTTTTAATTCATGGTTTGATTCGTGATAAAGAAGGACGTAAGATGAGTAAATCATTAGGCAATGGTGTTGATCCCATGGATGTTATTGAAAATTATGGTGCAGATGCATTAAGATTTTTTTTAACAACTAATTCTGCTCCTGGTCAAGATTTAAGATATGATGAAGATAAAGTAAAATCATCTTGGAATTTTATTAATAAACTTTGGAATGCTTCTCGTTTTGTTTTAATGAACTTAGAAGATTTTAAAGAGACTGAATTTAAACTTGATAATTTAAGTATTTCAGACAAATGGATAATATATAAATTAAATGAAACAATAAAAGTTGTTAGAAAGAATATGGATAAATATGAATTTAATGTAACTGGTAATACTTTATATAATTTTGTTTGGAACGATTTTTGTGATTGGTATATAGAATTATCAAAAACAGATTTAGATAATCAAACTACTAAAGCAGTATTATTACATGTATTAACTAATACCTTACAACTGTTACATCCATTTGTGCCGTATGTAACAGAAGAAATTTATCAAATGTTGCCAATTCATGAGAAATCAATTATGACCAGTTTATATCCTATCTATGATAAACAAATAAGACATGATAAGGATGTTACTGATGCCAATAAGATTATTGAAATTATAACTAAAATAAGAACTACCAAACAAGAAAATAATATAGGTAGTGAATATTTTATTTTAAATAATTTAAACGATAGTGAAGCGGGTCTGATTAATAATAATATGAATATATTTAATAAATTGTTAAAAGGTAAGATAGTTAATTCTTTCTCTTCTGAAACTAAAAAAATTAATATTCTTTTCCCATACGGTACAATTATTTTAGGTTATATAGGAACTGATAATGACGAGGATATTAAAGTATCTCTTAACAAGGAAAAGGAACTTTTACTCAACAATATTGCTCGTAGAGAAAAGTTATTATCTAATGAAGGATATATTAATAAAGCTCCTAAAGAAATAGTTTTAGAGGAACGAAATAAACTAAGTGAGGAAAAAGATAAAATTATGCTTATTGATGAAAAATTAAAAGACATGTAATATTGTTATATTTAATATGATATAATTTATATATCAAAATATTTATGTAATATAAATGCAAGTGAGGATGTTCTTATGTTTGATGTATTTGACAATGATTCAGATTTTTATAAGTACTATTTGCAGTTATTTCCCGCGAGGTATACTGATAATTGTTTTTCTTCGTTCTTATATTATGTCGTTCAGCAACTTGAGTTGAGAAACACTAATATTGTGAATTCGGATGAATTAAGAATGCTTAGAGAAAATACGCTTAAAAGTACAACAAATGCCGTGAATTATTTATTTGATAATGAAGGCATAGATAAACTCTATCCTCATCATATCAAAGGTGTTGCTAATTTAATTAATGAATACGAAGGATATGAGGGTTATAGAACAACAACTGTAGATGTATGGGAGAGTGCTTTTGTGCCAACACCCGCAGGGGGTATTCCTGCTAAAATGATGTCTTTAATCGATAATTATTATAATGTTTGGAATATATTGGATCCATATGAAAGAGAAGCTAGGTTTCATCTTTTTATGGTTAGAGTCCAACCTTTTGAGGATGGTAATAAGAGGACAGCCCAATTAATAACTGGTTTTAACCTTATGAAAAATGGGTGTCCGCCAATTTTAATTAAAGAAAATGATAGAGATAAATATCTTGAGTATATTATTAAAAATGATGTAAATTCATTCACTGATTTTCTTAAAACGAAATCAGCAGAAGAGTTAGAATATATTAAACAACTATATCTACAATATAAAAATCAAAATACAAATAGTGCTTTGTCTAGATAAATATTAAAAATTATAGACAAAAGAGGAAGGAAGAAAGTATGAAATTAAAAAATAATTTCTTTTACACTTTAAGAGAGAACGTTAAAGATGAAGATTCTATTAGCGGTAATCTTTTAGTAAGAAGTGGAATGATAAAAAAAGTGTCTTCTGGCATTTATATGTTTTTGCCATTTGGATATATAACATTAAAGAACATTGAACAAGTTATTAGAGAGGAAATGAATAAAGCGGGGGCTCTAGAACTTTGTATGACACATATGTTGCCTATTGATGTTTTTGAAAAATCTGGAAGAGTTACAGCCTTTGGTGAAAGTATTATGAGAGTTAATGATCGCTATAATAAGAAATATATCTTAGGGCCAACCCATGAGGAGTTTTTTGCGATAGCAGCTTCGATGAAAGTAAAATCCTATAAAGATTTACCATTTACATTATATCAATTCCAAACAAAGTTTAGAGATGAGGCTAGACCTCGTTATGGTTTAATTAGAACAAGGGAATTTGTTATGAAGGATGCTTATTCTTTTGATATTGATTTAGCAGGCTTAGATATATCTTATCAAAAAATGTTTGATGCTTATAAAGCAACCTTTGATAGAATGGGTATTGATTATAAAGTTGTAACAGCAGATACAGGAGCTATGGGAGGCTTATTATCAGAAGAATTCCAAGCCTTATCTGATATTGGTGAAGATATATTAGTTCTTTGTGACAAGTGCGACTATGCTTCTAATATTGAGATTAGTGAATGTACAATTTCAAATGAAGCTTCAGATGCAGAAATGAAAGATTTAAAAGAAATATATACTCCAAATGTAGGTACAATCAGAGATTTGGTTGAAAATTTTGACGTTAATAAGGAACAGTTAACTAAATCAATGATTTATAAAGTGGACGATGAATTTGTTATGGCTATGGTTCGTGGTGATGATGATATAAATGAAGTTAAGTTAAGAAAATTGTTAGGTGCTGAGGAAGTTATCTTAGCTGATAATAACGATGTAGAAAGAATTACTAACGCTAATGTTGGATTTGCTGGTCCAATTGATTTAAATATTAGAATTATTGTTGATAATCGTATTAAAGAAATGAAAAACTTTTTAATTGGCGCTAACAAATCTGATTATCATTTTATTAATGTTAATTTTGATAGAGATTTTAAAGCAGATATTATAGCAGATATTAGAAATATTAAAGAAGGGGATATTTGCCCAAAATGTGGTGGTCAAATCTACTTTAAGAAAGGCATTGAAATAGGTAATACCTTTAAACTTGGAACAAAGTATTCTGAAGCTATGAATTTAAATTATTTAGATCAGGAGAATGTTCTCCATCCAGTTGTAATGGGTAGTTATGGTATTGGACCTGCTCGTGTAATGGCAGCTATAATTGAACAGAACAATGATGAAAAGGGAATTATATGGCCACTTGAAATAGCACCTTTTAAAGTAGCAATAGTCCTTATTAATGAGTTAGATAACTCACAAAAAGAATATGCCAACGAGTTATATAATAAATTAACATTATCAAAAATAGAATGTTTGTTAGATGATCGTGATGAACGTGTAGGAGTTAAATTTAATGACATGGATTTAATTGGTATACCAATTAGAATTACAGTTGGTAATAAGATTAAAGATAATATAGTTGAATTAAAACTAAGAAATAGTGATGAAATAAAAGATATTAAAGAAGAAAAAATATTTGATTGTATTAAAAATATTATAGAAAAAAGATAAGCTATGTGAAATTGTCAATAAAAAAATAGACACTAGAAATTATTTCTAGTGCTTTTTGATTTTAATCTATTAGTGTTATAGAATAATACCCAATTTTCAACAAATATTATATTGCATGTTCATAAATGAGGTGGAACAAAAAACTATAAAAAATAGAAGTAGTTTGATATATTGGAATTGTTAATTTTCAAGCAATGCTAATTGAGTTCATCTCTAATTAAATAGAATATAAACTCTTTAAAATTTACGTAGGAACGTTGTTAGATCTTTTGAAATAAATTTTTAATTATTATTTTCAAGCATTGTATAAATAAAATGATAAGTATAACATAATATCGTTGTAAATGTGATATATTTTCCATAGCGATTTGATTCCTTTTTTAATTGCTTTTGTTCAATTAATATTCTAAGATATCAAATCGTTTTTGTATACCTTAATGGTATCACATCAAATGTAACATTACATAATCTTCGAAGAAACGGTTGATTTTAATGTTAGTATATGTTACTCTTAGTTAAGTAATAGTAGAGAAGGAGTAATATTTAAATGAAAAAAGGTTTCACATTAATAGAATTATTAGCAGTAATTATAATATTAGCGGTAATACTAGTTATAGCAGTACCTGCTGTAACAGGTATCATTTATAATGTAAGAAAGGCTGCTTTTGAGAATGATGCCGAAATGATTCTTAAACAATTTGAGAGTGAACAATTACAAGATGTAACCTTTAATCCGACAACGGTGACAGAATATACCATAACAAATTATGGTATATCAAACGGCAATTATGCCAATTTAACTGTAGAAAGAATTAATGGTAAAAATTTTATTGTTATAATAGGGCAAAACAAATGGGCCGATTTGGTGGCTTATGGAACTAAAAATGATATAAAAATAGTAAATAGTAGTGATTTTGCAGGCTTTGCTGATAATAGTGGAGCTAGACCGGAAATAGCTAATAATATGATTCCAATTATGTATTATAATGGTAATTGGGTTAAAGCTGATGAAGATAATTTAGTAGGAACATATTCATGGTATGATTATTCAACTAAGAAATGGGCTAATGCTGTAACAGTAGCATCATCAACATTAGAAACATATAAGAATGCTGATATTGGTACGGTTGTAAATGAGGCAGATATTTTAACTTATTTTGTCTGGATACCAAGATATAAATATGCGATACCTGCAGGTGAAGGAGCAAGAAGTATAAATATTGCATTTGAGAATAGTTTAACGCCAAAATCAGGCGGGGCAGCCATAGGTACAGATTATATAACGCATCCGGCTTTTACCTTTGGCGGTGAATTAAACGGGTTTTGGGTAGGTAAATTTGAGACAACGGGAACAATTGACGCCATGACCATAAAACCAAATTTAACATCGTTAAAAGAACAATCTGTGTCTAGTTTTTATACAGAAATAAGCAATATGCAAACAAGTGGAAATGCATATGGATTTAACGCTAATGAAGTAGATACTCATATGATGAAGAATGATGAATGGGGAGCTGTAGCTTATCTATCAATGAGTACATATGGATTAAATAACGAAATATACAAGAACAACAGTAGTGATTGCTATACAGGACGAAGTGGTGGCAATGTTGGTGGTAGTCAAAATAAGATTTCCGGAGTTAATGAATACATGGATACTGGTTTCTATACATATGATGGTAAATGTGCTACAACTACAACAATTGTTACAGGGATAGATGCTGGTTGTACAGCAATAAATAATATATTAAGTGATACATCGCTGTCATATAAAGCGAGTACTACAGGTAATATTTCTGGAATATATGATATGTCAGGTGGATCATGGGAGTATGTTATGGGAAACTATAATAATTATAGTGGTTATTTAGCAACAGAGAATTCAGGATTCAATGGACCAAATGGAAATGATGGTACAACAGTAACAACGGGCTTAGATTTTCCAATTACTCAATACTATAATTTATATACAACGAATGATGCAGCTACAGCATGTAATGGGGGTATATGCTATGGACACGCTTTATCGGAAGCAAACAACTGGCATGGTGATGCTAATTATATGGTATATGTTAACGGTCCTTGGTCTGTTCGCGGTGGCGATTATAGTGCCACTGCGGAAGCAGGAGCGTTCTATTTTAGCAACTACACTGGTAGTGCTGCCGCTGATGGCAGTGCGCGTGTTGTTGTCGCCCTGA
>DHQC01000005.1:716-47933 GCA_002411005.1 Caryophanales bacterium UBA5348 | reverse complement strand
TCATATTTGAATTTAGGAAAAAAATTAAGTATCAATTAGATACTTAATTTTTGTTTTATTAACAAATTAACTTTGCCCATATCGGCTTTTCCTTTTATTAATGGAACTAATTCTTTCATTATTTTACCCACATCACTTACTTCTTTTGCTTCAACTTTTACAATGATTTCATCAATTATTGTTTCAAGTTCTTCTTCTGTTAATTGGGTTGGCATATATTTATTTAATATTTCTACTTCAGACTCTGTTTGGACAACTAAATCATCACGGTTACCTTTTTTAAATTCTTCAATAGATTCTTTACGCATTTTAATTTGTTTGCTAATAATAGCTATAATGTCATCATCTTCTAATTTCTGTTTTTTATTTATTTCCTCTAATTGAACAACACCTTTAACCATTCTAATAACACTTAGTTTTTCTTTATCTTTAGCCTTCATAGCATCGATCATATCTTGAGTTAATTTTTCTAACATTGAAGAGACACCTCCTCTTTTAAATTTTTATATACTTCTTCATAGTCGTTACATCTAACCACAGTATCACCAAGTGGCATGAAAGTATCGTTTCCTCTACCTGCAATAACAACAACATCGCCTTCCTTAGCAATAGATAATACTTTTTTAATAGCGTCACGGCGATCAATTACACGTTCATAATTACGAACATTATCATCAAGGCCAGATACTAATTGATCGATTATATCATTAGGATCTTCGTACCTTGGATCATCCATTGTAAAAACAACATAATTTGACAAAGAAGTAACTATTCTTCCCATTTCTGGTCTTTTAACATTATCACGGCCACCAGCAGAACCAGTAACTGTAATAATTCCTCCATTGGTTAAAATAGTGGCAAATTCAAGGATATTCTTAAGAGCATTAGAAGTATGAGCATAATCGATAATTACTTTAAATTTACCATTATAATCAATTATATCAGCACGACCCTTAATTGGTGTTAGATTTTTTATATTCTCAATAATTGTTTCTATATCAAAACCTAAAGCTTGGCAAGTCATAATCGATGCCATCAAATTATAAACATTATATTTTCCTGACAAAGGACTCTCCACTGTATATTCACCAGTAGGTGCTGTTAATTTGAACATAAGTTTTCTAGGAGCAATAATAATATCAGTCGCACTATAATCTGCTTTATTATCAATAGCATATGTTAAAACTTTGCCATTTGATACTTTTCTAAAATAGGCAGCATTTTCATCATCATTATTAATAATCGCAAAACCACTAGGTCTTATCATATTAAATAATTTACCCTTACATTCACGATAATTATTATATGTTTTATGATTATTAATATGATCTTTTGTCAAATTAGTAAATATCGCTATATCAAAATCCATATCATCCATACGACCTGTTAATAATCTTTCTGATGAAACCTCCATTGAAACATATTTACAACCTTGTTTATCAAAATTATCTAAAGCTGTAAATAAGTCCCTTGGAAAAGGAGTTGTTAAGTGTCCCTCTTGTTTGTATCCCTCACATTCAATTCCATTAGTACCCACATATCCAGCCTTACTCATATTGTTAATTAGTTGATAAATCATACTAGCTACGGTCGTTTTTCCATCTGTACCAGTTACACCTATCATTTTTAATTTTTTATCTACTCCATCGTAAAAACGAGAAAGAACGTCAATCATTGCTTTATTAGTATTATCAACTTTAACCACTGGTACATCCACTTCTAAATCTTTTTCAGATAGAATAGCTACAGCACCATTGTCGACAGCATCCTTTGCAAAATCATGCCCATCAACAGTTAAGCCTTTAATACAGCAAAACAGATAATTGTCGTTCTTTACTCGTGAATCATCTTCGATTGAAGAAATTAACGTATCGTAATCACAAGGAATAAGCTCATTAAGTTTTTTCATAATAACCTCCTAATAATCACGACGGCCTTTTTTATTAGCATTCCTTATAGCTTCTTTCTTAGCCGCTCTGCGTTCGACACCAGGTTTTTGAAAGTGTTCTCTCTTTTTATATTCAGAAGGGACACCACTTCTGGCAACTCTTTGCTTAAATTTTCTTAAAGCACCATCAATATTTCCGTTAACAACAACTCGAGTCATCTTTTAATCCCTCCCTTCTTTTGCTAAAATTATTATAACATTACAATGTAAATCACACAAGTAAAACTTATGTATTTTTTCATATTTCTACAATAAAAAGAGTCATAATGTGACTCTTTTATTTTTTAAAGTTTACATATAGAGCGACTACGTATTCTTCGTATTGCATTTCCTAAAGATCTACCTACATCTAAAATAGTCTCAATACTTCTCGCAAATGCATTTATTAAAGAACCTGAAATCGATCCGCCTCTAACGTTATTCAATTCTTCATTAGTAATCTCAAACATTTATATACCTCCTATTTACATTTCAATGGTCTCACATAACCATCAATTACACCTACAACAAAGGTTATTAATCCAGCAATCGCAATTGCGAAACCAAAACTAAATCCTCCACCATAAACTTCTTTTAATTCCCTTTCATTTAGAAGAATCATGCTACCACTCCTTTCCTACTCTTTTGTTTAATTCATCAAGTGCAACAACTCGGTCAAATAAATCAGCATTATCCATGCGATGAGACATAACAATAATCGTTTTACCATTATAATTATCAAATATATTTCGAATAATACTACGCTCCAATGAAACATTCATTTCACTCATACTCTCATCAAAAATATAAACCTGACCATTCTTTAATAAAGCTCTTGCAATTATTATCCTTTGTCTTTCACCACCTGATATATTTCCTCCATCTTCTTCAAGCAACATGTGATAATCTAAATTATGTTTTTTATTTATTTCATCAACATATATTATATTAAAAATTCTATTAACAACATTAGTATTAACTTCGCGATTTAGAGTAACATTATTATAAAGCGAATCTGTGAAGATCGTTTCATTTTGTGAAACATAACAAATATTGCGTCGAATAGTTGCAATAGAATAATCTAGTATATCATTACCATCTATCATAATTTGATTAGGTTTAACCTCAAGGTATCGCATAATCATTTTAGCAATAGTTGATTTACCAGAACCAGAAGGTCCATTAATCATTATTTTTTCTCCACCCCGAATACTTAAATTAACATTACTTACAACATTATCCTGATTATTATAAGCAAAACTCAAATTATTCAATTCAATGTCTCCCTTTATTTGTTTACCATCATCTTCTAAAACATCTTTTTCTATATTAAAAAATTCAATTGTTCTAACTAAAGCACTTGAAGAAGCTCTCATTAAAGGTTCAACTTCAAAGATGTTTTTCATCGGTTCTAAAAAAAAACTTAAGAAAAAATTAAAAACAACAAAATCACCAATTGATAGCATTTTACTTGATATTAAAAGACTTCCCAAAAACATAATATAAAGTAATCCTCCACTTGCAATAAAATCTTTTATTGTTTTTACCATGCTGTATTTTTTATCAAACATATAATTATTATTAACAAGACTATCATACTTTCTAATTACATTTTTATAAGCTTGTTCCTCTATTCCTAAATTTTTAACAGTATTTATACCAGATATAGTTTCTACTAAAGATGCCGAAACTATAGAACCGGCTTCTTGATTTTGAATAATAAGATACTTTATAGATTGGTTAAATATGTAAAAAACACAAAAATATATTGTAAATATAACGAGTGTAATAAGAAACAACTTAGAATTAATATAAAACATCACAACCATCGACCCTATAATTAAGACAAAATCAAGTAACAGAATAACAGCAGCTCTACTAATAAGTTCTTTAATATAACTTAAATCATTAATTCGCGAAATAATATCTCCTGTTGCTCTCGAATTAAAATAATTAAAAGGAAGTGCTAAAAGATGCTTAAAAGTATCTTTCATAAGACTTTTATCTATTTTCTGATTAATATAGATCAACATTCTGTTTCTAGTAAAATCAGTTATAATTTTAATAAAACCAATCAAAAGAAAGAATAAGAACAAATATAAATATGCTGTTTTTGATAAAGTTGTATTATCAATAATTATTTTAAAATAAAAAGTGCTTATAATACTTAAAACAGTATATATAACTGATAAAAAGAATATAAAAATAAACAGCTTTTTATGTGGGATTATTATTTGATAAATTGTTTTTTTAACGCTTTTAATAACGTTGATATTATCTATTTTTCTAACAGGGTATAATGTAATGATTATGTGGGTCCAAATCTGGTTAAATTCATCAAATGAATATTTTTTAAAACCAGAAGCTGGATCAGCAATTATAATAGTTTGGCTTTTGATATCAACTTCTTCAATTACAACAAAATGATGATACGTTTTATTTATAACAACATGAGCTATAGATTGAGATTTGAGATCTTTACAATCATCGCATCTATATCCTCTAGCATCGAATCCAACCTTTATAGCTGTTTTTATGAGATTATAAGCCGTTGCTCCACCTTTATCAGTACTCATCATCTCACGTAATCTTTCTAAAGGATAATTGCCTCCATAATATCTCATAATCATTAATAAACAAGCAGCACCACAATCTTTTATATTTTCTTGTCTCACAAATTTTCTTCTAAACACCTTATCACCTCCTCATATATTTTTTCTATATTAAGATACCCGGTCCCTCTCTTAACGCAAAAAAAGAGTTAAAATAATAACTCTTTTTTAATTATAATAATTTTTTAATTACTATTCACTATATTTATTACTTATAAACCTTATTGTCACAAAACCTAGGATAAATGTAAGAAGTGAACTTATTATATCTATTTCTACAGGAATACCAGGGAACACTTCAATGATAGACCCTAAAACAAAGCCTAGGATTAACATATACGTAGGTCTCGGTTTATTATTTAAAAGATTTTCTAAAATCCTTGTTGTTGTTATAACACCAACTACAATTCCTATAATAATGGGTATTAAAAAGTTTAACTCCACATTGTTTATAGCACTCAAAGTAATATCATAAAGTCCGATAGCAAGAAGCATAAAGGAAGTACTAATCCCAGGTAATATAAGTGCAACAGCTATGATAATACCAGCTATAATAAGAAACAAAAAATTAAGAAAGCCTGTCGTAACAGCTAAATTAACAAAGGTTCCATGATAAATATTCATCAGCATAATAATAATAAAACCAATGACAAAACAGAACCAATCTTTTTTATCTTTTTGACCTACTAAAGTCTTTTTATATAACACTGGAATGCCGCCTAATATAACTCCTAGAAATAAATATATCATCGGAAATCTAAAGTTTTCTAGACTATATTCAATAATTCTACTAAAAGCTAAAATACCAACAAGAGCACCTATGCCAAGAGTTGCAAGAAAAATGGTGTTCTCTTTTATATCTTTGAAAAAGGAACTAATTGCATGTATCATTTGATCATAAACACCTAAAATAATTGCCATCGTTCCACCACTTACACCTGGTACTAATGTCGCAATTCCAATAACAACACCTTTAATTACATTTACTGTTTTTTCCATAACTACACCTCTTTTTATTATATCTACTACACAAAATTATATCATGGATTAATGATTTATTTCTAATAAAATAAAAAAGTCTACAAAAATGCAAACCTTATATATTTAAATGGTGTCCTGGGAGAGATTCGAACCCCCGACCGATGCCTTAGAAGGGCATTGCTCTATCCAGCTGAGCTACCAGGACATAATCAATATATCTTTCAAGACACACTGATTATACAATAAAACATAGTTTTATTCAATACCTAAAACGGTACTTTTTTCTATTTCTTCATTGTCAACCATAAAAACAACCTCTTTAACACCATAATTATCACCTACAGATAATGCAATAGAATAAATTACCTCTTCTAGAATCTTTTTATTTTTAATGTCATCTAGTATATAACTGTTAAAATTAAGAATTAAACTCTCACCATTAAGTTCATAATTTAGAAGTTTTGCATTTGTATTTAAAAAACTCATTAAATTAGTTTCATAAAGTGGTCCACTCGTTAATTCATCTATTATAATCTTAATTTTATCTCGATTATCATTAGTATATTTAGTAACAGGAACATAGTAATGATTATCATTATGAGAATTGAGATAATAAACTGTGATTTCATTTATAGCTGAAATAGAATCAATATCATAAACTTTATTTACTCCAAAATCCCTTTTTAATACAGCTGGTAATCTTTTGCCTGTTTGAGGTAAATCAACTAACAACTCTCCCTCTATATATATTAAGACCCCTTTAACTTCGCTTATACTGGTCAAACTATATGTAAGTGCCTCTATTAATTTTTCTTCCATTTCTTTATTTACATCCAAAAAGCTTTTAGAAAAATTGACTTTAACAATACCCTCTGTCAATTCGGTACTAATGATTTTTGTATCACTTGGAATAATTGCCCTAAATCCATTTGGTACTACACTTTCTCTTTTACCATCAATTATTAAAATCTCAATTATCTCTCTTATGTGATTATTCGTTGTTTTGCTTTTTAAGACAACAGGTGCTCTACCAACATAATTATTTGCATCTAATAAATATATCTCACTAGTAGCACTACTACTAACATATTCGATACTTTTACTAGGATCCAATTCGTATTCCTGTTCTTTAGGAAATAATGAAAACAACAAAAGCAAAAGAAGAATAATACTAGCTAAAGCAATTCTTTGAAAAGAAGAATTTATACTCATAAACATCACCCTTACTAAATACTATGATATCAATAATAAAAAAAGTCGCTCTAGAGCAACTTTTATATTGTAATTTCCCCTAACTTAATCAATTCAACAACAGCTTGGGCTCTACCCTTAACGCCTAATTTTTGCATTGCATTAGAAATGTGGTTTCTAATGGTCTTTTCACTTATATTTAATAATAATGCTATATCTTTAGTCGATTTGTTCAAAACAAGTAGTTCAAATATTTCTTTTTCTCTCTTCGTTAGTATTCCTTTTCTCATCTTAATCCTCACTTTCCAAAGCAAGAGGTGGTTTATATTTATTCATAATATTGTATGTACCATTTTGAATTAAGTGAGTAAAATAGAAAAAAATGCTAAACATCTAGCATTTTAAACCTGGAATTTTACAGATATATACATTTTATCATCAAACTTCTCTTGGATACTTCTCATGATATTATTTGCTAACTCCGTAGTATGTTTATCACTTGCAACAACTATCCTAATTTGGTTATCATCTATCTTGATGAATGAGTTTAGTTTATACTTCTCTTTAACCAATTGTTCTAATTCTTCCTCGCGTCCCTTAATTACATCTAATAACTTAAGCTGTTCAAAAGCATTATTTTTATCCTCAACGCTAGCTTCTATATTAGTTAATATCATATTAAATTCTTTACGCATCGCTGTTCGTTCATCTTCACTTTCTATCCTAAGCGCTGTTAAAATTTCACTCTCCTCAATTGAAACATTTTTTTCTTCAACATTCTTTCCATTATTGGTTGTAAATAAAGATGATGGCATTGTTAAATAATATACACTCAAAACTAGTATTAAACTGAACAACGTCAAAAACCATAAATTCTGTTTTTTTATCATAAGTACCCTCCTTATCTATTAAATGATATGAGAGTTCATTGCAAATATGACTAAAATACAGAAATCTAAATTAGAATAAAAAAATAAGTTTTACTTATTTTCTCGATACATATTTACCATCTTTAGTTGAAACAATAATTGTTTCTCCTTCATCAACAAATAAAGGAACTTTTACAACTAAACCTGTTTCAACAGTTGCATCTTTTTGAGCTGTGGTAGCTGTATTACCCTTAATGGCAGGCTCTGTACTAGTAACCAACATTTCTATTTTCTCAGGTAAATTAACACTTATCATTTCCGCTTTATAAAAGACTAATTCAACATCTAGATTTTCTTTCAAATAATCAATCTGTTCAGCTATATCCTTTTTATTAATCTCAAGTTGTTCATACGTTTCCATATTCATAAAAACATAATTATCACCAGCATTATATAAATATTGCATTGCTTTCTTATCAATCAAAGCACGTTCCACTTTAATTCCTGCATTAAATGTATGATCAATATTAGCGCCAGTTCTTAAGTTCTTTAATTTAGTTCTTACAAAAGCTGGGCCTTTACCTGGTTTAACATGTTGAAACTCAACAACTTGAAAGATATTATCATCAACGACAATTGTAATTCCATTTTTAAAATCATTTACATTAATCATCTTAAGTCCTCCTCTTCAGCAAAAAATAAGCCATTAAGCCTATTTCTTTTCTCTATGAACGGTTGTTTTTTGGCATCTATCACAGTATTTTTTTAGTTCTAAACGGTCTGGAGTATTTTTTTTATTCTTAGGCGTACGATAGTTTTCCTCTTTACATTCAGTACATTGTAATGTAACTAATCCTCTATTGCCCGGTTTTGCCATAATATCCCTCCTCTTTTCTCACGTTATCATTATATCAAATTATTTATAAATGTCAAAGAATTTTTCGCTTATTTGTGCAGTAATACGCCTATTTACCTGTGAACGATAATTAGATTTATTATAATTGTTTGAAATATCTGATGAAACAGCAATAATACTCATAATAGGTTTATCTGATGGAAAGTAACCTGCAAATGTATTAGAAATTGTTTCTTTATCTATTTTTCCATCGTTATCAGTATCAAGGAAACTTTGTGAAGTACCTGTTTTACCAGCTGGATTTGGGACTTTACCCATATAATTTCTACCAAGGCCTGTTCTCATTACTTCATAAAAGCCAAGACGGAGGCGATCTAAATTATCATTAGCGATTGAAAGTTTATTATAAATTATAGGTTCATATATTGATTCTAAAGGTCCTATTTCTGTAGTCATTGTTTCAGCATGAATTTCTTTCAGAAAATGCAGGCCTATTCTTGAACCACCATTTGCAATTGTATTTATATATTGTGATAGTTGAAGTGGTGTATAGGTATCATATTGACCAATTGCAAAATCTAAGAGATGCCCAGGCACACTGCTTTCACCTCTATACCCAATACCTTCAACTGGTAAATCGACACCTGTTTTTACACCTAAACCAAACTCAGCAAAATTATTACGGTATGTTTCAAAAGCTTCTGGGTTTATTACAAGTGGAGCATTATAACGATAATTTGCTCCTCCAACCTTCATAGCTATTTTAAATTGATAAGAGTTTGATGATACTTTAAGAGCATTTATATCATCTAAAACACCTAATCCAGTTGTCCAAGAACACTTTTGTGGAGTATTTCTAATTTTTATACATTCATCTAGCATTTTTGTGCCTATTTTAATAGCTCCTGTATTATAACCAACACTTATTGAAGCTCCTTTAATAACAGACCCAGTTGTAACGGTTGTTGTTGACATATATGGCGTATAATCATAGAAAGCATAACCATCATCTTTTGATATTATTTGCTTTGCAGCATAAGCTAAAATCTCTCCTGTATAAGGATCACTTATGATTACAAATGATTTATTATAAAACTCTGTATTAGGTTCTTTTTTAGCTCTTATCATTTCAGCTTCCATTATTTTTTCTACTTCTAACTGTAAATTAATATCAATAGATAAAACAATATCTTTTCCTCTAATACCATGTTTTAATAATTCCTTACTATTATCATAATTAATTTTATAAACATTTTTCTGTCCGTTTAAAAGAGCTTCATATTGATATTCCAAGTTGCTAAGACCCACTCTGTCATTTAAAGAATAACCTTTCTTCAAATAGTCCTCTTTAAGTTCATAAGGTATTCCTTGGCGACTTTCAGATACGCTGCCTAAAACACCTCTTAAAACGTTTCCATAAGGATATTGGCGTTCCCATTCTAACTTTGTATTAAAGCCATTATAACGATTAAAATTTTCAGATATCAAAGCATATTCTAAATCGGTAACGTTTTCATCTTTTATTACTTTTTCATCATAAGCATAACCTTTGTTCATTAAATAATAAATATAAGCCGCTTCTCTATCTAAATCATTATATACATTTAATTCTTCATCGATTATACGGTCTATCTTTAATTTCCATATATCTTTAGATGACAGTTTTCTCTCATCATAAAGTCTATATTCTTCATCAGTTATTTTTTTTCTACCTTCTGAAGCATTATTGGCAAGCCAAAATTCCTTCAGATTTACTTTATATAATTTATTATAAGGAGCTTCAATTATCTCTGCTATTTCATATGCAAGATCAATCTCTTCTTGTTTTTTAATACCCTTTGGTTTTTTATAATATATTGTTTTACGACCTACATTATCAACTAACAAATTATAATTACGGTCATATATACGTCCCCTAGGTACCGAATTGCTCTCAACTATTTTTTCTGTCGCTTTTGTTAATTTTTCCCGGTACTTTTCTTGATTTCCTATTTGTAAATCAATTAAACCCAAAGATAATAAAGAAAAAGAAATAACGACAAAGAAAATTATAACATTAAATCTTTTATCAATTATTTCTTTAATACTTTGTCTATAATATGTTTTTCTTTTCCTAGCCATCCTATCACTTCCTCTTTGTTATTATGAGTTACCCATCATATAAAGATACACCACATCATATAAATTAACGAGGTGAAACTGTGAACGATTACTTATTACAATTATACATCGAGAGACTTACAAAAGATGATATTAATAATTTTGGAAAAACAAATGGTATAACATTAGAAAGTGACGAGCTTGATATTATCTACAACTATTTAAAATGTCATTGGCGAACTTTTTACTACGGAAATCCCAAAGAATTATTAGAAGAGCTAAAAGTTAAATTAAGTTCTGACACTTATTCTAAAATAGAAACACTTTATATTCAAGCTAGAGAAAAATTAAACTAGTTCTTCTCTTATATGTTCTAGCAAATGATTATCAAATTGTTTTTCTCTAATCATTTTTATTTCCCATTTATATGGAGGGTATACTTTATCCTTTCCACCATTCTCTGTCACATATGGTGTTTCCAATATTTTAGGAATATTTTCTAGCATAGGATGGTATATAACGTTCAATAAATTATCAAAGCCTATATTTCCAAGACCGATATTATTATGTCGGTCCTTTTTTACTCCTCGTTCGTTTTTGCTATCATTAATATGGATACAAGATAACCTTTCAATTCCAATAAGGTTATCAAAATTATGTATTATATCATCAAATTTTGAAATATCATAACCCGAATCATGTAAATGGCAAGTATCAAGACAAACAAGTAATTTATCATTATATTTAACACCATCAATAATTTGTTTTATTTCTTCAAAGGTTGAGCCACATTCACTTCCCTTACCTGACATTGTTTCAAGGCAAATATAAACACTTTGGTGTTTATCTATAACTTCATTTAAGGCACCAATTATATTTTCAATACCAGCCTCTAAACCGGCTCCTACGTGACTACCAGGATGTAAAATAATCTTACTAATTCCCAACTCTTCACATCTAGCGATTTCTTGTTTTAGAAAAGATATAGCAAAATGATAATTATCAGCATTATTTTTATTAGCAAGATTAATAATGTATGGAGCATGTACAACAACATTATTTACATCAATATCATTCTTTTTCATTAAATCATATGCCTTAATTGTTAAATTAGTATTAATAGACTCTCTCCTTGTGTTTTGGGGAGCACCTGTATAAAACATAAAGGTATTGGCACCATATCCCAAAGCCTCTTCGACACTTCCAAGTAATTGACTATTCCTTATAAAAGAAACATGAGATCCAATTATTAACTTCATATTATCACCACCTTCATTATAATGCAAAAAGAAAAGGATATCAATCAATATCCTTTTTTCCAAATACATTTTTCCTTTACTAAAATTAATTAGCAGCTACATAAGCAGCGCAATCAGCATAAGGTGTAGGTGTAAAATCAGCTAAATAGTTAACATCTGATTTTGAAACTACTGCAGAATGAGCATTAAACTCACTAGCTGATGATGATTCAACACAAATTGTAACCGGATCCATATCAACAATATAAACTGCAGTATAATTTGCTGGATCTGCTCCATAATTAGCCACGTCAGCAGTAATTGCTGTATCGGATGCTGCTGGTGCAGTGGTAGAGTTTACAGTTGATTGTAAAACTTCATATTCAATACCTGTAACAATCATCTTTGCATCTGACTCAAATGAACCTTTCTCAGCACTTTGAATTATTCCTGTAATTCCTGGTACTGCTATCGCTAAGATTATTGCCAATATAACAATAACTGCTAATAATTCAACTAACGTGAACCCTTTTCTGTTTCTTAACATTTCTTTTCCTCCTTCGTACATTACATTCTCTGTATGCTACAATATATTTATACCACTATCCAAAAGAATAGTCAATTACTAGTTTGATAATTTTTTATCATTTACACAAAAAAGATATCAATTTACAACTGATATCTTTGTTAATTATATTATTAGTTTTCTGTAGCTGTTACAGATGATTTTTTTGCACCTGTTGCTATCCATGAATCAAATTCACTTGTTTCAGCTGATGTTATAGAAATTGTAACTGGAGCTAAGCTAGTTATTTGAAAAGAAGTATAATTTGCTGGATCTGCTCCATAATTTGCTAATTCAGCAAGTCCTGTTTCATCTGTAACAGCAGCAGCATGTACCACTGGTTTATCAGCGCCATCATTTACTGTAGATTCAAGTAATTTATACTCAATACCTGTTATAATCATTTTTACATCTGACTCAAATGAACCTTTCTTAGCAGTAGATATTATTCCTGTTATACCAGGAACTGCTATTGCTAAAATTATTGCTAAAATTACAATTACAGCTAACAATTCAACTAATGTGAACCCTTTTTTGTTTTTTAACATATTTTTTCCTCCTCCTATGTTTAAATTAAATATATCACAAGAAGAACCATTAGTCAACAAAAGTCGACATTTTAAGACTTTAATATCTTAGGTTTTATGTAAAATATATATATATTAAATATACATCTTATTATAAATATAAAAAGATATCAATTGATATCTTTAATATTAATGAGATGCTACATATAAAGCACAAGTATTATCTGGATCAGTTAAATAAGTTACAACCGTTTTAGTTGCCGTTGCACCATATGCTCCAAATTCGCTTGTGTCAGCTGATTCAACACAAATTGTGACTGGATTCATGTTAACAATGTAAACTGAAGTATAATTGGTTGGATCTGCCCCATATTCGCCTACATTGGCAGTTATCGCTGTATCGGATGCTACAGGTGGCGTTGAAGCATTTACAGTTGATTGTAAAACTTGATACTCAATACCTGTTACAATCATCTTTGCATCTGATTCAAACGAACCTTTTTTAGCACTATTAATTATTCCTGTAATTCCTGGTACTGCTATAGCTAAGATTATAGCTAATATAACGATAACAGCTAATAGTTCAACTAATGTAAACCCTTTTTTATTTTTCAATATATTTTCCCCTTCCTTACCATATTAATAAATTAACTAGTTTTATTATGGAACTGTAACAGTTACTGATGCTTTTGTTGCACCAACCGTAGTCCAGGCTCCAAATTCACTAGTACTGGACGAAGTAATTGACACAGTTATAGGATCCATACTTGTAATAGAAGCAGCTGTATAATTTGCTGGATCTGCTCCATAATCATCTAGATTAGACAAAATGTCTCCTACAACTGGCACTGTAACTGTTGGATCAATCGATGAACCTAAAACCTGATATTCAATACCAGTTATAATCATCTTTACATCTGATTCAAACGAACCTTTCTTGGCGCTATTAATTATTCCTGTTATACCAGGAACTGCTATAGCTAAAATAATGGCCAATATAACAATAACGGCTAATAACTCAACTAATGTGAACCCTTTTTTGTTCTTCAACATGTTTTCTTCCTCCTATCATGTTACAAAAATATATTCTACATTGTTATTTATTAGCCATTTATCTAATTATTATACATTACGAAGTAAATCTACTGCTTTTTCATAATCATTACTAGATATAATATAAGAACCTGAAACAAGCATGTCACATCCTGCTTCTATACATTTTAAAGAATTTTCATTATTTATACCACCATCAATAGATATCAAAATAGGTAAATTACGATTTTTAATTTCACTTTTTAATAGTCTCACCTTAGTTAAAGAAGAGTCAAGAAAATCTTGTCCACCATATCCAGGTTCAACACTCATAATTAAAACTAAATCAATTTTATCTAGTAAATTAAAAATCAATTGAACATCAGTATTAGGTTTGATAGAAATCCCACATTTTATTCCTTTATCTCGTATCTTTTCTAAAATACTAAAATCTCCATTTAGGGATTCATAATGAACTGTTATATATTCTATTTTTGAAAGCGGTAATGAAGCAATATAAGAATTGGGATATTCCACCATCAAATGAACATCTAGTTTTTTAAGAGCATAATTACTTACTTCTTCTATTTTAGATATAGAAAAATTTGTTTCATCAACAAATTTACCATCCATAACATCGATATGAAAATAATCGATGCTTGTCCTATTTAATTTTTCGATTGTTTCCCTATTGTTTTTTGATAGTACGGAAACGGATATCTTTACCATTTGCATCTTCCTCTTCTTGAATGAATTTTTTATAATTGCTGTATCTTGAAGACAAAATGATCCCCTTAGATACAAGTTCTTTTATTTTACAACCATCCTCTTTTAAATGAAAACAATCACGATACTTACAATCATCCATATACTCAGTAAATTCAATCATCGAATTTCTTATATCTTCTTTATTCATATTATAAAAATCAAGTGATGAAAAACCAGGTGTATCTGCTATTAAACAATCACCTATTTCAATTAATTCAACATGCCTTGTAGTATGTTTACCTCTACCTAAAGCATGGGAAATTTCAGCTGTTTTTAAATTAAGATTTTTATCTAATCTATTTAATAAACTTGATTTACCAACTCCACTTTGACCTGTAACTGCTGTTATTTTATTCTTTAATAGTTTATGCACTTCTTCTAATTGATTATTAATTACAACTTTATAACCTATCTTTTTATAATATTTAATATATTCATTAATTTCATCTTCTTTAGACTGATCTAAAAGATCTAATTTAGTAAAACAAATTATAACATTTATATTATTATAGCTGATAATACTAATCATCTTATCTAATAAATAAAAATCTAACTTAGGTTCCTCGACACTCATAACAATTAAAGCTTGATCAATATTACAAATCGGCGGTCTAACAAGCTCATTCTTACGAGGTAACAATTCTGTAATTATTTCTTTTTCAGGATCAAAAATTACATTGTCACCAACCAAAGGCTTTAAATTGTCTTTTTTAAATATTCCTCTAGCTTTACAATTTATATAACCACTATTATATTTAATCTTATATAAATCACTGATATTACCAATTATTTGGCCCCTTACTCCATTATTCTGTTCCATTAATCGGCTCTTCCTCAATTGGCTCTTCTTGTACTGGCTTAGCTTTTGAAACATCAATTTTTAATGTAAAACCTGTTACAATCTTCGAATTAGCAGGTCTACTTTGATATATTATAATACCTGGACTTACAGCATCTGTTTCTTTATATGTGACATCAAGATTAAAACCATACTCATCAGCAAATACTTGAGCATCAGCTACCGTCCATTTTTCACCAACCATATCGGGATACACTTCATAGATATTAGGGGTGTATAAGATGATTTCATCGCCATCTTTTAATTTAGAACCAGAATCAATATTTTGAGCAATAATAATGTTTTCTTTATCACGATAAAGACTTATATCATCAACATCCTTTTTCTCCTGTATTACTTTTATGCCTTTTAAAGTTAAGGCTGATTTTACTTCAATATAATCTTTACCAATATAATTTTCAATTTCAATTAAATTCTCTCCTGTAGATTGATATAAGGTTACTGTTGTCCCTTTTTTTATCATACGACCACTAGCTGGGGATGTTTTAACAATGTTTCCTTCTTCAATCTTATCACTACTTATTTCTTTTAATTCAATCGCTACTTCAAACCCAGCCTCTTTAAGTTTAGACTCAGCATCTTCCACTGTCATATTTGAAACATCTGGTATTCTAACATCGGGTACTTCTGTAACGGCCGGAATAATAATAAAAATAAGAAATAAAAGTAAGATTAATGAAGCTAAAATACTTCCTAAGATAATAAATATTTTCTTATTAGGTTTAAAGTCATCATCAGTTATTGGTTTTGCTATCAATCCATCACCTTTGTCATCTTTAATGACTGGTAAAATTTTAGTATCATCTAAATCATGCTCTAGATATTTATAGATGTATCGCGGTTCATGAATACGTTCATCATCTAAAGCTGTTTTAACATCTTCATACATTTCTCTAGCATTATTGTATCTATTTTTTGGATTTTTAGCTGTTGCTCTGATAATAATGTTTTCAATACTTTGAGGAACATTATCAAGTTCACGACTAAGCGATGGTAGTGGATCTTTCATATGTTTTAAGGCTATTTCAACTGCGCTCTCTCCTCTAAAAGGAAGCTTACCAGTTAATAATTCATACATTAAAATACCAAGTGAATAAAGGTCACTCTTTATAGTGCTTCCTTTACCAGAAGCTTGCTCTGGTGGCAAATAATGAACAGAGCCCATAACAGAATTTGTTTGGGTTAATTGTGAATTATTAAGAGCCATGGCAATACCAAAATCAGTTATTTTAACTAAACCATTATCAAGAATTAATATATTTTGAGGTTTTATATCTCGGTGGATTATATAGGCATCATGAGCATGTGCAAGCCCATCTGTAAGTTGAAGCATAATATCTATAACTTCTGGAATAGTTAAAGCTCCACGTCTTTTAATAAGTTGTTTTAAATTACGCCCTTCTATATATTCCATAACAATATAGAAATCACCATCATCTTCACCAACGTCATACATTTCAACAATGTTAGGATGATTAAGAGAAGAAGCTGCTAAAGCCTCACGTTGAAAACGTCTAACAAACTTTTCGTCGTTAGCTAAATCCCCTCTTAAAACTTTTACAGCAACTTTTCTGCCTAAAATTGTGTCTTCGGCTAAATAAACATTAGCCATGCCGCCTTCACCTATTATTTTTAATATTTCATAACGTTCATTTATTTTCTGCCCCTTTACCACCATGTCTATTCACCACTCTCTCTAACTAAATAAGCAATTGATATATTGTCAGTTCCGCCTCGATTATTACTCTTTTTTATCAAACGGATAACACGCTCTTCAACTGTTAGCTCTTGTGTTTCAAGAACCTTTTGGATTTGTTCTTCACTAAGCATATTTGTAAGCCCATCGCTACATAGTAGAATTTCACCAACACCCATATCAACATCAAAGATATCTATATCTATTGGGTCATTTGCTCCTAAAGCTCTCATTAAGACGTTTTTCTTAGGATGTAATTTAGCTTCCTCAGCTGTAAGTTCTCCAGTTGATACCAAAAGGTTTACTAAAGTGTGATCTTTTGTAACTTTATATAATTTATCTTCTTTCATGACAAAACCAGAACTATCTCCTATATTACCAAATAAAAGATAATTAGCTGTAACAATAGCAACAACAAGTGTCGTTCCCATCCCTTTACTTTCAGGAAATTCATCAGTATATGCAAAGATTTTTTTGTTTATTGTTAAAACACTTTCTCTTAAAAAATTAACAGCATTTGCTTTGTCACCAATCGTTTCCATTGCTAAAAAGGCATCTCTTAAATATTCTATTGTCATAGACGAAGCAATTTCTCCTGCTCTATGACCTCCCATACCATCGGCAACTGCCATAAAATATTCTTCATTATCATTTTTAACAATAATAACACGATCTTCATTATGTTCCCTTACTTTACCTGCATCAGTTAAATAATATGTTTGCATAACTATTCACCACTTTCTAATTGGTCGCTCTAAGTTGTCCACAAGCTGCATCGACTTCGCTACCGAATTCTCTTCTTACTGTTACATTTATGTTATTCTTTTTAAGTATATCATAAAATTGCATAATTTTAACATTATTACTCTTCTTAAATTGCAAATTATTAGTCTCATTATATGGTATTAAGTTAACATAGCAATTTATTCCTTTAATCAACAAACATAATTCATTAGCACACTCTACGGTGTCATTTATCCCGTCAAGCATAATATATTCAAACGTTACTCTTCTGTTTGTTTTAACTATATAATTTTTAACTGCCTTAATAAGGTTTTTAATATTATAAGTTTTATTTATAGGCATTAGTTTATCTCTAATTTCATCGTTAGGAGCATGAAGACTAATCGCTAAATTAACTTGTAATTTTTGATTACTAAACTCTTCTATTTTAGGAATTATACCTGAAGTCGAAACTGTTATGTGCCTTGCTCCAATATCTATACCTTTATTATTATTTATGATTCTAATAAACTTCATCAATTCATCGTAATTGTCAAAAGGTTCTCCAATCCCCATCACTACAATATGAGAAATACGCGACTTAATATCTTCTTCAATCTTTAAAATTTGTAAAACCATCTCACCAGCTTGTAAATTACGAACTTTCTTTAAACGACCACTCTCACAAAAATGGCAACCCATATTACATCCAACCTGTGTTGAAATACATAAACTAATCCCATAATCGTGAAACATCAAAACAGCTTCTATTTTTTCACCATCAGAAAGACCAAATAAATATTTGTAAACATCCTGACCCTCTTGTTTTTTTACAATGTTTAAATTGCCAATAAAAAAATCTTGCTTAAAAACATTTAAAAAATCCTTTTTAATATTAGTCATTTCATCAAATGATGTAACTCTTTTTTTATAAAGCCAATCAAATATTTGATCCGCTTTAAAAGGCTTTTCATTATGATCTTTAATGTACGTTACCATTTCTTCGTAAGCAATACTATATATGTCTTTCATATTCATTCTCCTTATATTTAAAAAGGTGAAAAACTAATTTTTCACCACAAAGTCTTTGACCTTATTTATGTTTTTATATTGAAAATCAAGTTCATAAGGCGGAGCCGAAATTAATATTCTTTGCAATACATCATCTTCACTTATAACTTCAATATCTATATTATGAAACTTGTAAATATCACTCTTACTTCCATCAAAATTATCGACAGAATCATATTGTTCTGAATCAGCTATTAACATTTTTAAAGATGCAATATTAAAATATTGTTCATCAAATGAATCATCGATCAGAACAAAGTCTGGTGAGGCAATCCACTTTTCATCCTTTTTTACACTTACTTCTTCATAAAAAATATATATTTCACTATCTAACACATCATTTATTTTTCTAGTAAATAGTTCTTTATTATGATATTTTTTTCCTTCAAGCTTAATAACCCAATTGTCTTCTGTCTTTACTTTATAAAGATATTCATAGTTGTTAGTTATATCTGCCCATAAATCACGTTCAACTTGTTTGTTATCATTAGGCATAGATTGTGACGCTATCGACAAAATGACTGAAAAAAAGATAAAATAGAAACCAAAAAAAATTAATGGTCTTGCATATTTATTTTTAGATAATTCTTTAAGTTTGTCCCATTTTTCTTTCATAAAATCAATCCTTTAATCGCATATTTTCCCTTTTAAAAGTTCCTTGTTTTTTAGCCCATTTAAGAAATCTTTAGCGTTCATTCTTTTATGTCCTTCTAATTGTACTTCAGTTAATACAATTTCTCCATTAAGAGTTTTTACTCCAATACCATCTTCATATAAATTGACAATTTCTCCCTCGAAACTGTTTAAAAAAATACCATCACCTATTCTTGAATTCCACACTTTAAGTACTTTATTTTCTAAGACACAATAAGCACCTGGCCAAGGGTTTAACCCTCTAATATTATTATATACTTCGCGTGTTGTTTTAGAAAAATTAATGTGCTCGTCTTCTCTAGTTATTATTGACGCGAAAGTAGCTTCAGCTTCATTTTGCTTAATTGGGTCAATATTTCCAGAAATGATATCTGGCAAGGTTGAGATTAAAAGATTTCGACTCAAAATACTTAAACGATCATGTAAAATTCCAACATTATCTGATGATAAAATAGCTTCCTCCTTTTGCCTAATAATTGAACCTGCATCCATACGTTCATTCATAAGCATAATAGTGATACCAGTTTTACTTTCCCCATTCATAATTGCACGATGAATAGGAGCTCCACCTCTATACTTAGGTAACAAAGAAGCATGTATATTAACACAACCAAAACGGGGTGCAACAAGTATTTGTTTAGGTATAATTTGTCCATATGCACAAGTGATAATAATATCAGGGTTTAGCCTCAAAATGTCCTGATAGTCTGTTTTGATGTTTTCAGGTTGAAACAAAGGAATGTTTTTAGCTAAAGAAATTTCTTTAACTGGCGATATTTTATTCCCATTTCTATCTGGTTGGGAAACAATGCCAATAACTGTGCAGGCCTCAATTAATCCGTCTAATACAGGAACACTAAATGATGGTGTCCCCATAAAAATGACCTTTAAGTTCTTCATATTTCCTCCTTATATCCATTTTGTAGTTACAACAGTAGCTGCCGTTTCATCATATTGACCAGAGAAATCAATAAAGTATTGCATTAATTGATCTAAATAAGCAAAATTATCACTAGTAACAAGATCAAGATCCAAAGTATCTCTGATACTCTTAGCAAAATGATAATCTTCCATGTATTTATACACAGCTTCATCTAATTTCTTTATAAGATCTAAATTTTTAACATTTTCATCAACTTTAAAAACAAAATCTTGATAATATTGAATAACTTTCTTCGTAAAAATATCATCTTCTAAGAAATCATAATTTACAATCTCATCAAAATGAGAACAACATGTTAAAATTTTAACTTTTT
This sequence comes from Caryophanales bacterium UBA5348, assembly GCA_002411005.1. Lineage (GTDB taxonomy): Bacteria > Bacillota_I > Bacilli_A > RF39 > UBA660 > DHQC01. The sequence continues at coordinate 27,008 of DHQC01000005.1, read as the reverse complement.
CTCTCACATTAACACTTCCTTACATTAATCTACTTATATCTTGAATTGTTATTATAATCATTAGCAATAATAACAAAAATAAGCCGATTCCATGAATTATATTTTCTATCTTCGGATCAACCTTAGATCCCTTAATTTTTTCAATTAAAAGAAAGAATAATCTCCCCCCATCAAAAGCAGGTATAGGCAAGAAATTTATAAAACCTACATTTATACTTAAAAAGGCAATGAGATAAATAACATTCTCGAAACCTGCGCTAGCTGATGTACCAACAATATTATATATTCCAACAGGACCCGCTAAATTTTTTAATCCCAAATTACCATTTATCAAGTTACCAATAACAACAAACATTGAATTGAAAATAGAACCAAATTTAACAAATGCAAATTCAATAGCAGAACCTATTCCATGATTAACATCTGTTGTGAAAGTTATTCCATATTTATAATATTCTTCATTATCAATTGTTTCTTTCTTAGGAATAATATTATAAGTTTCTATCTCTCCGGTTTCTTTTTTAGTTTCAAACACTATACTAGATCCTTTAGAAACCAATTCTAATTTCATCATAACATCATCAGAGGTTTTCACTGGTTCACCATTTATACTTAGAATTAAATCACCTGATGCTAAGCCCTCTTCCTTAGCAGGATAACCATCAAGAGTTTCGCCTATATAAGGCTTTAGTTCTGGTGCACCATATACTAAACCAATTATTAAAAGTAAAATAAAAGCAAAAATAAAGTTAAAAACACATCCTGCAACAATTGTTAGAAAACGTTCATTCCACGTTTTAGATTGCATACGTCTTTCTTTAGGAATATTCTCGTCCGGTTCAATCTCTTCCCCTGCCATTTGAACATAGCCACCTAATGGAATTAATCGTATCGAATAAGTTGTTTCATCATTCTTACGATTAAAACTATATATTTTAGGCCCCATTCCAATTGCGAACTCATATATGTATATTCCAGCTCTTTTAGCAAAAATAAAGTGACCAACTTCGTGAACTAATATCGTTACACCTAATATCAAAACAAAATATAATAAAGTCATAAACTGTAGCCTCTTTCTATAAAACTATCATTAATAATATATAATTTAAAGGAATAAAAACAAATAACCTAAAGCAACAAAAATAAAACTATCTAAACGATCAAGTATTCCTCCATGACCAGGCATAAGATTAGAAAAATCCTTTTTATTATATAATCTTTTAATTGAACTTAAAACTAAATCACCAAGCTGACCAATAAGCGAAAGCAACGTTGTTCCTAATATTAGAGTTAAAACATTTATATTGTTATCAATAGTTATATAGTAGAAAACTGCTCCAAAAAGAACACCGAAAATTGTTCCTGAAATAAGTCCTTCCCAAGTTTTCTTAGGGGAAATGCTTTCAAGTAGTTTATATTTACCTACTAGTTTTCCAGCTATCAAAGCCCATGTATCAGTCATTACAGTGATTACAAATAGATAGATAACAATCATTACATTTTCAGTTCTTAACATAATTAATAAATTCAAGGAAATTCCTAGCAGAAAAACTGACCCTATAAGAAAGAAAGCATCATTTATATTATATACACGACTGTCGTGATATACGATAATTGGTAACAATAATAATAACATAACAAATGCAATAGTACGATAATCCAGTAAATAAATTGCTCCCATATTAGGAGAAATATTTACAACAAGATACGTAATTGTTCCTAAAGCTATTAGTTTTGGAACAATAGGAAGTTGACTCTTATGATCCCTAACATCTATCATTTCTTTCAAGCCTAAAATACTAATTAATACTACAAAAAGATTAAATAAGGTACCACCTATTACCAGAATAGGTATACAAATTAATAAAATTAATAAAGCGGTTATTGTTCTTTGTTTCATGACGACCTCCACATTATATCCACATATATTAATTATAATACAAAGAAATGATTATTACAACTAAAAATATAGATTGTATTTTGAAGAAAAAGAAAGAACAATAAAAAAAGAACTAAAAAATTAGCTCTTAAAAAGAATCAATATTAATACGAACTTTTTTATTATCACTGATGAATGAAGCCGCCTGAACAACTGTTCTAATTGCATTTGCAATACGACCTTCACGTCCAATAATGGACCCCATTGCTTCTTTATCAATCATTATTTGAATAAGAATATAATCCTCATCAGTTTCAAATTCTTTAACAGATACTGAATCTGGATCTTTCACTAAGGATTTAACAATTGTTTCAGTTAATAATACTAAATCCGTCATTATTTATTCCTCCTTTGTTCATAAAACTTAGTTAGAATACCTGATTTACTAAATAAATCACGAACTGTATCAGAAGGCTTAGCTCCGTCATTTAACCATTTTATAGCTTTTTCCTCATCAATATTAACCTCAGCAGGTTCAGTTAAAGGATTATAAGTACCTACAATTTCAATAAAACGTCCATCTCTAGGACTTCTAGAATCAGCAGCAACAATACGATAGAAAGGTCTCTTTTTAGCACCCATTCTTCTTAATCTTAATTTAACAGCCATATTTGCATCTCCTCTCTTAATAACTGTAACAACTATAGCATAAAAAATTACTAGTGTCAACATATTTGGTTGACACTAGTAATATATGTTTATTTAAATTAGAAATGCCTATTTTACGGTATCAGAGATCCACTCGTTAAGCATATCCAAAGTATGAAAACCAGTCCTTTTGGCTAAAAGATTATTATCTTTGTATAAAAGTAATGTTGGAACACTCATAACACTAAAACGTCTTGCCAAATCCTCTTGTTCATCAACATTCACTTTTATTATCTTAAGATCATCTCTGGTATTAGATAACGCTTCAAGAGCTGGAGCAAGTATTTTACAAGGCCCACACCAATCAGCATAAAAATCAACTAAAACAAGTCCTTCTTTAACAAGTTCGTCATAATTTTGTTCTTTAATATTAATTAAACTCATTCATAATCCTCCTCTCTTATCTAGCATCTATCTTGCCATCTTCATATAATTCAACAGCTCTCTCCGTAGTAACTACTTTATTATCAATTAGTATTTGTAATACCTTTTGATCTAATTTTAAACGATCGGCCTCCATGACAAAGTCATCTCTTAAAGCATATATATCATCAAAACTATTGACAGTCTTTTTTGCTAAATTAGATACAATTGGCGTACCTTCTAATATCTTATCTTTAAGTCTTGATTTATTTACTATATCAATATTAAATACTGGTAAAGTTAAAATAAATAAAGCAATAAAAACAAGTAAATAATATTCAACCAATCCCATTAAAGCTCCCAATATTCTAGATGGAATAGCTAAAATGATTGTTGCATCAAAAAACTTTTCTATAAATGTTGCTAAAACGACTGCAACTCTAAAAATAAGACCAAAGATTATTAATAATATTATAAATGCAATAACTTCATAAACTAAAATATTAAGTGATGTTATACCTGAAAATATCCCATCAAACTCAAATGAGGGAAAAATTTTAAAAAGAAATTCTGCAACTGGCCCTCTAAATAAAAAGGCACAGACAACAACTAAAATACCACCTAGGGATTGAACAGTTTGGCGAATAAATCCTCTTTTAAAACCAATAACCGCTCCCATACCTAACATAAGTAGAATAATAACGTCAACTACTTGCATTAAATCACTTCCATTCCTATTGTTATTATTATAGTATATTTTATGCCAAAAGAAAAGCAATATATGTTAAAATACATATAGGATGTGATTAACAATGCCAACCAAAAAAACAATAGTTTATAAATTTAGTGAGAATACAATGAACGAGATGAGTAATTATTTCGAAGATAAAAAGCGTGAAAAAACACCAGATTACGCTGTCTTTCAAGCTGATGAAGCAGATACCGTTGTTACCTTATATGAATCAGGTAAGGCGGTCTTTCAAGGAATTAGTGCTGATATTGATGCTGCAATGTGGAATGAAAGAGAAGCAATGCTAAATAATGGTCAAGAAGCTGTCAATCTTACTAAAGATAAAAAGAAAAAAGAGGACAAGAATAAAAACGATAAAACTGATTACTATTTCATCAATTCTATTGGATCTGATGAGGTTGGAACAGGTGATTATTTTGGACCCATTATTGTAGCAAGCGCTTATGTTAACCGAAAGGACATTTCATTCTTAGAAGATTTAGGTGTTAAAGATTCAAAAAGGATTACCGATGATAAAATTAAAAAAATAGCACCAGATATAATAAAAAGAATCCCTCACTCTATTATTATCCTAAATAACACAGACTATAACAACAATTATAACAGTGATGTAAATATGAATAAGATAAAGGCTGTCTTGCATAACAAAGCTTTATCAACACTTATTAATAAAGATAAATATGATTATGATATGATTGTTGTTGATCAGTTCGTTAATAAATTTAAATATTATGATTATTTAAGAGGTAATCCAAATATACTAAGAGGGCTCACTTTTACAACTAAAGCTGAAGATAAATGTTTAAGCGTTGCTTGCGCTTCAATTATTAGCAGATATCTTTTTCTAAAAGAAATGAATACCTTAAGCAATACTTTGGGAATAAATTTACCTAAGGGCGCAGGCCCAGGAGTTGATAGAGTTGGTAAAGAAATAGTAAAAAAATACGGTCAGAATAAATTAAAAAGTATTGCAAAGCTTAACTTTAAAAATACTAATAAAATACTTGAAAATTAAAATTAATCAATTTTATAAATATCAAAAATGATGAGATAATCCAATATCATCATTTTTTATTTTCTAATATATTTAATTTTAACATTAGGTTCCATTTAATAAGTCAAAGCACTTTATACAAGCTTGAATATTATACAGTGAAAGGAGCTTAATCAAATGATTAAAATTGGGTTTATTTTACTCTTTATTTTTGTCTTTCTAACAATGTTATTTTTTATTCTCTATTACGAAATGAAGTGGTTACTAGGTATTAACGTTATTAAGACATCAACCTTAGATATTGAAGAATTAAACAAACAATTAGAACCTTTTGGATTTGCTTACAACAAAGACCAAGATTTCTTTTTTTCCAACATGGATGCCTGGCAAAGAGAATATGGTTATCACAAATCATATGATGAAGCTGCCCCTGTCTTAAGTATGATTTTCGACTGTGAACCAATAACCTTTAAATATAACCAAAAAAAATGGTTGATAGAATTTTGGAAAGGCCAATATGGTATGACAACTGGTGCTGAAATAGGTATCTATAACTCTTTTGAAAACAAGCCTGACAAAGATAACATTTTTTATAAAAGCATTACTGATGAGGAACGTCTTCCAATGAGTTATGTATTAAAAAGAAAAGAAAAGATTCTCTTATCTAGAAATGATACACATTGGTGGTTAACAGGTTTTAAGTTAGGTCTATTTTCTAAGCCTTCAGATTTGATTATGGATATCATTATTTCTTTTGAAAACAGATCAATGACAGAATCATTTATTACTGGTTTGAAAAACATTGGTTATAAAGATACGGAAATAAAAGTAATAAATAATTCTGTACATTTAACCTTTGACAAACCTAAAACCAAACAATCAAAAGATAAAGTACCTCTAGTAAGTTATTTTATGCAAAAATATAACAGTTTTAATTGTAGACTATACAATTTTATTACCCAAGATTATGATAATGCTCTTGATAAATTAAATTTTATAAAAAATAATTTTCCAAATATATTTATTCACTTGTTAAATATTGGAAAAACCAAAAAAATATTTAAATAATTGAAAATCTTGTTTGAAAGGAGGAAATATTATTAATGTCTCAAGAAGGTTATCTCAAGTCCTTAGCAATTCAAAAGAACTCATTTTTGATGATTCATCTAAAATAATTATTATGAGTGACTGTCATAGAGGAGTTGGTGGAATTGGTGATGATTTTACCAAGAACCAATATATTTTTCTTGTAGCTCTACGTTACTATTTTAATAAGAATTATACCTATATAGAAATTGGTGATAGCGATGAATTATGGGAGAACAAATATTTAAGACCTATTATTGCCAACAACCTTAATATTTTTAAACTTATGGCCAAATTCTATAAATTAAATAGATTATACATGCTTTACGGTAATCATGATATTGTAAAAAGAAATAAATATTTAAGACAGAATGTATTAAACGGATATTATGATGAACGGAAAGGTAAATATATATATCTATTCCCCAATATTAATATATGTGAAGGTTTAATTTTGAGATATTCTGAAACTAATGACAAAATCTTACTTGTTCATGGTCATCAAGGTGACTTTCTTAATGATACCGCTTGGGAAGTTTCAAGAATGCTAGTGAGGCATATCTGGAGACCACTTGAATTAATTGGGGTACGCAATCCAACAAGCGCTTCCACAAGTGATAATAAAAAGGCATCAATAGAACATAAATTAATCGATTGGACAAGAAAAAATCAGCAGATGTTAATTGCTGGTCATACTCATAGGCCAATGTTTCCGCGTGTTGGTGAACACTTATATTTTAATGATGGATCATGTACCAATTATCAATATATAACAGGTATCGAGATCGTTAATGGATGTATTTTTCTTATCAAATGGGGAATTAAGCCAAAGAAAGATAGAACATTATTTATAGATAAAGAGACATTGGATGGCCCAGTTAAATTAAAAGACTATTTCAATTCTTATTCATTGAAATAGTCTTTTTCTATTACATACTTGCTGTATATATAAAAGCTATATAGATTAAAAATACAAGTGCCATCAATGATAACACAATACCATTTATTTGTTCAGACTTAGATGTTTTATATTTCAAGCCTACAGCAACCGAAATAATAACGCCACCTATTAAACCACCTAAATGAGCAAATTGATCGATACCACTAATTGCAAATCCTAAAAATAAGTTTAAGAGAATAATTGGAATTATTTGGCTCTTTAAAGCATCTCCTAAATATACTCGATAATGATATCCAAAATATAATAATGAACCAAACAAACCAAATATAGCCCCACTTGCTCCTACAGACCAACCATTACCTAAGAATGACATTGAAAGAAGAGATCCCATCAAGGCACTAAATAAATAAATTATTAAAAATTTTCCACTTCCATAAAAACTTTCTAGTTGAGGGCCTATAATATATAAAGCATACATATTAAGAAGAATATGCAATACACTAGCATGAACAAAAACTGCTGTTAAAAGTCGATAAATTTGTCCACTTCTTACTAAATCTGGTTGTAAACCTAAATATGTTGCCACTGTATCAATTCCATAAAGCATTGAAAAGAAGAAAACCAATACATTTAAACATATAATTCCATATGTAATATATGACTTTTTAAATTTAAAAACATCTTCTGTTTTTTTAGTTTCCCTTTCAGTTGTAGCATTTATCTCTTCAGTTATTTTAACAAACAAGTCAAGTCCATCAGCATTATATTCCAACTTTGATGAAATACCAGGAAAGGCCTTTTCAATAACTTCATAATTTTCTTTTTTATCTTCATTAATTACATTTACACAATCAATCTCGTCATTAGCTTCTAATTTAACATTATCTTCAATATCTAAGAAAATCGCTAATGTTTTGATTTTAAAGCGGAAAGTTTTTTTCTTGATTCTAGAAACTAAACTATGAGTTTTATACATATCAAATTCAAGTTGTTCACGATTATGAATATGACCAGACATAATTCTAACAATTGGATAAGGTCCTTGCATATTCTCAAGCCATATTTCATCCTTAACACCATGAACAATAATAGGAGTATAACCCTGGTCAGTAATGAAAAAATGAAGAAGCTTCATCGTAATTGCGTCTTTATCTCTTATAACAACATTCTCCATATATTTATCTCCTATCTATAATAATCTACCATTTTTTTAAATTCTGCTGGAGGTTCAACTGTAAACTCCATATATTTATTTGTTTTAGGATGGGCAAAACCTATTGTTTTAGCATGCAACATTTGTCCAAAGTTACCTATCGTTTTTTTATTACAATAAACTGAATCATTAACAATAGGATATCCAATGTATTGCATATGTAATCTTATTTGATGAGTTCTTCCTGTTTCTAATTGACATTCAATCAATGTTACATCTTTTAAGCGTTCCAAAACAGAAAAGTAGGTTATAGCATCTTTAGCATTAATATCTGTTACACCCATCTTTTTACGATCAAATGAATCTCTACCTATAGGGGCATCGATTGTTCCATGATCATGAGGTATAACACCATGAACAAGTGCTATATAATGACGTTTTACATGTCTCTCTTTTAAAGATTTAGCTAGAGCAATATGCGCAGCATCATTTTTAGCGACTAATAACAATCCACTTGTATCCTTATCAATACGATGTATAATACCTGGTCTTCCTGCTCCATTAATACCACTTAGTTTTGGTGAATGATATAAAAGAGCATTAACCAATGTTCCTGTATAGTGCCCTAAAGCCGGATGAACAACCATCCCAGAAGGCTTATTAACAACAATAACATCATCATCTTCATAAATAATATCAAGCAGAATCTTTTCAGGTTTAATCTCAATTGATTCTTCAACATCATCTTCAATTGTTATTTCATCATCCACCCTAACAAGATAGCTATTCTTTATTTTTTTACCATTAACAGCAATCTTATCGCTTTCAATCAATTTCTGTATTTTATTACGACTATAACCTAATTCTTCAATCAAATATTTATCGATACGAATATCAGCATTATCTTCATCAACGTTTATTATTTTCACTATACTCTCCTTTGCTTTACAGCATTTCTAATCAAATGAAATATTACTAAGCCGGCACCAATAACAATCGCAGCATCAGCTATATTAAAGACTGGGAAATTATAATCACCAAATCTAAAATCTGCATAATCAACAACAAAGCCATATAATATACGATCTATTAGATTACCAATAACGCCACCTAATATTAAGCTATAAGCAACAAATTCTAGCTTGGTTATATTCACATCTAATAAGAAATATTTCACTATACCATAAATAGCTAAAATAGCAATGATTATTAAAAAATATCTATTTCCAGAAAGAATTCCCCATGCAGCTCCAGTATTCTCAACATATGTCAAATAAAAGAAATCCTTAATTATTGGTATACTAGTATTACCAGCCAAAAAGTTAGATGCAAGAATCTTAACAACCTGATCAACTAGTGCAACAACACCACTTAATATAAAAATATGTTTCTTCACATTTATCACCTATGAAAATTATATCAAAAAAACGTAAATTAATAAAGTTACATTTCTCTTTTTTTCTAATTATGCTATAATTTCAATTATGAGGAGGATTGTAAAATGAAGTTCAATGCTTTACAAAAATATCTTTTAAAAGTTTATGCTGTTACTTTAGCTGTTCTTACTCTTTTTGTTCCAACATATACAGCTACAGGAGCACTAACTTTTGGCTTCATATTATTCGGCTATGTAACAACAGTAAATATCGCGTTTCTACTAACTGAATATTTCGCCCTTACATTAGCCCTAATCGCATGTTTACTTGCAACTAGTGATATGAAAAAATAAAAATAAAAAAAGTTTCAATTGAAACTTTTTTTTATTTTATACAAAGATATAATCTGGTTTTTCATATAAATCTAGTCCAATATTTATTTGTTGATATTTAGTTACTAAGGTGACTGCTCCAGATTCAAGACTTTTTTGGACATCAATTACTCTTTGATTTGAAGAACCCCTGAATTTTAAACTAAGATTTCTTAAATGCACTATGAATTTACCATCAATTAAAACATCAATTTTTTGTAGCAATTTCAGATATATATCATTACTCTTAGCCATAACAAGCAAAGCCTCATAAGTATAACCTGTATAACACCAAACATTTAATCCTTGCTTTTTTGCATAAGAAGCTATTTCATAACAAGCTTCAGGTTGGCTAAAAGGGTCACCCCCAGACAAAGTTATGCCATCCTGATTTTTATAAGATGATATTTGCTTCTTTACATCATCAACATCCATTGAAAAACCAACAGCAAAATCATGAGTGCTAGGATTATGGCAACCAGGACATTTATGAGGACAACCCTGGGTCCAAATAACAGTCCTTATTCCCTCACCATCAACAATACTATCATATTGAAGTTCTGAAGCTAATCTTATTTTCATTCAACCACCTACTAACTTTATTTTAATATTCCTTTAGTTCCATGCTTTACACGATCTCTTTCCTCTTCTTTTTTACCATTATTGAAGCGATCTATAGTTCCTACTAAATAACCAGTAATTCTTCTAATGCGCTCAAAGTTGTCACCATCTTCTTCCTTACGATCACAGTTAGGACAAACATCCCCTATTACGCCAGTATAACCACAAATTGGATCACGATCTACAGGGTGATTAATAGCACCATAACCAATTCCAGCCTCTTTCATAGTACGAACAATTTTTATAAAAGCCTCCAAATTATTAGTCGTATCACCATCAAGCTCAACATAAGTAATATGGCCACCATTTGTTAAAGCATGATATGGAGCTTCTTTATAAATTTTATCGGTAATATTAATATTATAAGATACTGGGATATGGAATGAGTTAGTGTAATACTCTTTATCGGTTACACCCTCAATAATTCCATAAATTGCTTTATCTATATTAACAAAACGTTCAGATAAACCTTCTGCTGGAGTACCTATTAAAGAGAAATTAAGTTTATAATTAGCAGCATATTCGTCACACTTTTCACGCATAAAGCCAACTATCTTTAGACCAAGCTCTTGAGCTTTTTTAGATTCACCATGATGTTCACCAATTAAAGCTTTTAAACACTCAGCTAAACCAATAAAACCAATTGTTAATATTCCATTTTTTAGAACTTTCTTTAAGCGATCATTAGGCTTCAAGTTTTTAGAGTCTAAATAAACAGCTTGTCCTAGAAGAAATGGGAAATTACGTAATCTCTTATTACATTGAATATCAAAACGTTCAAGTAATTGATCTCTAACAAGTTCCATCATTTTATTTAATTCTTCATAGAACCCATCAAAGTTTGCTTTCTTATTATTAATAATTCCATATTTTATTCCAAGACGTGGTAAGTTAATAGATGTAAAAGATAAATTACCTCTACCAGCCGTAACTTCCTTATCAGGATTAGCTACATTAGCAATAACTCTTGTACGACATCCCATATAAGATACTTCGGTATCAAAATTACCTTCTTTATAATACTGAGCGTTATAAGGAGCATCCATAAATGAGAAGTTTGGGAATAATCTCTTAGCTGAAACCTTACATGCTAATTCAAATAAATCAAAGTTAGATTCACCCGGATTATAATTAACACCTTCTTTTACTTTAAAGATTGAAATTGGGAAAATAGGTGTTTCTTTCTTACCTAACCCGCTATCAGCTGCTAATAAGTAATTTTTTATAACCATTCTACCTTCAGGTGATGTATCTGTACCAAAGTTAATAGATGAAAATGGTACTTGAGCACCTGCTCTTGAATGCATTGTATTTAAATTATGAACAAAAGCCTCCATAGCTTGATAAGTTGCTCTTTCTGTTTTAGCTATAGCTTTTTCATAAGCACTAACAAACAGTCTTTTTACTTGTTCTTCTTCTTTAATATATTTATCAAACATACTCAAATCTATTTCAATTGACTCTAATTTGCTTATATCTTTAACAATAGCATCAAAATCAACAAAAGTTAAAAAACCTGTAATTTCAAGAAAATCATAAAGTGTTTGTTTTAATTGTTTTTTAAATGTTTTTACAACCCCTGGGGCTAAATAATAATCAAAAGCCGGAATACTTTGACCACCATGTTGATCATTTTGATTAGATTGAATTGCAATAGCTGTTAATGCTGTATATGTCATAATATCATTAGGGCTACGTAAATGACCATGTCCTGTACTAAAGCCCTTATCAAATAAATGATTTAAATCTATTTGACAGCAGGTTGTAGTTCCCATTGGTAGAAAATCCATATCATGAATGTGAATTTGCCCATTGTCATGTGCCTCTGAAAAACGATGATCAAGTAAATATGATTTGGCAAATTCTTTAGAAATAGTACTACCAAATTGAAGCATCATTCCCATTGATGAATTACCATCAACATTGGCATTATCTCTTTTAGAATCTTCTTCCTTAGCATCTTTTAAACTTAATTTTTCAATAGCTGTTATCAATTTATGTTGTTTTGGTTCAGATAAAAACATTTTTCTAGATTCTGCTCTTTTATCGCGATATTTTGAAAAAGCTTCATATACATCTTGATAACCATTCCTAACTAATTGTTTTTCTATAATATCTTGAATTTCTTCAACTTTAATAAATGATTTTTCATTATAATTCTTTTCTATATCTTCTAAAACAGATAAATAAACTTTATTGATATCTTCATCACTATATCTTTCAAGAAAATCATCATTGCTGTCAAAACTTTTCTTAATTGCAATTGCAACTTTCTCTCCATTAAAATCAACTTTTTTATTGTCTCTTTTAACTACTCTTATTTTTTCTTTTAAGCTAACGCCCATGTTATTTTCCTCCTACTCCTTAAGTAAAACAGATGTTCTACTTTCATAACACTATCGTATCACAATACAAATAATTTTAATAGACTTTTTTAACTAAAAAACACAATTTTTGGGTGTGTTATTATTTTTCGATAACATGTTATTGACTTATGTTAATTATTTTGATATTATATTTACGTAAAATAAATTTTCAAGGAAAGGTGGTGGTTCCATGATAGTCTTGAGATTAGACCGTGTTTTAGCGGATCGCAAGGTTTCATCTAAAAAATTAGCATTAAACGTTGGAATCAACGAAGTAAATATGTCCCTTCTTAAACGCGGAAAAATAAAAAGTATCAGATTAGAATTATTGAATTCAATATGTAAACATTTAAACTGTCAACCTAAAGATATTTTAGAATATATTCCTGATTTTGAAGATTAATTTAAAACAGTTTTTAATGGTGATGTTTTCGTAATCAAAAAAAACTAGCTGATGAGGATACAAAATCTTCTACACAACCAGTAGTAAAGAATTGTATTCTTTTTTTTGTGCCTTTTAGATTGTTATCTGTCAAATATTTGTCAACATCATCAATAATTCCATCACTACTACTTATTATTTTTTTATTGCCAATAATCTCTTTAACTAACGTTTTTATTATTGCGTAATGTGTACATCCTAAAACAACAGCGTCAAAAGGAACTTTTATATTATCAAAATATCTCGATAGATCCTCTTTTATCAATTCTGCTGAGTCATCTTCTATAAGTGGTACTAACGAAGGTGTTGCAAGTTCATCAACTGTAATATTGGGATATTGAGGTTCTATTACTTCTCTTATAAACATGCGAGTCTACAGCAGCCTTAGTTACGATAACCAGGATATTTTGAAAATTACCTTCTCCAATCAAATTAACAGTCGCCTTAACAACACCTATTATTTTAACATTTAAATATTTTAAAATTAATGAAGGTAGAATATTACAACTTATTGTATTACAAGCTACAATGATCAATTTCACTTTCTAACTAATTAAATAATCAATAATAATTGATGCATACTTATATAATTGTTCTTTTGTTTTATCCCCATACGGACAATGTTTATTATCACCAACATATATAACTTTCATTCAGCTATTTTTTTAACATATTATTTAAAACAGTTAAGCCACCAATACCAGAGTCAATGATACCAATTGGTCTATTTTTCATTGCCAATCTCCTTGTCTATAAAATAACTCTTAAGTCCCTCTGCAACATTTGTTGGTAATATTGTAGAGAGTTCTTCTATACTTGCTTTTTTAATCTTATCTAAGGATCCAAACTTCTTAAGTAATTCCCTCTTTCGTTTTGAACCTACACCAACTATATTATCTAATATGCTTTCTAGAGCACCTTTACTTCTAATATTTTTATGATATCTTATAGTAAAATTATGGACTTCATCCTGCATACGCTCTAACAAATGAAAAACAGGAGTGTGTGAATCAATCGTAATCACTTCGCCTTTATAGATAAGAGCATCTGTTTTGTGTTTATCGTTTTTTCTAAGGCCACACATCGGAATCTTCATTTCAAGTTCTTCTAATATTTCTTGAGCAGCTCCAATTTGACTTTTTCCTCCATCTACGATTATTAAATCAGGTCTTTCTAATTTATCCATAAGAACACGATGATAACGTCTATAAATTACTTCTTTCATTAAATTATAATCATCTACCTTATCATTCATAATTTTAAATTTACGATATTCATTTTTAAAAGGCTTTCCATCAATAAATACAACCATTCCACTAACAGAGAACGTCCCGAACAAATGAGAATTATCAAAAATCTCCACCCTACTTAAGTTTTCAATTGAAAGTAATTTTCCAAGATCAGCTGAGGCTTGATAACTGCGTTCATCATTTCGATTAGCAAGTTCCTTCTTCTCCTCCAAAGCAACACTTGCATTATGCATAGCCATATCTAGAACAGCCTTTTTCATGCCCCTTAGAGGTGTAATAACCTTAACGCCTAATATGTTACTCACAATACCGTTATCGATGATATTCGGCACGAAAAGCTCCTTAGGTTTTAAATTATTTCTATCATAGAATGAGCAAATATAATAAGTTAAAGTTTCACTCTCTAAATCAATTAATGGGTGCAGAGTAGAATCACGTTCAACAATCTTTCCGCCTCTCACATGAAATACCTGCATAGCAATATAATTGCCATCGGTTGCATAACCAAATACATCACGATCAATATTATCATTAAAATCAATTATTTGACGTTTCAACACTATTTTAACATCCTCTAATAAATTTTTCATTTCTTGAGCTCTCTCAAAATTTAAATTAGCAGAAGCAGTATACATTTCATTTTCTATTTTTTTTAATAAAAAATCATCATTCCCCTTTAAAAATTTAATTATTTCATCATTCATATTCTTTATTACATCAGAATCAATATCTTTAATACAGTAACCTAAGCATTACTTAATATGATAATAAAGACATTCTTTAGAAGGAAGATTACGGCATTTTCTTAACGGGTATAATCGATTTAACATATTAACAATTTTTCTAGCCGCATAAGCATTAGGATAAGGACCAAATAATCTAGTATTTTTTTTACGTCTTAAATGATCCCTGACTACTAAAATCCTTGAGAAAGATTCATTAGTTAACTCAATATACGGATATGTTTTATCATCACGTAACAATATATTGTATTTAGGATCATGTTCTTTAATCAAGTTTAATTCAAGAATTAAAGCTTCCTCTTCAGTTTGAGTAACAATGTATTCAAACGTTTCAATGTTTTGAACAAGCATTTTAGTTTTACCAGTATGAAGACGATTAAAATATGTAACTACTCTTTTTTTCAAATCCTTTGCTTTACCAACATATATAATAGTATTCTTAATATCCCTCATTAGATAACAACCAGGAGCATGAGGTAATAAGTCTAGTTTTTCTTTTATCATATTATTCACCCTTTAAAAGTATGTATTCAATTTATTATATCATTCTTTATTTTTAAAATAAACAATATTTAATCGAGAGATAAAAAAGGACTTTATTTTCTTAAAGTCCTACTTACACCTTGTTCTTTTTGTTCATCTATATTTTTCTCAATTAATAGCATTCTTTCTTTATTAACTTTTTCTTTTACAACCGATGAATTCTTTTTCTTTGCTTCAAGTTCCATTAATCTTACTTTAGCATATTCTAATTTTTTGATATTGTCATCTTCATTTTTTAGATTTGGTTTTTGAATATTTTTAAAAGTCTTCTCGCTAGAACTTTTTCTTTCTTTACGCAACTCTTTAAGATACTTTCCTGCTGTAAACGCCTGCAACGTTGCTGTTGTACCAATTAAAATATATGATGCCATTGCTAAAGAAGGAACCATAGGTACTACTAAAGCTGAAACAGTAGCAAAAAACAAACATACGGTTTTAACTCTACCTATTTGAGCAACATTTATATCACTCTTTCTTTTGATACGTATTATATTAGTACCAGCTATTAAAGCTTCAAAACCAGTTAAAACAAACATTGCCGGATTAATAAATATTGATATTAATAAAAGAGCTGTTCCATTCAACAATTTATCAGCTGTTGGATCTACAAATTTACCATATTTTGATTGTGCCTTCCACTTTCTAGCTAAATAACCATCTATAGCATCTGTAGCATCTCCTACTAAATAGAAAATAAGAGTATTTAATAAACTTGTGTTCAAAAATACAAATGGTAATGCTAGGGCCATTCCAAGTCTAATAGTAGATAAAACATTAGGCATATTTTTCTTTAACGCCATATCCATCACCCTCTTATGCGACTATATTTTACTACAAAATAAAAATATGTCAAATATTTTTAACTCTGACGTCATAAAACAACACTCCTGTTTGCTAAAGCTTACAAATTGTGATAAAATACAAGTGATTTTTCGAGGTGAATGTAATGACAAATTTAATAAAAATTTTAGATGAGAAAGATAAAAGATTACGTAAAATAAGTAGCGATATTGTCTTTCCACTCTCAAATGAAGATAAAAATTTAATTAATGAGATGCTAGAGCATCTTGTGAATAGCCAAATTGAAGAAATAGCTAAAGAATATAATCTCAGACCTGGTATGGGCCTAGCAGCTATTCAACTTGGAATAGCTAAAAAATACTTTGTTATAGCTCACGAACAAGAAGATAAGTCATTTAATAGATATACTATAATAAATCCTAAAATTATTAGCCATTCCGAAGAACTTATCTATGCAGGTGGTGGCGAAGGATGCTTAAGTGTTAATCGTGATGTTGAAGGTATTATACCAAGATACGCTAGAATTACGATTGAATATAGAGATATTAATGGCAATACTCAACAATTAAGAGCAAGAGAAGAATTAGCAATAGCAGTTCAACATGAACTTGATCATTTAAATGGAATCTTATTTATTGATAAAATTGATAAAGACAATCCGTTTAAGGATGAAGAAAAGATGAGAATGATTTAATTCTCATCTTTTTTATATGTATGCAAAAAATATAATAATACACAAAAGAATAATCAAAGTAAGACAAAAGAAAACAAAAGTTATTTTTTTAAGGCGTTCATTAGGTAACATAAGAATCCTCCTAATTTAGTATATTTAGTTTTCTTTCAAAAGTTACTACTTTCTAACTTAACACTAACTAATTTACTAACACCTGATTCTTGCATTGTTATACCATATAAAACATCTACATATTCCATCGTCTTCTTTTTATGAGTTATAATAATAAACTGCATTTTATCTTTAAAAGTTCTTAGGAATTTAGCGTAGCCTTGAACATTGACATCATCCAGAGCAGCTTCAACTTCATCTAAGATACAGAAAGGTACAGGTCTTACTCTTAGAATGGCAAATAAAAGAGCTATAGCCGTTAGGGCTTTCTCACCACCACTAAGCAATGATATGTGTTGAAGCTTTTTACCTGGCGGTAATGCTATTATATCAACACCAGTTTCCAACATATTATCAGGATCAGTCAGCTTAAGATAAGCCTCTCCACCACCAAACAATTCTTTGAAAACGACTTTAAATTCTTCACTAATTGCCTTGTAAGTTTCCTCAAAGGCTTCCTTCATAACTAGATCCATTTCTTTGATAATGTCTAGAAGTGTGTTTTCAGCTTTAAATAAATCGTTTTTCTGAGCAGTTAAAAAGTCATATCTCTTACTTACGCGATCATATTCCTCGATAGCCGCTATATTAACAACACCTAAATTCTTAATAGTATTTTTTAAACTATTAACCTTCTTACGAGCTTCAGCCTCGTCCATTACCAAAATATAATCTTTTTTAGCCTTTTCAAAAGTCATTGTATATTCTTCATTTAAAGTATTTAATAACATATCCAACTTAACATCTAAACGATTAACTTTAATTTCTAATTCTTTTAATACATTTTGTTTTTTAAAGATGAATTCATTATTCTTTTTATATGCAGACTCTCGTTCTTCAATACTTTCATTTAAAGATGCTACTTTTTTCGAAATAGAAGTTATAGTTTTTTCTAGTTCTTCTTTTTCACCTAAAGTTTTATAGTATGCATCAATAATATTTTGTTCTTCACTATTGACTGTATCATCAATAACTGAAGATAGATTATGCAATTCGTTTTTAGTCTCTTCTTCTTTTATTTTTAATTCCTTTAATACATTTATCTTATTAGCAATACTTTCGTCAAGCGTACTCTTCTCAAGTTTTTGATTATAGTCTTTCAGTTGAAATTCTTTTAACATCGTTTCTATATCATTATGTTTTAAATCAATATCTTTTATTTTTTCATCAACTAAAATTAATTTACGATTAATACTTTCCAACTCGTACTTTTCACTAATAATACTATTACTCTTTTTAGATGTTCCACCAGTAATAGAACCGCCTACATGTAACAATTCCCCATCTAGAGTCACTATTTTATAACGATAATTAATCATTTTACCAATTTGATTAGCGCCATCAATATCACTTGCAATAATAACATTACCTAATTGATTTAAGATAATATTTTTATATTTATCGTCATATTCAAGAAGATTGGAAGCCATATCGATAAATGATAAATTATCCTTTATCATATTATAAGTTTCCATATCAATGTGTCTTTCTTTAATCACATTTAGAGGAAAAAATGTCACTCTACCTAAATTATTACTTTTTAAATAACTGATTGCATCTTTTGCCGTTACATCATTATCTGTTACTACAAAAAGAGAACTAGCTCCTAAAGAAATATCTATAGCAGTACTATATTTTGAATCAAAAGATATAAGTCTACCAATAATATTATGTATTCCTCTTAACTTAGGATTACCCAAAACATTTTTAATTCCATATGGAAGAGAACTATTATTTTCAATAGAAGTTTCTAAAATATCTTTCTTGTGGTTTAATTCAAGGTGGCCTCTTACATATTTATTTCTTTCTTGTTCTAAATCCTCTACACTTTTCTTTATGCTTACCATATCAAGTCTTAGTTGATCTATTTTTTGATTAATGCAATTGACTTCATCTCGTTTAATCTTTATATCTTGAGCTGTACTCTCGATTTCATTTTTTATTTTCAATTGGCCTTCTTTTAATAACAAAATATGATCATGAACTTTAGCATCCTCACTATCATATCTTCCTCGTTCAACAACAAGAAGTTTCTGCCCATTTAAACGTTCGACTTTACTGGATAATTCAACAAGTTCCTTTTGTTTTTGATGAAGGTTACTGTTCTCATGAACTAAGGCAACCTTTTCTTTTTCTAAATCTGCATCTTGTGTAGAATTTGATTCTGAAATACTAATTATTTCATCATTTAAATTATCTATTTGAGTTTTGGAAGATCGATATTCACTGTTCATATTCTCAACATCATGAACAATAAGTGCTATCTCAACATTTTCTAATTCACTTTTAGCATCTACATAGATATGAGCTTTTTCACTTTGTTCCTTTAAAGGTTCTATCTGAGATTCTAATTCATTTGTAATATCATTAATACGATCAATATTATCGTGTGTTTTATCTAATTTACGTAAAGCTTCTTCTTTACGTTTTTTATACTTTAAAACACCAGAAGCTTCTTCAAATATTACTCTACGCTCTTCTGGTTTATTACTTAGTATATCTTGAATATTGCCTTGGGAAATTATATTAAAAGCATCTCGTCCCATACCTGTGTCAATTATCAAATTCATAATATCTTTTAAACGACATCGTTCATTATTTAAATAATATTCATTTTCACCAGTCTTATAAACTACTCTTTTGATTGATAATTCTGCATAATCGATAGGAAAATAATGATCAACATTATCAAAAACAAGAGTCACCGAAGCACTAGAAGCCGGATTACGACTTTTACTTCCAGAAAAGATAATATCTGTCATAGAACCATCTCCACGGAGAGTCTTAACTGATTGTTCTCCTAAAACCCACCTAACAGCATCTACAACATTGCTTTTACCTGATCCGTTAGGGCCAACGATACCTGTAATACCATCTTTAAAATCAATGTTGGTCTTATCTGCAAAAGATTTAAAACCAACTATTTTTATATTTTTTAAATACATATTTTCACCCTAATTCTATTGTAAATACTCTTTTTATTTTGCCTGCTTTTTTAAAGCTGCTAGAGCTGCATTTTGTTCGGCTTGTTTTTTTGATTTGGCCATACCCTCACCAAAATTTATACCATCAACCATAACTACAACTTTAAATGTTTTATTATGTGGTGGGCCCGATTCTTTTACAAGTTCATATGTAACTGTCCTTTGATCAATTTGTACCAATTCCTGAAGCATAGTTTTGTAATCCTTGAAAAAATATTCATTTTCAGATTCAATCGTTGGTATTATAACACCGTTAACAACTTCTTTTACTTTATGTAAGCCCTGATCTAGATAAACTGCTCCAAGAAACGCTTCAAATATATCTGCTAAGATAGTTTTGCGAAACTTTCCCCCACTTCGTTCTTCCCCATGTCCTAATTTTACATATTCATTAAAATTAAGACTTAAAGCATATTCATATAATGCATTCTCGCATACATAAGCAGCCCTCATTCGCGTCATTTGCCCTTCGTCAAGGTCTTGGTTCTTATATAAATAATCGCTTATGACAAGTTCTAAAACAGCATCGCCCAAGAATTCCAAGCGCTCATAATCAGGAATCATATCATGTTCATAGGCATAAGAAGAATGGATAAACGCTCTATTATATAAATCCATATTATTAGGTTTTATTTTTAGTTTTTCTAATAATTCTTCCATATTATCACCAACTACATTATATCAAACCACAGCGTTTATTACAAACAAGGATTAAAATAAATTCAAAAATATTACATATATATATCATCTAAATCAAATATATATTTAATAGTTGTCACTCATTATATTATTTAGCAGTTTTCATTTTACAAATGCCGAAAAATATCGTAAAATATTGATAGGTGATAAAATGAAACATGTTTTGATATTCTTTATTAAAATATATCAGAAATTGCCCCTTACTTCACATAGTAGTTGTAGATTTACACCTACTTGCTCACATTACGCAGTAGAGGCTTTAGAAAAACACGGTTTTTTCAGAGGAACATACCTATCAATTAAAAGAATATTAAGATGTAATCCATGGGGTTCCTTTGGATATGATCCTGTACCACCTAGGAGGACGAAATGAAAAAGAAATATTTTATTGTTTTAGCAATTACATTAATTGCCGTTACCGGTTGTTTTAAAAAAGATAGTCTAGAAAATGTTACAATCTATACAACAAATTACCCAGTTGAATATATTACAGAAAAGCTATATGGAAATAATGGTAAAATTTACAGTATTTATCCAAATGATATAAATATTAATAATTATAATCTAACGGATAAACAATTGACAGATTACAGTAAAGGACGAATTTTCATTTATAATGGATTAAGTAACGAAAAGGATTATGCAATTACAATGTTAAATAAAAATAAAAATCTTTTAATTATTGACGCTGCTATGAGTATGGAGTATACACATGAGGAGGAAGAAATATGGTTAGATCCATCAAACTTCCTAATGATGGCTCAAAACATCAAAGAAGGTTTCAAAGAATATATTACTAACACTTATTTAGAAAGAGAAATTGATGAAAATTATGAGAAATTAAAAATTGAAATGTCAGAAATTGATGCTGAATTAAACTTAATCGTTGAGAATGCAGCAGATAAAAATATTGTTGTAGCGGATGATATGTTAATCCATTTAGAGAAATATGGATTGAACGTCTTATCCTTAGAGGAAAATGAAAAGTTAACAGATAAAAGATTAAGTGATGTTGAAAAATTAATTAATAGTGGTGTAATTAAACATGTTTTTGTAATAGATGATAATGAACTTAGCGAAACAGCAAAAAACTTAATTACTAAGTACAATCTTACACCTATAAGTTATCGAACAGGTACTAATTTAAGTGAAGCAGAAAGAAATGAAGAAATTGATTTTATTAAAATTATGAATAATAATATTGAAGCTTTAAAAGTTGAATTATATCAATAAAAAAGAAAACAGATAATTTAAAATTTATCTGTTTTTTTGATTAAAATTCACACCAAAGTTTCTTTGCTTTTAATTCTTTTATTTTAGCATTATGTTCAGCATATGTTTTCATAAAATAAATCTTACCATTTTTATCAGCTACAAAAAATAAATAATCATTATCAATTGGTTCTATAGCAGCTACAATCGAGCTTTCACTTGGTGAACAAATAGGTCCCACAGGCAATAAACCAGCCATCCTAGGACCTCTCGTATTATATGGGTTATAAGTGTTTATTTCAATCGTTTTTAAAGGGCTAGCATAATTATCAAGTTTTATTGCATAATACGTTGTAACATCACTACCTAGCGAATCGCCTATAGCTAGTCTATTATAAAATACTCCTGCTATATTTTTACGATCCTCTAAAGTCTTACCTTCAGCTTCTATCATACTTGCTAAAGTTAAAACCTCATGAATTGTATGATTTCCAAGCTTATCTTTATATGGTGTTAATACTTTCCCCATTTGATTTAACATGCTCTCAAATATTACTTCAACTGAAACGTTTCTATCGGCAAATTGATAAGTATTAGGAGCTAAATAACCTTCTAAGGGATAATATATATCTTTTGCTTTGATGTCTTCCGTTATAAACCAATAATCATTTATTAGACCATCTATATATTCCTCGTCATCAAGTAATGCATATACATCCTCTTCTGTATTGTTAGTATATTCGGATATAACCTTAGCAATATTCCACATATTTAGGCCTTCTCTAAATAATATTGTATTACCTGAAGCTTTTGCATCTGTGATGATCTCTACTATTTGCTTTACACCCATCGCTTCATTAAGATCATATATTCCATAATTTATATTATTAGTATTATGAATCTTAATATATACTCTAAAAATAAGCTCACTTCTTATAAGATTGTTTTCCTTTAGTATATTAGCAACCTTACTACCTGATGCACCTTTTGGAATTTCTATTTGAACCATATCCTCTTTACTAGATGTTGGTGTTAATTGAAATATATAATAACTAAAAAGTAATATTACTAACGAAATAAAAAGAAACACAATTCCTATAATTATCTTTAAATTCTTACTCATAAAATTCTCCCTTGCTAGTATACAAATTATAACATTATTACTCTTGTTATTCAACTAAAAAGGAGAGAATTTGTCTATCAAATATATTATTATTGGAGCTTGTTTCTTAGCCTTAAAATAAGCTTTTTTTCAGTTCTTGAAACCTCTACTTGTGACATCCCCATCATTGTAGCGGTCTCACATTGTGTCCTTTCTTCTAAAAAGCGCTTTTCTATTATTTGTTTATCTCGAAGAGAGAGTTTACTTAATTCGTCTCGTAAATTAAGTAAATCTAGCAATTCATAATTTTCTTTAACACCTACAACATCTTTTATTGTCAATTCTTTCCCTTCCCCGGTAATTGGCTCATCAATACTTTTAACATAGCAATTAGCTTGTAAAGCATCTGTTATTTTATCTGGGCTTATTTCTAAAAAATCTGACAATTCATTTAATGTTGGCTCCCTATGCAACTTTTGCCGCATTAGTTCTCTAGTATGTTCAATTTTAGAACATAAATATATAATATCTCTACTTATTTTGATACTTCGATCTTCTCTAACAAACTTTTTCATTTCACCTGCAACATAAGAATAAGCATAAGTAGTAAATTTAGTATTCATACTTGAGTCATAATGACTATAAGCATCAATCATACCAATAACCCCTACTTGAAATAAATCATCATGCAAACGACGATCATATTGTTTTGCTAAAGAATGAATCAAATTCTGATTATTTATAATAACATCATTTAAATTATCCTGATAAGTATTAATCATATATAGCCTCCTAAATTTATATAATTTATTGCGCCAAGTTCATCCTTTGTTTCAAATATAGAAGACAGGATATTGCTTTTGTACATTCTGGATTTAACAAAATCATTTTCAATTCCACAGATTAAGGCCTTTCCATTTATTTTTGATAAGGCTTGATTATATCTAAGGATAGTATTAATACCCTCTAGATCAATATAACTAAGCCCAAACACATTGAATGTTATAAATCTAACATTGTTTTCATTGACTAATTTTTTCAGTTTATCATTAAGTTTGGAACAATTACTAACGGAAAACTCTCCACTTAATCTTACAAATAATATTCCTTTTCTAAACTCCATATCAATATCAAGCATATATTTCCTCCATATCTACAATTTAATCACAAAGACTTTAATAATAAAGTCTTTCGACAAAAGTAGAATTATTTTTGATGCGACAATTTTTGATGTCTTCTTTTTAGATATCTAAAAAGTAAAAGTATAATAATCAATATTAATAGAAGTATTAATAAAAAATAAAAAAGATTAGACTTTGATTCTGTTGATAATGTCTTCTTTTTAGAATTATCTTGTTGATTAATAGGTATCAATTTATTTTTTTCCTTTAACTGTGAATTGTCGATTGCAACACAATCTTTTGTAATTATTTCTTTTTTTACAATGATTCTCTGATTGATTTTGTCATTGACAGAATTAACATTACCTATAAAACCATCTTCATTTACTGGAGATTCTAGAGGCTCACATACAGCTATAGTTTGTGAAGCACTATTTTCTAGTAAAACATCCTCTTTATTGTTTTCATTTTTAGAGGGATTGTCATTGTCACAAATATTATTATGATTTTGAGTAATATCCTTTTCTCTTTTACCATATGAATAAAATATTTTTGCACTAGATTCATCCTTAAGATGATCATTAAAGATTAACTTAGTATAATAATCATCCAAATATGTTCGTTCCATTTTATAATATTGATATTTTATATCTTTATAACGATATAAAGTTAAATATTGCATTTGCCTGTAAAAGGTTGTATTAAGAGCCCCTTCTATGTAAACCCAATTCCCAAAATCAAAATCATAATCGTAGGTACTATCAAAATTCAAAAGAAAATCAATGGGTCTTTGAGAATTATTTGAAGTAATATCTAAAATTATTCTCTTTGAACCAGAATTTTTATCAGATAACAGGCTTTCTTTAAAATAAAAATCAAATTTTTTATTGTTTTTTATCTTATAGTGTACAAACATCTCAAATAATAGCTTTTCAACACTATGATAACTACCTAAATCAATTGTAAGAATACCTCCTTCTTCTATAAATGAATTAGTTGAATACTTTCCGTCTTTAACAGCTGTTGGGAAATCAGGAGCACATTTAGTACAAATAACTTCAATATCTAACTCTCTGTGCTCATAAAAGATACTTAATTCATTTATAAAAAAAGATTCGCCACTACCATCAAAATTATTTAATATGATATATCTTACAGGTTTAAAGGTGCGATAACGCCTAGCTGGTTTTAATTCTATAATTCTATTCTTTTTAGGAGGGGGATTAACATTATTCCATTCACTAAAGTCAGTAACAATAAATTTATTTTTATCTATATTAGGATATTCTAAATTATTTTCATTCTCAATATAGTAATCATTACTAAATATTTTTGCTTCTGTATACCATTTATATCTAATTTCAGCATTCATTATATAAAAATCACTATCATTCATAATGTAGTCTTTCCACATTTCGTCTTCTGTTGCGTAAACTTTTGTAAACGAACATAACAACCATACGAAGAATATCAGTTTTTTCATATTTACCTCCTGATATCCTTTTCGTGATAACTAATAATTCTTCCTCTAAACACATAAAAAAACCTGTAAAAAACAGGTTCATTAAACAAAAAAAGTATTGGCAACGTCCTATCTTCGCTTACACTATTGTCAGCGTGAAAGTGCTTAACTTCTGTGTTCGGGATGGGAACAGGTGTATCCACTTTGCTATAGTCACCAATACAAATAGAGAAATAATTCTCTGAAAACATGATAATGTGGTTGCAACAAATTAATTTATAGGGTTAAATCCTCGATCTATTAGTACTAGTCCGCTCAACATGTCGCCATGCTTCCACTCCTAGCCTATCAACCAGATAGTCTTTCTGGGATCTTACTATTTAAAATATGGGAAAACTCATCTTGAAGTTAGCTTCCCGCTTATATGCTTTCAGCGGTTATCTATTCCGCACATAGCTACTCTGCACTGCCACTGGCGTGACAACAGATACACCAGAGGTGCGTCCATCCCGGTCCTCTC
>DHQC01000005.1:0-564 GCA_002411005.1 Caryophanales bacterium UBA5348 | reverse complement strand
CCGAACTGTCTCACGACGTTCTGAACCCAGCTCGCGTGCCACTTTAATGGGCGAACAGCCCAACCCTTGGAAGCGAATCCACCTCCAGGATGTGACGAGCCGACATCGAGGTGCCAAACACCACCGTCTATATGAACTATTGGGTGGTATCAGCCTGTTATCCCCGGGGTAACTTTTATCCGTTAAGCGACGACCATTCCATTCTGAATCGCCGGATCACTAAGCCCTGCTTTCGCACCTGCTTGACTTGTAAGTCTCGCAGTCAAGCTCCCTTATACCTTTACGCTCTATGAATGATTTCCAACCATTCTGAGGGAACCATTGGGCGCCTCCGTTACTTTTTAGGAGGCGACCGCCCCAGTCAAACTGCCCATCAGACACTGTCCTCGAACCAGATCATGGTTCTGAGTTAGAAATTCAACATGTTAAGGGTGGTATTCCAAGGTTAACTCCACTAAAACTGACGTCTTAGCTTCAAAGTTTCCCACCTATCCTCTACATAACATATCGAATCCCAATATCAAACTACAGTAAAGCTCCACGGGGTCTTTCCGTCCTGTCGCG